>NZ_JAJSOZ010000049.1:0-736 GCF_021282335.1 Bacillus sp. G16 | reverse complement strand
GACGGCGACCAAGCCTGACCACGGCACTCCGATCGGCCCGGGCGGGGTGGCTGCGGTGGCCGCCGCGAGCCCGTGGCCGGTCGTCGCCATCGGCGGCATCACCACGAAACGCACCGGCATGCTGCGCCACAGCGGCGCCGCCGGCGTGGCGGTCGTCTCGACGGTGTGCGCCGCGGAGGAACCAGCCGTGGCGGCCGCGAGCCTGCGGGCCGCGTGGGACGGGCAACCGTGAACCCCCGCCCACCGATCGCGCTGACGATCGCCGGCTCCGATCCCTCCGGCGGGGCCGGTATTCAAGGCGACCTCAAGACCTTCTCCGCACTGGGTGCCTACGGCACCGCGGTGCTCACCTCACTGACCGCCCAGTCCACCCAGGGAGTCACCGGTGTCCACGTCGTCCCCGCGGACTTCGTCCGCGCCCAGCTGGACACCCTCGTAGACGACGTGGCGGTTGACGCCGCCAAGATCGGGATGCTCGCCTCCGCGGCCACCATCGAGACCGTCCTCGCCTTCCTCGACAAGCGCTCCGACGCGGTGCCGGTTGTGGTCCTCGACCCCGTCATGGTGTCCACCGCCGGTTCCCGGCTGCTGGCCGAGGACGCCGTCGAGCCGATGCGCCAACTCCTGCCGTACGTCTCCCTCATCACGCCGAACGTCCCCGAGGCCGCCGTGCTGCTCGACGCCGACCCCGCCGAAGACCTCGACACCATGCGCGCCCAGGCCATCGCGCTCCGGG
>NZ_JAJSOZ010000048.1:0-803 GCF_021282335.1 Bacillus sp. G16 | reverse complement strand
GCTGTACGCTATACGCCGTAAGCTGTAAGAAGGCGATTCGCGCCTTGGGAAAATGAAAACCCCGCTCAGGCATGGCCTGGCGGGGTTTTTCTTACGGCTTAGAGCTTACAGCTTCAAACTGGGGTTCAGCCCAGCAGATGCTCGACCGCGGCGCGCTCTTCCCGCAGCTCCTGCTCGGTGGCGTTCATCCGCTCGCGGCTGAAGTCGTCGACGTCCAGACCCTGGACGATCTCGTACTTGCCGTTCTTGCAGACCACCGGGTAGGAATACATGATCCCGGGCCCGACGCCGTAGCTGCCGTCGGCGGGAATACCCATGCTCACCACCTCATCGGTGCCCAGCGCCCAGTCGCGCATATGGTCGATGGCCGCGGAGGCCGCAGAGGCCGCGGAGGAGGCTCCACGCGCCTTGATGATGGCCGCGCCGCGCTGCTGCACGGTGGGGATGAAGTCGTTCTCGTACCAGTCACGCTCGATCAGATCGAAGGCCGGAGTGCCGGCCACCTTGCAGTGGGCCAAATCAGGGTACTGGGTCGCGCTGTGGTTGCCCCAGACGATCATCTGCTCGACATCGGTGACGTGCTTGCCGGTCTTCTGGGCCAGCTGGGTCTTGGCGCGGTTGTGGTCCAGACGCATCATCGCGGTGAACTGGCCCGCATCCAGGTCCGGCGCGTTGCAGGAAGCGATCAGCGCGTTGGTGTTGGCCGGGTTGCCCACCACCAGCACCTTGACGTCGCGGCTGGCGTTGTCATTCAGCGCCTTGCCCTGCACGGAGAAGATCGCCGCGTTGGCTTCCAGCAGGGC
>NZ_JAJSOZ010000047.1:0-1001 GCF_021282335.1 Bacillus sp. G16 | reverse complement strand
GAAAAAAAACAAAATTCTCTGCTCCCACATTCATTCCTTATTTTAAACAATACAATAAGTTTTTAAATCATACTGTTTATAAAATAAAAGAAGGTAATAGATGGGTATGTGAGACAGACCTTGTTTCTTATTTTGATCATATTGACCATGACCTTCTAATGAATATGTTAAAACGACATCTCAAAGATGAAACTTACTCTTATATTATAGAAATACTAATTCCGACCTATTTAAAAAGCTTTTATTCACTAAAGGGGGAGAGTAAAAGATCAGATAAAGGTATTCCTCAAGGGGGATCTTTGGCTTATTTTTTAAGTAATTTATATCTAAATGAGTTAGACCATAAAATGAAAGAATTCACGAAATTTAACTATATTCGCTATGTGGACGATATAAGGATATTAGGAAAAACTAAACAAGAAGTAGAGAGAAGTCTACTGCATTTGCAGGCTCACTTATGGGAATTAGGTCTAGAAATAAATGCTGGTAAAACAAAAGTATATGAAGTTGAAGATGATGAAGAATTAGAAGAGTTTAGAGAAGAGCAAGAGGATAAGTTGTCACATTTACAAGAGGAATCTGACGAAGAGATGTATAGGTTACTTCAGCAATATAAAGATGATATAACTAAAAATGAAAAACTTCCACAAGCTAAAGGCGATTTCAAGGAACTTGAAAAGTTGAGAAAGAGAAAAATCAATTTTGCAACTAATAATTTAATTAGAAAAGGTGATCCAGCCTCCTTTCCATTATTGGTATCACAAATGGAAACAAAACCTGAAAAAGTTACCTATTTTTTAGAAAAGCTCTTCAAATATAGATTTAAAGAAAAGAAGCTCAATGTAGTGAGTATTAATAATATCTATTTGGATCGTCCTTATGAAACCTATGTTGGTGCGGCAATAGCAAATTTGTACAATTGGAATATGAAACTCCGAGGTGGATTTAGTAAGGTCATTCCCAGTGAGACAGGTATTGTAGAATTATATATATTAAATAGC
>NZ_JAJSOZ010000046.1:0-1286 GCF_021282335.1 Bacillus sp. G16 | reverse complement strand
GGGACTGACCCCCGTTTTTGAGACAGGGGTCAAAACACCTTTTAAACAGCCAATTGCCGATAGTTTATCGGTGATTGGTTGTTTAGTTTGGTTTGAATACGAATATTGTTATAATAATGAATGTATTCTATGACAGTGCGTTCTACGATGGCGGTCGTAGTTCGATCAATGCTGTTAAGATAGAACGTTTCAGACTTTAGTGAGGAATGAAACGATTCGATGGAGGCATTATCAGCGGGCGTCCCTTTGCGGGACATGCTCATGGTAATGCCTTTTGTTTTAACAGCTTTTTGATATTCGTAAGATGTATACACAGAACCTTGGTCACTATGTAACACGCAGTTCTCAGGCAGCGTTGGTAGCTGATCAAGTGTGTCTAAAACAAAGTCAGTGTCCTGCTTATCCCCAATCGTAAAAGCAATCACTTCTCCATTGTATAAATCCAATATACTGGAAAGGTACAATTGTTTCTGTCCATAAGGCAAATACGTGATGTCCGTTACTAGTTTTTCAAGAGGACGATCAGACTGAAAGTTCCGATCCAATATATTATCGACCACGGCATATGGCTGCCCATCCTTCTTGCGCTTTTTCACCTTAACCTGGCACTGCCATTGATTTTTCTGCATAATACGTTGAACCGTTTTATGGTTAATACACATTCTCTTTTTGAGTATGGCTGTGATTTTTCGATATCCATATCGATACTTGTGCTCTCGGCACAACGTGCCGATTTGTTTTTCCAAATATCGCTTAGGCTGATCCCTCATCAGATTCTTCTTCCAACGATAATAAGACGCTCGAGAGATACCTAAATGAATACAGATATCCTGTACGGTCATTGTGCTGTGCAATATTTCTACAAGTTCGACTGACGTTTCGCTATCAACTTCCTTTCCAATTCGTTGTACTTTTTTAAAACTTCATTCTGTTGTCTCAGGTAACGAATCTCTGCCTGCAGTTTCTCTAATTCGGAAGAATACTCCGGGCCTTTTCCGTAAGTGTATTGCTTTCCAACAGGCTGTTCGAATCGATGTGTATCCCCAGTCTTATGCCATCTAACCCATGTCTGAACCTGTGTCTTATTCTTAATATTCAACTCCTGCATGATCTCTTTCATAGGTACGCCTGCCAATCTCATTTCTACAGCCTTCTGTTTCACTTCAACCGGATAACTCACTCTTGTCCCCATAGAAAAAACACCTCCAAGTCTAATTTCGGATAACAATCATCCGTATTCAAACTTGAAGGTGTTTTTATTTGTCTCATCTTATGGGGTCAGTCCC
>NZ_JAJSOZ010000044.1:0-1454 GCF_021282335.1 Bacillus sp. G16 | reverse complement strand
AACCTTAGCAATCTCAAGCGGATCTCTAAAGTCAGGCCCTTTTAACAGAAGACGAACCTTATGAATCTCAAGATCATTTAGAAATAAAGCATTCAGTTTACCTGTGATTAACTTTCGTTCAGGCTGAAAGACTTGTTCCTCAGTAATCTTTCTTGCTGTGTCAGCTGTCGCTCTGTTGTAATCTTGAGCTTCACCAGTATAAAGTGGAGGCAAACGAAAAGCCGATCTAATTTTGTCTCGGCTCTTTTGGTCATATTCAAGAAACAAAGCATCCTCTTGAAGGATTTCAGCAAGTGACTTAATATCGACTTTCACTGGAGCAATCTCTTCATCGCCATGAATGTTTTTCCCCTTCGCTATGCCTTCTGCTTCAAGTAAAAGAAACTTATGAGCATTTTCCACCCCTTCTAGCCCATTCATGTAGTCCTGTAATTGTGAGTATGAGTCCTCTGATAACATACCATTTTCAATTGTGATGGCAGCGGGAATATGTCTACCTTGTTTGAAGTACATGAAGTTCAGCTCTTCAGCTTTTCGGGCCCCGTACAGATTAACAATATGGCCAATCCATCGAGGCTTTCCATAAGTACCGCTTCCTATCTTGAAATGAACTACTTCATTTGCTCGTTTCTCGAATGGAGTCTGTTCATCATATTGGCCTGTCTCTAAATTTAAAGTACGAGGATCACCATATTCCTTAAAATAAACCATACGGCCATCAATCATCTGAACATACTTTCGAAATCGTTTCTCCCTTTTGATTGATTTCATTTGTCCTTGTTCGAAGTATGTAAAATCAACTTCGATTGGTTCAGACAGTTTGCAAACTCGTACATTTTGAACGTCCATGTATTCAATGCCGGCTGGCTTATTTTCACCGTTTCGGATAACCTCAATAAATCCATTACCGGTCTTTTCTCGGTCTTCAATAACAAAACCGAGTACAGTCTCAGCTGACTCATCAAAGTGAAGGTATTTAACGAACTCTTCAAGCTTTGTCCATTCACTTTCAGCTTCTGTTTTTTCATTGTTTTTCACATCTGGCGAATTCACATCAAACGAGTACTCAAAATCAAACCCAAAGCCTACAATATTTGTCCTGTAGGCATCAACACATTGCTGTAAGATCGTTGAATACTCAGCAATCATCTTTAATTCTTTGAGATTATACGGAGGCGGTAAAATATTGCTGTCATAACTGTCCGCAAATTCATCCTCATAAATTTGTTTAGTCGATTCAGTAGGTGGAGAGGCTTTGATCACTCGTGCTTTAACAGATTGTTTTGACATGCTTTACCCCCTTCCTGGTCTTGATCTTTGTGGTCTTCCTTTAGATTCTTCTTTCAAATCGGTTACCTCATAATCATCGAGAGCGTACCAGATAGCTGATAGTGTATGCGGGTCTATAGTTCTATGATGTTCCCCAGCTTATCGGTAGCATAAGTGAGCGGTTT
>NZ_JAJSOZ010000043.1:0-1528 GCF_021282335.1 Bacillus sp. G16 | reverse complement strand
GAAGTATGGGGATATAAATTAAGAGATTTTAGATATGCTGGCTTTGTTGTTGAAATACCGATTTGGGCCTTTGCATTTGACTTTGTCCTAAAAACACCAAATGATGCTTTAGAACTTAACCATGTAAACATTTTTAAAAGTTTGCTTGCAAAAGTTTTAAAAAAATAGGTAAGGAATGCTTTTTAATACATTTTTACTAAATTAAATCATGTTTTTTCGAAAATTTAGCACTCTCTTTGTTTTTTTACTTTTATTTACCCGGATTCTTATTCATATAAACATTTTGTTAGGAGTAATCTTTTATGAACGAAAAGAGTTTTAATTATGATTTCAGTGTTATAATGCCGATTTATAATGTTGAGTTGTATCTAACTGATGCTATAGAAAGCGTCATTAACCAGACTGTGGGTTTTGAGAATATTCAGTTAATACTTGTGAATGATGATAGCCCCGATAAAAGTGAAATCATTTGTAAAGAATATGCTCAAAAATATCCAAAAAATATTGTGTATGTAAAGAAACAGAATGGCGGAGTGAGCAGTGCTCGAAATTATGGTTTAAAGTATGCTGAAGGTAGATATATTCAATTTTTGGATCCGGATGATTTAGTTTCAGAAGAAACATTCGAAAATGTTTTAAACTTCTTTAATCGACATAAGAATGAAATTGATATTGTAGCAATCCCTATTTTTTTTGAAGAAGGAAGAACTGGAGAACATAATCTAAATAATAAGTTTTCTTCTACAAGAATATTGGATGTGGAAAAAGAACCACATCATATATTAACTCATTGCTGTTCTACATTTATAAAAAAAGATGCCTTGAAAAATATCAGGTTTGATGAAAATTGTAAAATAGGTGAAGATGCCAAACTAGTTAATTTAATTATATCGCAAAAGAAAAAGTATGGTCTGGTTAAAGAGGCAAAATACCATTATAGAGTTAGAGAAGATGGATCATCTGCCATGCAGACTGCTAAAGCAAATAAGAATTGGTTTAATCATTCACTTATCACTTTCTCCAAGAATTTAATCGATATCACAAAAAATCATGAACAGAAGATACCTTTGTTTCTTCAATATATGGTTATGCATGATTTGAAGTGGAAATTATTAATTAAGGATATTAGTGAAACACCTTTAGACGAAAATGAATACCGTGAATTTTTAACATTGATTAGAGAAGTATTGTCGTATATTGACGACGATGTCATCATTGAAACAAAAAGTGTGAGCCATTTCTATCTATATCATGCTTTAAAAATAAAACACGGTGAAAATTATAGTAGGTATGTATATGAAAGAGAAACTGAACAGGATTATTATTTATACAGAGAAGATAAAATTGTTTCGAAATTATCGGATCAAACTCTAACTATTGAGATTTTAGAAGAAAATGAGGATTCTATTCACTTAGAAGGTTTTTGGAGCTCTCTGTTTAATTCTAAAGGTTTTAATTTTTATGCTAAAATTGGAGAAACAAAGATAAAAGCAAAGAATATAAAAAGACAGCATAATGATTATATAAG
>NZ_JAJSOZ010000042.1:0-2949 GCF_021282335.1 Bacillus sp. G16 | reverse complement strand
TAGTGATTCTTTTTAACGGTTAAGTTAGAAAGGGCGCACGGTGGATGCCTTGGCACTAGGAGCCGATGAAGGACGGGACGAACACCGATATGCTTCGGGGAGCTGTAAGCAAGCTTTGATCCGGAGATTTCCGAATGGGGAAACCCACCACTCGTAATGGAGTGGTATCCATATCTGAATTCATAGGATATGAGAAGGCAGACCCGGGGAACTGAAACATCTAAGTACCCGGAGGAAGAGAAAGCAAATGCGATTCCCTGAGTAGCGGCGAGCGAAACGGGATTAGCCCAAACCAAGAGGCTTGCCTCTTGGGGTTGTAGGACACTCTGTACGGAGTTACAAAAGAACGAGGTAGATGAAGAGGTCTGGAAAGGCCCGCCATAGGAGGTAACAGCCCTGTAGTCAAAACTTCGTTCTCTCCTGAGTGGATCCTGAGTACGGCGGAACACGTGAAATTCCGTCGGAATCCGGGAGGACCATCTCCCAAGGCTAAATACTCCCTAGTGACCGATAGTGAACCAGTACCGTGAGGGAAAGGTGAAAAGCACCCCGGAAGGGGAGTGAAAGAGATCCTGAAACCGTGTGCCTACAAGTAGTCAGAGCCCGTTAACGGGTGATGGCGTGCCTTTTGTAGAATGAACCGGCGAGTTACGATCCCGTGCAAGGTTAAGCAGAAGATGCGGAGCCGCAGCGAAAGCGAGTCTGAATAGGGCGCATGAGTACGTGGTCGTAGACCCGAAACCAGGTGATCTACCCATGTCCAGGGTGAAGTTCAGGTAACACTGAATGGAGGCCCGAACCCACGCACGTTGAAAAGTGCGGGGATGAGGTGTGGGTAGGGGTGAAATGCCAATCGAACCTGGAGATAGCTGGTTCTCTCCGAAATAGCTTTAGGGCTAGCCTCAAGGTAAGAGTCTTGGAGGTAGAGCACTGATTGGACTAGGGGCCCCTACCGGGTTACCGAATTCAGTCAAACTCCGAATGCCAATGACTTATCCTTGGGAGTCAGACTGCGAGTGATAAGATCCGTAGTCGAAAGGGAAACAGCCCAGACCGCCAGCTAAGGTCCCAAAGTATACGTTAAGTGGAAAAGGATGTGGAGTTGCTTAGACAACCAGGATGTTGGCTTAGAAGCAGCCACCATTTAAAGAGTGCGTAATAGCTCACTGGTCGAGTGACTCTGCGCCGAAAATGTACCGGGGCTAAACGTATCACCGAAGCTGCGGACTGTTCTTCGAACAGTGGTAGGAGAGCGTTCTAAGGGCTGTGAAGCCAGACCGGAAGGACTGGTGGAGCGCTTAGAAGTGAGAATGCCGGTATGAGTAGCGAAAGAGGGGTGAGAATCCCCTCCACCGAATGCCTAAGGTTTCCTGAGGAAGGCTCGTCCGCTCAGGGTTAGTCGGGACCTAAGCCGAGGCCGAAAGGCGTAGGCGATGGACAACAGGTTGATATTCCTGTACCACCTCCTCACCATTTGAGCAATGGGGGGACGCAGGAGGATAGGGTAAGCGCGGTATTGGATATCCGCGTCCAAGCAGTTAGGCTGGGAAATAGGCAAATCCGTTTCCCATAAGGCTGAGCTGTGATGGCGAGCGAAATATAGTAGCGAAGTTCCTGATTCCACACTGCCAAGAAAAGCCTCTAGCGAGGTGAGAGGTGCCCGTACCGCAAACCGACACAGGTAGGCGAGGAGAGAATCCTAAGGTGATCGAGAGAACTCTCGTTAAGGAACTCGGCAAAATGACCCCGTAACTTCGGGAGAAGGGGTGCTCTGTTAGGGTGCAAGCCCGAGAGAGCCGCAGTGAATAGGCCCAGGCGACTGTTTAGCAAAAACACAGGTCTCTGCGAAGCCGTAAGGCGAAGTATAGGGGCTGACGCCTGCCCGGTGCTGGAAGGTTAAGAGGAGCGCTTAGCGTAAGCGAAGGTGCGAATTGAAGCCCCAGTAAACGGCGGCCGTAACTATAACGGTCCTAAGGTAGCGAAATTCCTTGTCGGGTAAGTTCCGACCCGCACGAAAGGCGCAACGATCTGGGCACTGTCTCAACGAGAGACTCGGTGAAATTATAGTACCTGTGAAGATGCAGGTTACCCGCGACAGGACGGAAAGACCCCGTGGAGCTTTACTGCAGCCTGATATTGAATGTTGGTACAGCTTGTACAGGATAGGTAGGAGCCTTGGAAACCGGAGCGCCAGCTTCGGTGGAGGCATCGGTGGGATACTACCCTGGCTGTATTGACCTTCTAACCCGCCGCCCTTATCGGGCGGGGAGACAGTGTCAGGTGGGCAGTTTGACTGGGGCGGTCGCCTCCTAAAAGGTAACGGAGGCGCCCAAAGGTTCCCTCAGAATGGTTGGAAATCATTCGCAGAGTGTAAAGGCACAAGGGAGCTTGACTGCGAGACCTACAAGTCGAGCAGGGACGAAAGTCGGGCTTAGTGATCCGGTGGTTCCGCATGGAAGGGCCATCGCTCAACGGATAAAAGCTACCCCGGGGATAACAGGCTTATCTCCCCCAAGAGTCCACATCGACGGGGAGGTTTGGCACCTCGATGTCGGCTCATCGCATCCTGGGGCTGTAGTCGGTCCCAAGGGTTGGGCTGTTCGCCCATTAAAGCGGTACGCGAGCTGGGTTCAGAACGTCGTGAGACAGTTCGGTCCCTATCCGTCGCGGGCGCAGGAAATTTGAGAGGAGCTGTCCTTAGTACGAGAGGACCGGGATGGACGCACCGCTGGTGTACCAGTTGTTCTGCCAAGGGCATCGCTGGGTAGCTATGTGCGGACGGGATAAGTGCTGAAAGCATCTAAGCATGAAGCCCCCCTCAAGATGAGATTTCCCATTCCGCAAGGAAGTAAGATCCCTGAAAGATGATCAGGTTGATAGGTCTGAGGTGGAAGTGTGGCGACACATGGAGCTGACAGATACTAATCGATCGAGGACTTAACCACATTT
>NZ_JAJSOZ010000041.1:0-3423 GCF_021282335.1 Bacillus sp. G16 | reverse complement strand
AAAATGAACCATCATCCTATACACCTGCTCACTACAGTTAAGTTGATACCTTGCTGTTGCATTTTCAATGCCGTTTCATAAAGACGTCCTTTGTTTGCAAGCCGGCTAATATCCTCAGTAAGAACCTTGATGCTTCCAGCAAGACTAATCGCTTCTTCATAATCACCATCACGTAATGCCTCTGACAGCATGATTGATAGCTCTTCTGCTGATTCGATTTTTCTTTTTGCGATAGGAACATCTGACTTCAAGAAATGATTAGTATTCATACTGAAACCGCCTGCCTTCCTTCTTGTTTTGCCATAGCAACTTGATCAACCAGCGCTTTCCGCGTCCATCTATCTGCAAGTTCCTGCATTTTCAACCCGTGAGTACGAACAAGTGAATAAATCAATGTTTTGTTAGCCGCAATCAAATCAAAAATCTGCTTAATATCAGCCATTGGCAGTTCCTCTGTTTTACCTGGTCGATTATCCGTTAGCCAACGGGCTAAATGTTTGGTTGCTTGTAATGCTTCTTCCAATTGGTGAACCATATTAATTACTGCTTTACTTGCACATTCATTAAGTGCCGGATCAATTGGAGCAGCCGCAGTTGGATGGAGTTTAAATAAGTAATGGACAAGATCAATATGTTCATAGGCATCGCACTTCTCAAACCAATTAATACATAACTCTGGAGTGAGCTTGGCAAGTCCATTTTCAACGTCTGAAACATACCTTTGATCCTTACCTCCGATTAACTTGCCGATTTGGTATTGGGAAAGACCTGCAGCCTTTCGGGCACTACGCATAATCTGCGGTAAATTCCGCATGTTGTATGGGTTGTTCTCCATATGTTTGCCTCCTGATATATTGAGTTTTCAGTTTTAAAATTGAAGTTAAAAGACCATGCTGTTTATAAATGACTTAGGCTGATTCCTTTTTATTTTGTTGCGCAAGCTTCTCTTGGTGTTCATTCATTCGCTGAACAAGTATGCCACTGAGATATTTGTAAGCTTTGGCCTCTGCCAGTTCAAACAGCGGTCCTTTTTTCAAGATGACTTTCATAATTAAGCCCCCTTATCTGTACTTGTCTTGTATTAAGGACACGTTTCGTGTCTACTTTGAGTAAAAAAAATTTCATCTACAGTTGTTCCATAATAGTCTGCAATCTTTTTGGCCAGACTTAAGGAGGGAGTTCTATCCCCTCTTTCAATTGCCCCTAACATCTGTGGAGTTATGTTTAAGTCATTAGCAACAACTGCTCTTGACGTGTTTCCACGTAAGGAAAACAAAACTTCCCTTTCCAATTATAACACCCCCTTAGAAACGTTTTGTTTCCTTTTACGATTTATAATATACAGGACACAATACGTGTCCGTCAAGTGTTTTCAGAAACTTTTTGTTTCCAAATGTAGAAACGCTTAGTTTCCAAGTTATAATTAATAACAAGGAGTGAGTGTATATGTTAGGTAAAAGGATAGCAGCTTTAAGAAAAGAAAAAGGTCTAAGCCAATATGAACTCGCAGACAGATTAGGCTTTTCAAGAGGAAAACTTGCTAATTATGAACAAGGCACTCGCGAACCTGATTACGAAACATTAATCAAAATAGCCGACTTTTTTGATGTATCTACAGACTACCTTTTAAGAGGAAAAGATAAATCATCAAATATAATCACTGACGATGCAAAAAAAGTGTTAAACGATCCTGAAACGTTCCTTGCAGCAAAAGACGGTGAGATAACAGATGAGATCTTACAGGCTGCTTTGGAGATTATAACGGAGCAATTAAAGGAAAGACGGAAATCAGATAAATAAACGCAGTTAGTTTATTATTATTTATTTCTGTTTATTATGTTTAATTCTGTTTACTAATAAGATTTAGATTCTCATTTATATCTCAATCATACCCTCATTTATAAAGTGACTTTTGAATCCCATACAAACCCTTACGTGGCAAGGGTTTTTGTTGTTTTTCTCATTTATATTATCATTTATGTTTCTTTTACATTTTCATATATAAAAATGAAGTGGCCTGATTACATAAGGAGCGTTTATTGTGAAGAGAACCATTGAGTTTTTTTTAAGTTTGACAGGGAGCCTATTGGGTGTTGTAGCATCTATTTTTGCTTTAGTTATCGCCTATCTTGATTTATTTTTTCATTTAATTAGATACTTTGAAATGACAAGCGACCTTCTTGTAGAGTCATGGGTATCTTTGATCCTTTCATGTATTGGGTTTACAGCTTCAATTGTTGTCTTATTTAAGCCAAAGTTGAGCAGTGTTCTACTATTTGTCTCAGGGGGAGGACTTATATGTATTGATTGGTTCTATTTAATACCAGCTATACTTATGATCATCCCCGGGATCATGGTATTTGTAAGGAAAGGAAAAACTGCTCCTAAATCTGTTTAAATCTGAACACAAAAGAATCGCGACTGGCGGTTCTTTTATTGTATTTTCCTGTTTTAAATAAACTGATTCATTATCATTGGACAGTACCGTAATCAAAAACAATATCTTTCTTGTCTAAATCCCCCTTAAAATTTTTAGCATAAGTCATGGTTAAATGTACACTTTTATCTATCCACCAAGTTCCATCATCAGTGTTCGTATCCCAAGTAACATCTATATCCCTGCCCAAATTCTCAAAAAACACCAAATTTCCAACAGCTACTGTTTTTCCGTTGATCTTGTAATATATTAAAACAATTTTCTTATCGAATATACCTGTCCCGTGCTTTACGATTGTTAAACTATAAGGCTTATTAGGACATTGCTCTTCAAGTATAACTTCAGGAATTAAAAATAAAACATAACAAATGAATAGAATTGGTACAATCGTTAACCTTTTTAATAATTTTTTATTGATATTTAACCTCTTCAACATAGTCCTCCCTTTTTAACAATCCATTTCATTTGGGATACACCCCCATCATTGAACGTATTTCCTATGAAAAATGATTTTGAACCTCCATAGGAACCCTTACATGACAGGGTTTTTGTTGTTTTTTCATTGTATATCAAGACCTAAATCAAAAAAGCCATAAAAATAAGGAGTGATACATATTATACATGACTAATATGTATAACTCCTTTAGTTCTTGTTCAATAATCGTGCCCGATTGTGGAAGAACGTTATTGAACTAAAAGCCCCCGATAGTTGGATAAGAAAAAGAACTTGCTATTTCTCAAATACATCCACCAAGTTTTCAATGTTAGTTTGCTTTTCATACATACTAATAAAAAAATAAAACCTTGTTAAAGCTTTACAAGACAAACTGAATTGATTATAGTCTAATTAGACTAAAATATTGATGTAAAGAAGTGAAAAATGAGATGATAAAGTCTTTTTTAATGTTGGGGCAGTCGAATATGGCGGGCCGTGGATTTTTGAATGAAGTAGACCCTATCTATAATGAAAAAATAAAAATGCTGCG
>NZ_JAJSOZ010000040.1:0-3442 GCF_021282335.1 Bacillus sp. G16 | reverse complement strand
ATTCAGTATAAAAATAAAGAACGTTTTTTAACTAAGGTTTCTGGTTTTAAAATTTTAATTGATGAATGCATTGAAGAAATTGAAGAGATTGAAGAGACAAAAAAGAAAAAAATATAAATTGACTAGGTCATGAATAAAGGCTCTTCTGTTTTAATGTATTTAAAATATTAAGGTAAGAGGAATGATAAGATGTTCTTGTTAACTGATGATTTGAGGAAAGAGGATTTAAAATTTGAACCATATGAGCCCTGTCCTTGTTTATCGGGTAAGAAGTTCAAGTTTTGCTGTTACCAAAAAGCGAGAAACTTTAAACAGAAATCTTTAAGGGAGCTTAATTATTCTGAAAGCAGAATACAATATGAAATGAGTAAACTGTGGGATGAAACTGATTTCAAAACATGTTTTGGATTTAATAAAGAAGAATGTGGTGATTTAATAAAAAATGCTCACTCGATACAAAATAATAGAATTCTTAATCGGATAAGTGATGAAAATCATGTTTACCAAATTTCACATAGATTCTCTAATGATGAAGGGATTACAACAGAGTTTAAAAGGATTAGCAAGAATAAAGCCAGTACTTTTTTCGGTTTTTGTGATTTTCACGATACAGAATTGTTTAAGCCTATAGAGTTAAAGGATTATGAAAATGAGGAAATACAAAATTTTTTATTTGCATTTAGAGCACTATGTATTGAAATGCATAAAAAAATTAGAAGGTTGGAGTCACTTAGAAATATATCCAAAAAGTACCCAAATAAATTAATTGACTCTTTTTTTGTTTATAATTTTAAACTAGCAGAGCTAGATATTAGAGATTTTAATTCTGATTATGAAAAATTTAAAAGGGGCTATCTTGAAAATAACTTTTCAAACATAAAAACATTATTTCGAAAGTTTCCATTTGAAATTAATTTTGCTGTATCGACTTCTTTTGCAGTCAATGAGGACTTAAAAGGAAATACTTTAAATGAGATTCATAATATTAATAAGAACCTTGTGCTTCCCTCAATTTATCTAAATATCTATCCTATCGAAGGTGGTACAAATATTATCATTTCATATTTTTCAGATAATGATGATGTGTATGGAGAATATTTTAATCAATTAGAGCTTTTAAATGATAAAGAATTTGTCGAGTATCTAAACTTTCTAATCATAGAATATACAGAAAACATCTTTTTCAGGCCTAATTTTATAGAAAGTTTAAACGAGAAACAGAAGTATTCATTGTTAAAAAGTTTTGAGTCATCAATTTTCCCACTGGAAAAATTCGAACTATTATATGAGGATAATTATTATAATTTTGATCTTTTTTCAAGAGACACTCAATAGAGTGTCTTTTTTATATCCCTCTGTAACTGTTTCCGCGGTAAATCTCATGAAAGAAATGGGCGGTTGTCGACTTGGATTCGGGGCAGTTTAGAGGGAGGATCTTCAAAACAACTTAATTCAAAAGGAGGCGGCAGTGAATGTAGATGGTTGAAAAGCACATACAGGCGTATAAGGATTATGTCAAAGGTATGAAATACAAAGACCTTGCTGAGAGATACGGGGTGTCTGTTAACACAATCAAATCGTGGAAACAGCGGCATGGTTGGCAAAGAAAAAAGGGTGCACCTCCCAAGAAAAGTGTGCACACAAAAAAAGTAGGTGCACCACTCGGTAACAAAAATGCTTTAGGGAATAAGGGCGGCGCACCACAGAGAAATCAAAACGCTATGACTCATGGATTCTTCTCGAAATTCTTGCCAGAAGAAACTCTCTCCATCATGGAAGAGATTCAGGAATGCTCACCTGTCGATATGATATGGGATCAGATACAGATCCAATATGCTGCAATTATAAGGGCTCAAAAAATCATGTTCGTTTCTGATAAGAAAGAAATGATTAAGGAACTTAAAAAGAAAAAGTCAATCCTATCTGAGATGGACGAAGTCGAAGAGGAAGAATACGAATTTCAATTTTCTTGGGATCGTCATGCTACGTTCTTGAACGCTCAATCTCGGGCAATGGCAGAGCTCAGGAACCTAATTAAACAGTTTGACGAATTAGCTAATTCAGAAGACGAACGACGCCTTAAATTGGAACATATACGCTTAAATATCAACAAGAAAAAATTAGAGGTTGAAGAGCTTACAGAAGAAGATAAACCTTTTGAAATCACCATTGTGAACAAAGGTGATGACAGTGATTAAACAAGTAAATCCTCATTTTAAAGAATTTCTTTTTGACTGGAGTCAAAAGTTTCAGTTTCTCGTTGGTGGTTATGGATCATCTAAAAGCTATCATGTTGCTTTGAAGATTGTTCTGAAATTGCTTAAAGAAAAACGAACTGCACTTGTTATCAGAGAAGTGTACGACACACATAGGGACTCAACATTTTCTCTTTTTGATGAACTTGTAAGTGATCTGAAATTAGATCATATTGTTAGGTGTGTTGCATCCCCTATGCAGATTCGATTTTCAAATGGCAGTCGCATCATCTTTAAAGGGATGGATAAGCCAGCCAAACTGAAATCAATCAATAATATTTCACTCATTTGGATTGAGGAATGTTCAGAAGTGAAGTATGAGGGATTCAAGGAGCTGTTAGGACGTCTTCGTCACCCGACATTGCCGCTTCACATGATACTTTCAACAAATCCAGTTGGAGAAGATAATTGGACTTTTAAGCACTTTTTTAAAAACGATCGAGAGAAGCGATTTGTACTGGATGATAAGGAGCTTTATGAAAAGCGGATAATCGTTAGCGACGATACCTATTATCATCACTCAACAGCAGACGATAATCTTTTTCTGCCAGAAAGCTATGTGCAACAACTTGAAGAATTGAAGACATACGATCCAGACCTTTACCGAATTGCGCGGAAAGGTCATTTTGGCGTGAATGGAATTCGGGTACTACCGCAGTTTGAAGAGCGACCACATGAAGAGGTTTTGAAGGCAATCGCTGATATTAACCGCCCTCTTAAACGGGTTGGTATGGATTTTGGCTTTGTGGAATCGTATAACGCCGTTGTTAGAGTTGCTGTGGATCACGAGAAGAAATATCTCTATATCTACTGGGAGTATTACAAAAATGGACTGACGGATGATAAGACAGCCGAAGAACTCAAGGAATTTGCAGAGACTAAGGAATTAATCAAGGCGGATTCAGCAGAGCCCAAAACAATACGTTATTTTCAGCAACACGGTTTCAATATGGTAGGTGCCCGAAAGTATCAAGGATCACGTCTCCAATACACAAAGAAGATCAAACGGTTCAAGAAGATCATTTGCTCTGATCGTTGCGAGAACACGATTTATGAACTAAAACCGCTCACTTATGCTACCGATAAGCTGGGGAACATCATAGAACTATAGACCCGCATACACTATCAGCTATCTGGTACGCTCTCGATGATTATGAGGTAACCGATTTGAAAGAAGAATCTAAAGG
>NZ_JAJSOZ010000003.1:0-374529 GCF_021282335.1 Bacillus sp. G16 | reverse complement strand
CTTTGTTTATTTATATCATATTTTAATATAGGGTGGAATTTGTATGAAATACGGAAAAACAGGTCTTTTTGGGATTATTTTAGTTATTATTGCTCTTTTGGTATCAATGTATTTTATGTTTAATACAAAAGCGTTGATACCTGCTGGATACGATCTGGCTATTCATGGAATTGTTATATCAAGAACATTAATGATCGCTTTCACTTTGTATCTAGTTTCAAAATTAGGGTATTTTCTTCTTAATAAAAAAGATTAGCTTCAAAAGCTAATCTTTTTTTATATGAAATTAATAGTTTTTTAGAGCATATTCTCCATACATAGGTTTTTTAACTACGTATTTTTTCTTTGATACACATTTACCGGTAACAATATCTTTAAGACAGTTGTATCCTTCTTCTACATTATACCTAACTCTATATGCCATATAAACTCTTTTATTAGCTCCAACATTTAGAGTATATCCTTTAGAGCTAGCTACAGAGCCTGCAGTTGAGATTCCTAAACCACTAATAGATCCGCTTACAGTTGTTGTAAAAGTAACTGTTTTGTTTGCAGTAATGGATCCCCCTTTACTCCCCGTTGCTATATTATCAGAAACTCTTTTAAAGCTAGACCAGCTTTTATATGTTTTAACATTCATCTTAACATTACGAAAATCGTTCACAAATTGCGCAGTAAACTCCCCGCCTCCTGAGTTACTTGTTAAGCCAGTTGACTCGTTTGCAAATACGGTATGCACTTGTGATTCAATTGAGACAGGCTTGTCTGCCCCTTTTTCAGCAGCTAAGACATTGCCATTAGGAAAAGCTAAGATAAATAGAGCTATGGAACTAATGGCTAACTTACAAAAAACTTTTTTCATCGACAACAGTCCTTTCTATGTATTCATTTAGTACCATATAAGTATACAATTTCTAGAAATATATTTAAATGGTTATTTTCAAATATTAAGAATATTTTTAATGGAAATATAGAGAAGCAAGGGTTACAGTATAATACT
Source organism: Bacillus sp. G16 (assembly GCF_021282335.1). Classification (NCBI taxonomy): domain Bacteria; kingdom Bacillati; phylum Bacillota; class Bacilli; order Caryophanales; family Bacillaceae; genus Bacillus; species Bacillus sp. G16. The sequence goes on along the minus strand of NZ_JAJSOZ010000003.1, from coordinate 373,529 downwards.
GTAACCCTTGGTATAATATTATTTGACATGGTGCTTGTTCACCATATTCTGCCGAATTTCAGACCAAGTTCACTTAGAAATGGTATGAACACAATTCCGTGCTAAAAAATATGAAACTGCCCCCTTTAATTATGGTTAAGGGTAGATTCATATCTTCTTTTGGTTGCATTTAGTCAAGGACCAAAAATATTGCATTTCAACCCTCAAAGTGCACAAAGTAATCGTATTTTCGATCTTGGTCTTTTAAGATAAAATATGTATATGTTAATATTGGGTTTACACTTTAGCTATTCAAATGTTTAAGAAATCTAGAAAGGTTGATGAAAATGAACCTTTATTTAGTTGTAGCTCTTGTTATTTCAGTTTTTTTGAATGTGATCTTATGTATCCAGTTAGCAAAATACAAAACCAGTCATTCCACTAATATAAGTTGGAAAAAAAGGATGGGACTCGACAATCCCTTTACAGCTATTGTATGGGCTTTTCTTTGCATTACAATATTCTTGAGCCTTATGGTATTATTAGCAGGAATTAACACCTTATAAAACCACTGCCTTTTCATCGTTCATTCAATTTTTTCAACCAAAGAATCCGTCATTCTCTAGTACGCAAGACCATCTAACGCTTTTCTAACAATCCCTTTGCTTCGATTGCTCTCTAATTTTGTTTTCTTTTTAATGAACAATAAAGAGGCAGCATTAAACTGCTACCTCAAATGAAAGCCTGTCCCCATGTTTATAGTTGATTAACTTGAAATCATCAATGGTAAAGTCATAAAAATCTTTGACTTCAGGATTGATCCATAATTCAGGTGCTTCAAACTGCTCTCTTTCCATTTGGATTTTCAAATTATCTATATGACGTGTGTACACATGGCAATCACCAATGTTAAAGATATATTCACCAAGCTCATAACCAGTCACTTGAGCAATCATGCGCTGCAAAACATTGTACTGAAATACATTGAAGGGATTTCCCAATGCCATATCATTGCTCCGTGCTCTTACCTCTAGGTGGAGTTTTCCTTGCTTAACATACCATTGCGTCTCGTATACACATGGTGTTAAGGCCATTGAGTCTAATTCATCAGGATTCCAAAGCATTGTAATGTGTCTCCGTGAAGATGGGTTGTTCTTCAATTGATGCAGAAGATAATCAACCTGATCTACCTTTTCTCCATTTAGATTTCTGTTTTTCTTGCCCAGCTGGAATCCATATGCATGTCCGATGCTGCCATCTTCTTGTTTCCATTGATCCCAGATATGTACGCCCATTTTGTTTAATTCTGTAACATCGTTCGATTTCAGCTGCCAAATCCAGAGCAACTCTTTAATCGCTGTTTTCCAGGCAACTTTTTTTGTTGTTAAAATAGGAACTTCTGAGTTGTCGAATCTCATTTGCTTGCTAATGATGCTTAGTGTGTGAGCCGGTGTTCCATCAGAGTCCCACTTTGTTCTTACATTAAATTCTTCGTCTGAGATTCCATTATTTAAAATATCCTTGATAATTGAATTGTATTGTTTATCAAATTGGGTCATGACTGTTCATATCCTTCTTTCTTTTTCAGTTTCTAGGCATTTCAAGAAATGATTTTACGATACCAATTTTATCGCAAAAACTATGCATGTGCAGATAAAATGAGATTGTGATTCCAATCATTGTGTGCTTAAAGAGGAGTTAGCCCCCTCTTTTACACCTGTATTTCCTCATAACATAGTCTGTCACATAGCTCATAGTTACCGCCAGTTTGAAACATACACCGTTGATAACATCGTTGAGGATTATAAGAGATGATTTGATATTGAGGCATATGAAAATTAAAATAGTAAGGTGTCTGTGTGTACCAAATTGGATATTGTCTAAACATATTAATTCCTCCATTCGCTCCCCTTGGCTTAATGCATTGTATTTACCTCAATATCAATTGTCATTTGTCCATGTGAAATTGGGCTTTGTTTAAAACAAATCCCTCTAATTTCATTCATTTGATCATTGCACTTTCTTTTATTGTATTTGGTAACAGATCATTCCCTCTTTAAATCGTTTTGACTGGTTTTACTGATTGTTGAGCTTCCAAAGCAGCATCAGAAATAATATCATAGAGCTCCTGACTTTTAACCAAGCAAATATTCTTCAGCATTTTCTGAAAGTCCCTCTTCTTCTCCATACACTTTCATCTAATTTATTGTAATTGAATCCATTCTCCTGCTCTTATTTTAATAAGTAATTTATCCATTTTGTTTTCAGAAAGTTTTTAAACAGCCTCTTTTTACAATTATTATTTCATTTGACTATACCATATCATTGAAACTTCATATATTAATTTCGATTAGAATAAAAGGAGGGCTTTAATTGGGTTATTACAAAAAGTATAAAGAAGAGTATTACACTTGGAAAAAAACGTATTACAAAAAGTATTATGATCATGATAAGAAGCATTATGATTGTGACAAAAAATATTATGATCATGATAAAAAACATTATGATTGCGACAAAAAGTATTATGACCATGATAAAAAACATGATCATGATAAAAAGTATTATGATGATCACGATTATCATTATGAAAAAAAGTATTATGATGACGATGATCATTACTATGATTTTGTCGAATCATATAAAAAACATCACTAAATCACTTAAACATCTATTTATTCCCCCGGTGACATACCGGGGCTTTTTTATTTATGAAAACAGTCATTAACTTGGCTTTAAATTAGTTTCATTTGTAGTTTTTATTTGCCCTGTCCTACTTTTTTATTCTAGATAAAAGTATTCTTTTATTGAAATCTGAATCTTCCCTTTTTCCTATTTATGTTAAAATGAGTTAAAAAGGAAATTGTGGTGTATTTATGCTCGACTCAGCTTTTCTCTTGCCATACTTAATGGTTCTTTATTTTTGCTTTATATTTTATAGACTCATAAGACGAGTCCTTTACAAAAAAAGCCGGCTGTCCATACATAAACATATCGTTATCTTTTGTTTATTGGTTTACTTTTTCAACTTGATTAGTGTTACATTATTCCCTATGCCAATAGATGCTGATTTAATTAAGGATATGAAATACGACTCTTATATCCCATTCGTATCAGGAAATAACTTTATCCCGTTTTACTTTATTGTAGATGTTTATCATGAAGGACTGCAATATTATGTAATTAGATCAATTGGAGGAAACCTAATATTATTACTGCCAGTTGGCTTGTTGTTTCCTCTTTTATTTAAGAAATTAAATAACGTAAAAAGAATTTTGCTAACTGGATTTTTCATATCTTTGTTTATTGAACTAGCACAGCTTTCGATTTCAGTGTATATAAGATCTGTTTACAGAAGTTTTGACGTAGATGATTTAATTCTTAACACCTTAGGAACTGTGATAGGGTATTGGCTCTTTTTCATTTTAAGCATGTTTTATAAAAGAGTAACTTATCGCTTTAAAAGTAATACCTCAATAAACATTGAGTAATTTTTTGATCTATCCATAAGGTAATATGCACCTTGGCTGTAACCTCCATAAGGTCAATTACACAACATGAAGGCAGCCAAGGTTTTATTATTTACTTCGTTCCCGTAGAACCGTGCCCGCCTCTATCTTCATTCCCTAAACGCTCAACTTCAATTAATTCAAGTGCCGGCATTTTTTTCATAATCCTAAATTGACAGATACGGTCTCCCTTTTTAATTTCTGTATCACGTAATGCGTAAGCAGGAAAGAACCAAAAATCGTTGTCCCCCTTGTATGACTCATCAATAACCCCCATTGAGTTTGTTTGAATAACGCCAAAATTCTTATATGTACTTGAACGGGGAACGACATGTGCTTCGTAACCCTCAGGCAACTCCATTGCTACACCTAATGGGACAAGTTTAAATTCTTCTTTTTTCATTGTTACATCTTCGGCAGCCCGAAGATCAATCCAATCTCCTTGCTCAATTTTGCTGATTCTTGTTTGTGTTTCATCTAGATATTTGATTTTAATTTGCATTGTCATATGTATTACTCCCTTTAATTATAGAATTATTATACGGTAAGGCCTGTTCTTGTGTCATTGTCATCAGTTATAAGTTGAACCTCTTCAAAGTCGTTCTTTAGAGCATTAATGAAAATCTTTTCAATGACATTTCTGTCTTTACAGTATATCGAAACATAGCTGCTATCTGCCAACAATAGGACAAGTTCGCAATCACTGTCAACAAACTCTTCGTATGTCTGGACTAGATCAACCGCTTGTCCAAATGGATATGCTTGCAATTCAACGAAAATGGTATAGTACTGATTGGTTTTTAAGTGGTGCAAAGCCTGCCCCTTCAACAACTGAGTTGTCTTTGAAGAATTCCTGATCATCTAGCTCTCCGCCTGTTACAAAGTAAGTTTCTCCCCTCATTTTCCACATATAATGAGTTATTTCGAACGGGATCATTCACCCCTCTCTAAAATCATACTCAACTGTTAGGTTAGCGTAACAAGAATCGACTGCCGTTTGATACCGCTCTTCTTTCTTATAACTCACTTACTTTACAAATTTTAATTAGTTCTTCTAATTTAATCATTCTTATTATTTTATCACTTCCCTATCAAAAATGATTATTGAAAAGTTTTGCTGTTCTCCACCAATTCAAGCACTACGTTTAACTTCTCTGAAAGCTACTGTCACAGGAGTCAGGCAAAGTTTTTAGACCGGCCGATTCCATTTGTTTTTTATTTATACAACACAAGAAAGACAGCCAAAATAATCTGACTGTCTTTTACAAAACGATTGGCTGTATAATTTGCTTTGCTATGTACTTGCGTAGTGGGAGTACTCTTTCAGTTCAATGATTTTATTATAAATCATTACACCTCAATAACTGACTTTTCAGGGGTATCTTCAACGTGTCGAGAACGAAAATGCTCTTCTAGTTCTTCAAGTGTACGCCCCTTTGTTTCCGGCATGAATTTGTACACAAAACCGATTGCCAATACACCCAAAGCGACGAATATAAAGAATGTAAAAGACAAACCTGCGGAGCTAAGCAAAATCGGAAAAGCAAAACCGATCATAAAGTTTAATATCCACAGAAAAAAAACACTTATTCCAGAACCAAGCCCTCTTAATCTTTGAGGGAATATTTCCGCAATGACCAGCCAAGTCACAGGGCCTACGCACCCTTGCATAAAGGCAAGAAATAAAACGGTCAAAGAAAGTACAACATAAGGGAGTGCTGCAGATCCATCAAGCACTATTGAGAATATTGCAATGAATAAAAGTGCTGTAGTCGTTCCCGCCAAACCAATCAATAATATTGGACGCCGGTTCACTTTTCCGACCAGCCAAATCCCAAATATAACTGCTATAACTGATATCAGCCCATTCCCAATATTAGCGATTAAAGCCGCTTTTGTACCAAAACCAGATTCTTTAAGGATTTGAGTGCCATAATACATAATCGAGTTAACACCTGTAATTTGATTCACTATGGCAACACCGATTCCAATCAGTAAAAGACGGCGCAGCCATGGTGTAGAAAAGTCCTTGAGTGATGCCTTCTCTAGTTCTGTATCTTTTTCTACCGCTGCTTGAATTTCTCTAAATTCAGCTTCTGCACGCTTATCTTCTCGAATTTCTTTAAGAACACGCAGCGCCTCACTTTTTTTCCCTTTGGAAGTTAGCCATCTCGGGCTTTCTGGCACCTTGAGCATACTGGCAAATAACATGATAGCCGGAACGGCACAAAGGGCAAGCATGTATCTCCAAACATGTCCGGTATTTGCCATTGTAACGCCAAGGATCGCATTAAAAACATATGCTAAAAATTGCCCGCCGACAATCATTAGCTCATTTTGGGTTACCATACGTCCTCGCTTCTCATGCGGTGCCATTTCTGCTAAAAATGCCGGTACCATCGCTGAAGCTCCCCCAACCGCCAGCCCGAGCAAAAAACGAAAGACTGCCATGATTGAAACATTAGGGGCTAATGCTGTTCCGAGAGATGCCAGGAAGAATAAAAAAGAAAGATGAAGGATCATTTTCCGGCGGCCATAGCGATCAGCTAATCTGCCGCATAACAACGCTCCAAACGCCGCACCTAATAAAAGAATACTTGTCACAAGCCCTTCTGTAACCGGTGTTAAATGAAGCTGATCTGCTCTCGCCATAAAAGGCAATGCTCCATTTATAACTCCGGTGTCATATCCAAAGAGAAGCCCTCCAAATGTTGCTGAAATCATAATTAATTTCAATCTGCGATTTTGATGTTCATTCATATCCATTTCCCCTGCCTTTATTAAGAATACTTAATAATTTCCTTTCGGTATGGCTATTGAAACAAGGATATAGAATTTTAACTAAAAGTAAGATCGTTTGAAAATCATGTCTATCTTAGATTTCCGGCTCTGAATTTGTAATCGCTTTCACTTTTCACCAAAAAAAAACACAAACCCTTAATTGTTATGTTGTAGTGATGTTTTTGTCACTTTATTGTCATTTCTGATATTATCATAATTCCAAAAGCGTTTTAAGTCAATAAAATTTTCAGAATTATTTGTTTTTATCTTTTCGAGGATATGTTTTGGTTATTTTATTGGCAAGTTCATACGGTTGAATAAGCAACAACAAAGCAGAATGCAACTTTTAAAGAATTGAGTGAAACTTCTAATGCAAATGAAAATAAAATCTCTTATGCTGCAGCGTCAACTGGAGGAACAGAAGCGTTTGCAAATTGAATTAGAAAAAAAGCTCTGGCTTGTCTAGTTTCCATTCTGCTTACCAAGCTAAAACAGACAGAGATCATGACAACTATGCCTGTTAAATTTTCTGCTGTGTAAGTAATGCCAGAGGATCTGTATATTCCTAATAGTTAGAGTTAATCCTGCTTTTTAAACATGAATCTTGTTGACTAACGTAAAAACAGCTATTTAGATAATAAAAAAGCACCCTTCACGTTAAGGTGAGGGGATATTTTTGTATGAAACATACTTTCGGTTTTATCGTAAATCAAGAATTCGGACTGAAACACGAATCAAAACTTAAAAGGATTAATTTCTTTTTCCTCCAATAGTCAGTACATTAGTCGTTACATTAGCACTGCCATTACTTTGATATCCCTCTACCGTAAGCGCGGTTTCATACATCTTACCCATTGGCATTCCTAAGCTTTCCCACTTCTTGAAGTGTTCGCTGACAGATACAGTTCCGCTCGTTCGTTTTGTCTGCCGGACACTCTAATACTGTTTAAAGGTTGCGATACCTATAATAGAAGGCTGGTTGATTCGAATCGTTTCATAAATGTCATATGTGCCTCCATCAACAGTAAAACTACCCTTCGGCGTTCCGGTCGGTCTATAGGTGCCCCAATTATCGACGATGTAATATTCAACGAGCGGGTCCTTCGTCCATCCATACACACAGATAGGAATTTCCGCCTGGATTGAAGGTTGCGTTATAATGAATTGATATGTTTCCAAGTTGTGAGTGAGTCTTGGTAGAGTCGAATTTCTTGCCTTTTCGAAATAACGCATTCCCGATGTTATTCCACTGGGCACTAAACGCGCCGCCGCTATTGAGCGTCATACTGGTGTTCCCATGATCCTTCCACAGTTCATAGTCATAGCCATCGTGGGAGCCGGTTTGATTTGAGGTGATTGTAGTTGCCGCCTGTGCGGACCATGCAGGTAATGTCAGCGCTAGACTAAATAAAACTGCTAACAAAAACCTCATTCTTTTTTGTTCCATTTGGTATGCCTCCAGTTTGATTAGATTGCATTTAGGTCTTACCGTAATGTTTTGTTTACTCACCACCTTTCACAAGGCAGTTATATTATTTGTCCTGCTAACCTACTAAAAAGTTTCGTTTATCATGTAATAGCTTTATGTTTTTGATGGGAAATAGAATGGAGCAACTGATTTTTTGATGCCGCTTTTAATTTGGTTACCAGATATATAAACCCAATGATGAATCTGTAGTGAGTCATCAAAGGGCTTTGATGATGATTAGCCGTTAATTGTTCTTACGTCATTTATCATTAGTTTTTTCGAAAGCTCTTTAAAGCTGTATTTAGATCCTTTGTGTGAGTGTAAATTTTTTTATACAAATCGAATAGTGTTTTGTATTTTTGAACATTTTGTTCCTTTGGATAAAATGCAGCAGCCTCACGAATGAACTTCTCTGCACATTCTTCAAGGGATTCAAACCACCCACTTCCAAAGGCAGCTAGCATCGCAGCCCCCAAGGCTGGACCTTGTTCATTTTCTAACTTGATCACCCTCGCATTGAAAATATCAGCTTGCATTTGCAGCCACGTTTCATTTTTAGCTCCCCCGCCAATAGAAACAACAGTATGAACTGATTTCCCTACTTCGCGGAATAACTCAATTGATTCATGTAAAGAGAATGTGATCCCTTCCATTATCGCCCTCAAAAAGTGCTCTCTTTTGTGGGCTCCATCCATTCCGATCAAGCTTCCCCGAATAGAAGAATCAGCATGCGGCGTTCTTTCACCAACCAAATAAGGAGTGAATAGCAGTCCATTTGATCCTATCGGAATAGATTCTATCCCCTGCAATAATTGCTCAAACGATTCGTTTGGTGCAAACGTTCTTTTAAACCAGTCTAAGCTGTATCCTGCAGCGAGCGTGACTCCCATCGTATAAAAAGAATCCTCTTTTCCATGATTAAAAAAGTGCACTTTCCCTTTAAAGTCTCTTTCTTTGCCTTCTTCGTAAGAAAGTATGACCCCGGACGTCCCAATACTGCATAATGTTTTTCCAGAAGAAAGAATACCGGCCCCAATAGCACCGCAAGCATTATCTGCTCCCCCGGCGTACACTTTTGTTTTTTCTAACAACCCGGTCTTCGCCGCAACGTTCGGAAGCAGCGATCCTACACAATCATGAGATTCAATCAGCGGAGGACAAATACCTGCAGAAATACCAAATTGATTGCAAATCTCATCGCTCCACTCCTTGCGGGTCATATGTAAAAGTAAAGTGCCTGCTGCATCGGAGTATTCGGTGTGAATGACACCAGTCATACGGAATCTCACATAGTCTTTCGGAAGCAAAAAAACAGCAATTTTTTTAAAAAGTTCAGGTTCATGTTCCTTCACCCATAACATTTTAGGTAATGTAAACCCTTCTAGAACACGGTTTTTTGTAATGTCAAGCAGATGATCGCCAAATGTCTCGGTCATCCTGATACATTGAAGCGTCGTTCTGGTATCATTCCAAAGGATTGCATGGCGTAACACCTGCCGATCTTTGTCAAGCAGTACTAATCCATGCATTTGTCCCGAATAGCTTATCCCGTCAATATCCTTGGCTTGAACGTTGGATTTAGAAACCAATTCAGCCAATGCATTAATTGTTTGCTGCACCCAGTCTTCAGGATTTTGCTCACTATATCCCGCCTTCTCTTGAATGAGCGGATAACTTTTGGACGTTTCTGCACAAACCTTGCCGTTTTGATTGACTAAAATGGTTTTAACAGCACTTGTTCCAATATCTATTCCAATGACATACTTCATTTTTTCACTCCTTAACCTTTAAAAAACCATTCACTCTAAATAAATCCCAATTGTAGAAATTACCCGTCATAACAATAAGCAAACGTAAAGGAATCATGACGGGTAGATCGTTGACTTGGTATCTATAGCAGGATCTGGAGCTTATCCTGTTAAACTTCTAAAATGTATTGGTTCAATATCGCTTTTAATCGCTCCTGTCTTCCAGACTCGTTTTTCATTGATTTATTGTTGAGAGCATATTGCTCAAGCATCTTGAAATTGGCTCTTCCTTCTGCAATTTCGAGACCAATCCCTTCAGTAAAGCTGCGATAACGATGTTTAATCACATCTTCAAACACACGATCTTCGACTAATTTGTGGGCGACTTTCAATCCTCTTGCAAATGCATCCATCCCTGCAATATGGGAATATATTAGATCATCAGGCTCAAAAGAAGATCTTCTGACCTTCGCGTCAAAGTTTAATCCGCCGCTTCCAAGGCCACCATTTTGCAGGATTTCGTACATTGCTAATGTCGCAGAATATAAATCTGTCGGAAATTCATCAGTGTCCCAGCCTAAAAGAGGATCACCCTGGTTCGCGTCAACAGAGCCAAGAAGTCCATGTACTCTTGCCATGCGTAATTCATGTTCGAATGTATGCCCGGCTAATGTGGCATGATTGGCTTCGAGATTTAATTTAAAATGATGATCTAAGCCATATTGCTTCAAAAAGGCAATGGTTGTTGCGGCATCTGTATCATATTGATGCGTGGTCGGCTCTTTTGGTTTTGGTTCTATCAAAAACTGCCCTGTATACCCGATTTCTTTCGCATAATCCACTGCCATATGCATGAATCTGGCCAAATTATCAAGTTCAAATTTCAAATCGGTATTTAACAATGTTTCGTACCCTTCACGGCCGCCCCAAAATACATAATTCTCGGCGCCAAGCTCTTTTGCTGTTTCTAATCCTTTTTTCACTTGTGCTGCAGCATACGCAAACACATCTGCATTGCAAGAAGTCGCGGCACCATGGACGAAACGGGGATTCGTAAACATGTTTGCAGTATTCCATAATAGCTTAACATTGCTAGTTCTCATGTAATCTTTCATCAGGCTCACGATAATATCTAAATTTTGGTTTGTCTCTTTTAGCGTACTACCTTCTGGTGCAATATCCCGGTCATGAAAAGCAAAAAATGGTGCATCCAGTTTTTCAAACATCTCAAATGCTGCTTCTACTCTCGCTTTCGCTAAATCCATGCCTTTATACTGATCCCAAGGTCTTTGCATCGTAGCTGCTCCAAAAACGTCTGTGCCATCAGCGGTAAATGTATGCCAATAAGCAATAGAAAATCGCAGATGCTCTTTCATTGTTTTTCCGCCGATTACTTCTTGAGAATCATAATATTTAAATGCTAAAGGATTAGTGGAATTTTTCCCTTCGTAAACCACTTTGTTTACGCTTCCAAAAAAGTTAACTGAACTAGAATGAGAGTGAGCCATGTTATGTCCCCCTTAATAATAAATTTAAAACATGATAATTCAAATTCAGGCACATTTATAAGTAAGTTGTATATTAGTTTGTTGTTCAAACAAACTAACTTATTTTCATCTTATATAACCCCATCAGTATTTTCAATATTTTTTTTAGTTTTTTATGAACACATTCGATATAATAAAGGTAAGATTCGCTATGTAGTATGTTTCAAATTGAACACACAAAAATTTCAACTTAATTTAAAGGTTATACAAATGGAGTGGATGAAGTGGATATCGCAGATCAAACCTTTGTCAAAAAAGTAAATCAAAAGTTATTATTAAAAGAAATACTTAAGAACTCACCCATTTCAAGAGCAAAATTATCTGAAAAGACTGGATTAAATAAATCAACTGTTTCATCACAGGTAAACACATTAATGAAAGAAAATCTTGTATTTGAAATAGGTCAGGGACAATCAAGTGGCGGAAGAAGACCTGTCATGCTTGTTTTTAATAAAAAGGCGGGATACTCTGTGGGAATAGATGTAGGTGTGGATTATATTAATGGCATTTTAACAGACCTTGAAGGGTCAATTGTGCTTGATCAACACCACCATTTGGAATGCAATTCTCCAGAAATAACGAAAGACATTTTAATTGACATGATTCATCACTTTATTAAGCATATGCCAGAATCTCCGTACGGTCTTATTGGTATAGGGATATGCGTGCCTGGGCTAATTGATGAAAATCAAAAAATTGTTTTCACTCCGAACTCCAACTGGAGAAATATTGACTTAAAACCTTTCATACAAGAGAAGTTCAATGTGCCTGTTTTTATTGAAAATGAGGCAAATGCCGGCGCATATGGAGAAAAAGTATTCGGTGCTGCAAAAAATCACGATAACATTATTTATGCAAGTATCAATACAGGGATAGGGATCGGTATTATTATCAACAATCATTTATATAGAGGGGTAAGCGGATTCTCTGGAGAAATGGGACATATGACAATAGACTTTAATGGCCCTAAATGCAGTTGCGGAAACCGAGGCTGCTGGGAATTGTATGCTTCAGAGAAGGCTTTATTAACATCTCTTCAGACGAAAGAGAAAAAAGTATCCACTCAAGATATCATAGAACTCGCCCATCTGAATGATATTGGAACTTTAAATGCGTTACAGAATTTTGGATTCTATTTAGGAATAGGCCTTACCAATATTCTAAATACATTCAATCCACAAGCCATTATTTTAAGAAACAGCATAATTGAATCGCATCCTATGGTTTTAAATTCAATTAAAAGTGAAGTGTCAGCCAGGGTTTATTCCCAATTAGGCAGCAGCTATGAATTATTACCATCTTTCTTAGGAAAAAACGCACCAGCGTTAGGGATGTCCTCCATTGTTATTGACCATTTTCTGGATATGGCTACAATGTAATTTATAATTAAAAATGCACAAATCTTTATGTTTTACGCTCATCTTTAATGCTGAATAGGAATATAGAGCGTCTTCTACTATGAAAAAGGAGTTCTAAAATAGAAGTCTCCTTTTTCATATGCACATTATTTTTCTTTATAACGAAAATATCTAAAGTCGGCCGGAATATGATTACCGCTGGTATCTTGGCATTGCATCCCTACAAAGGCTCCTGTGAAGAATCCTCCTCCACGGATGTAATCATCTGATAATTTTTTCGTTTCTAATAAAATGTCAATTTTTTGCCAATCTTCTTTGTGAAAAGAATAGAAATAAGTATAGTTTTCTCTTTCAATATTTACTTTTAAATATACATACTTAACCTCCCGAGGAATAACAATTTTATTTTTTAATGGCTGTGAAAAAGAAAAGTTATCACATATTGTTAATTCAAGAATACGGCCAAGTTCTTCATCATATGTGATTTGAAGAGCCGTCCAGTTCTCTGTATTGTAATAGTTCACCAATCCAGCGGCTTGTTGAAAATTTTCCGGATAAAATGCAACAGCGGTTTCCGCTTCAAAATGGAGACTTTGCCAACGTCTGGCTACAAATGCCTGAGTAAATGTCGAGGTTAATGATTCATGGCCGTATAATCGTAAATGATTTGGCACTTGAGTCAATGAACCTAATTCATTTGTAAACGGAATCCTTAAAGTTTGAAAGTTAATATTTAATTTTGAGTCCTCGAATTCATCAACTTCCGGGTACGTTGCTTCAAACGCTGTTTCGGGTATAGAAGGCGCTTCTACGTCCAAGCTCCCTTCTTTTCCGCCTGCTACATAAGGCCATTCATCTTTCCAATAAAGTTTTTGAATAGCTGTTTCTCTCCCCAAAGGACAATATCCTCTCTGCTGAAAAATTGAATCATCGTCCGGATGAATAGGACGTCCCGTTAAATGAGCTAAATACCACTCACCTGTATGTGTTTGAACAATGGATGCATGCCCGCATTTTTGCAGCGGATTTTCTGGATCATGCCATGACGTTAAGATTGGATTATCGGGATGAACTTCATATGGACCCTCAATATTTGCAGAACGGGCAATTGTAGCAGCGTGTTCGAACCGTGTTCCTCCTTCTGCGGTTAATAAATAATAATAGTTCCCAATATGATAAAGGTGTGGAGCTTCAGTCAGCTTTCTATCCGTTCCTTTAAATATAACTTTCGGTTTACCAATTAATTTTTGCTCCTTATCAGAATATTCCTGTATGACAATTCCTCCGAATGAGTGCCGATCAACACGCTGATCCCATAACATATTTAATAAATATTTTTTTCCATCTGTATCATGGAATAAAGAGGCATCAAACCCCGAGCTATTTAATGTAATCGGCTCCCCCCAGTCGCCATGAATCGTCTCACAAGTCACTAAATAATTGTGACAATCTTTCCACGCCCCGTCTACTACCTTAACATCCGTATAGACCAGCCAAAACTTTCCGTCGCTATAACTTAAACATGGCGCCCAAACCCCGCCTGAATTAGGGTTTCCTTTCATGTCTAATTGTGAAACTCTCTGTAATGGATGTGCAACTAAGTGCCAATTTACTAAATCCTTTGAATGGTGTATCTGGACTCCTGGAAACCACTCAAATGTAGATACAGCGATATAATAGTCCTCTCCTACCCTGCAAATACTTGGATCGGGATTGAATCCTTTAAGCACTGGATTGATAATCTTCATTTGGAACTCCCCCTCAGCTATTTTCTTTTGACTCATCATTTTTCAAGCCTTGAAATCATCAATATGATCCAAATAAACTTTGTCTCTATTCTCTAATTCTCGAACCATGTTTTTATATTTTTTCTCATCTAAATTATAGAAATTAATATCGATCATGGCTAAAACAAGCAAAATCGCGGGAATAACGGTTGCTGTAATTAAAATTCCCGTTAATGCCTCGGGAGTTTGTGCCTGATTTGCCATATATCCAAATTTATCTAGAACCAGCCCTGGTACAATCCCTCCCAAGGCCATGCCAAACTTAAAGAAAAATCCAATAACAGCATATATGAGCCCGCCCATTCTTTTCCCAGTCCTATATTCTCCATATTCTATTGTTTCAGGGATGAGCGCCCACATATATCCACCGGCAGTGAGACTTCCAGCAGCAGCAATTAATCGAAAGAAGAGAATGAGGTATATATGACTTGAAGGAACAAACAGCAAAGCTAAGAGACCGATAATATTCAGTAATAACGCATAGTTAAGTAATTTCTTCTTCCCCAATAATTGATGAAGCCTTGGAATAAACGGTAAAATAACCAAAGCAGGCAAACTTCCTATCAATCCGTACCACTTCACTAAATCCTCTCTTCCTAAGTTATACGTCACGTAATAGATGCCAACCGAATTGCTGATTGAATTCACACCAAAAATAATAATAAAGAAAATGCTCAATACAACAAGCGGACGATTAACACGAAACTGCTCAAATATATCCGATAATTTAATTTTCTCTTCAGACTTTTGAAGAGCGACACGCTCTTTTGTACTTTTAAAACAAAAGATTAACAGGCATCCGCCTATTATTCCCAAAATACCCATGGTTAGCTGCCAGCCAAGAGATTCATTGCCGGAAGTATCGCTTAAATAAGCAGCCAGTAAAGGAACAAAAAATGCAACGACAAGTCCCCCAAGATTCGCAAATAACATACGAACAGATGTTATACTAACCACTTCTTGATTATTTCTAGTCATGGCAGAAGTTAACGCGCCATACGGAACGTTTATCGCTGTGTATGTAAGCGACAAGCCAACATAGGTCATATAGGCATATATTAATTTCCCCATATCCGAAAAATCTGGGGTTGTAAAACAAAGTATTGCCAGTACTGCAAATGGAAACGCTCCGAATAAAAGATACGGTCTAAAGCGTCCAAATCTGCTATTCGTTCTGTCTACTATTGTTCCAATAAAAGGATCGGCGAGAGCGTCAATTATTCTAACCACTAAGAACATCGTACCGGCTGTTGACGCCGATAAACCAAATACATCTGTATAGAAGAACAAAAGATAAGTAGACACCGTTGCATAAATTAAATTACACGCAAAATCTCCAGACGCATATCCAACTTTTTCAACCATGCTAATCTTCTTTACATTTTCACTGAGCATGATTTCTCCCCTTTTCGATCCTTTAATAAGGAACAGTATGAAATGGTATAATAATTTCTCGAATTTATGGGCAGTAAACGTTTTATAAAGCGCTTTCAAAAGAGCCCAAAAAAATTATAGTGATCTACTTTCCCAGAGCATTTTCATCATCTAAATAGTGATCAGCAAGCAGGAAATTTATTTTTTTCTATACCCGGCAAAGGATAAAAACCTCATTCTTTCGTTCTTTATATTGTTTAGCTCCATTAAATCGATCCTCTTATCCCCCTTCCATCCACATATAGCAAGAACCATATCTTATGGACAATTAAAGTTCGGCTCATTAGTTTGTTGATCAAACAAACTAACTTGAGTTAATATTATAAAATACTGTCGGCTTTTTCAACGTTTTTTTCAGAAAATTTAACCTGATCTGAGATAAATATTGGTTTTATCTTCTTTTTGTATATTCAGTTTTCAACTATTTAAGAAATGTCGCGTATCAATTAATGACGCTGGGTCCTTTTTTGATACAGTTCGCTACTTACTGTAAACACTCCAAAAGCTAAAAAACAGATCTCCTATGTAACCATGTGACGAAAATGCATCTAAACGAAATATAGAATTGGTTAAAAGCGGTAAGCTTCAATTAGAGTTTGATACAGGTGATTGCAGAGATCAGTATGGAAGGCTGTTGGCTTAGGTTTATGTTGATGGCAAGTCTGTTCATGAAACACTTTTGAAAGACGGATTGGCCAGAGTAGCTTATATGTCTGCAACTTTAAAAATTGAGTAATACTTCTACCGCAGCGTTAACTGGAAAAACAGAAACGTTTGCAAATTGCTTTGAGTGAAACCCGAATGGAGTACCTAGTTCCCACCCTGCTTACCAATCTTAAATGGACAGAGATCATGACAACTTTGCCTGTGAAAGATAATTGAAAGCTTGCGGCTTTCTTTTATTCTTTAAACCAAAAAGACGCTCAGTAAGATTTTCGGGGATAGCCTCTTTAAACAACCATCTAGATTTTACACTGAAAAAGCTTTTGAATAATGAACGACACCTTTTACATTTTCGAGAGAATCCTTTGATAACTCTAAAGCCATAAATACTTCGTCAGGCACCTCAAATGGGGCTTTGATATTCCATAAACTAGCTGGCTTAAAACCAAACTTTGGATAATAATCTTTATGCCCTAAAACAATGGCTGAACGATAACCAAGCTCTTTTGCTTTTTTTAAAGCAACATGAATTAATTGACTCCCGATTCCTTTTCTCTGATACTCAGGTGCAACAGAAACCGGAGCAAGCGCTAAGGAATCAACAGCATTATCACCATCCACGATCTTTATTTTAGATAAAAGAATATGCCCGACGATCTCTTTTCCATTTAAAGCAACTAATGAAAGCTCAGGAATAAATGCATCTGATTTTCTAATCTTATTTACAAGGAAGTGCTCTTTCTTGTCGCTATATTTTTCATTTAAAAAAGCTCTTTTAACAATGTCTTCAGTCGTATTATATTCATGAGTGAGTTCTTGTCTAATGAAAAATTCCATTTTTTAGTCTCCTATTCTTTTTGTTAGTTTACTTTATTCTATAATAGGCACTTCCCTAATGAATAGTTATATCACATTATTTGACCTCTGGATTACCCCTGTCAAATCTCATAATAAACTCTTCCGATCAACCCAGCTGAAGTTTATTATCACATGAAACAAACCCATTTATCAATGCACTATGCTGAAGCAGCTAAACATTTATAAAGACCAAAAAACTCACTCCGTTCGCCGCATACAATGTGCATTTGTTGCAGTTCCGCATCTTCAAAGAGCCTTAAACGATTCAAAGTCCATAAACAAGCAGAAACTAATTGGTGCATCATTATATAATTTAGAGAACTGTTATTATAGTATGAAAGAGTATGACAAAGATGGTACGAAAAAGATAAAAGCGACCTTCTCCCTCACACGTTATTTACATTGACACAGATTTACTTCAAGATGAAGGATATTAACAAAGCCTTGATTCTTTACAAAAAAGGAATCGAAAAAGCTAGAGCCTTTAATGATGATGTTTTGATTGCTGAGTTTAATTATTTAAAAGCTTCATATATCGACTCTATAGATAAACGCACAGTTTTCCAAACTTTTTCCTGCACTTAAAGATAATGTTATGTATCCAGATTTAGATGAATTAAAAAAGCTTGTCGATGGAGCCACTTTTTGTGACTTTGTCAACAAGCTGAAAGAGGCCTATATCAGGCCTCTTTTTTTATCACACGATTTCACTGCACAAGCCATTCCCTGCATGAATCAGTCAGTTTTTGCAATTCATTGATAAAAACACCTGCATGGTAACCATCACATACTGCATGATGACATTGCAGTGCTACAGGCAAGTATGTCTCTTTTCCATCTGAAAAGAATTTCCCGTTTGTTATGATAGGGAGCAAATGGTCGCTGTTCGCCAGGTTTAGATGAAAGCTCGTAAAGTCAACCCATGGAATTGAGGAAACGGAAAACGTGTTGGCAGGAATATTCTCTTTTGCCCATAATCCTTTTTTGTCTCCAAACCTCTCGATGTCCCCCACATAGTTTTGATAAAACCGTGGAAAATCATGTGAATATTCCGACCATAAGGCGGAAAAGGTCTGATCCTCCTGATGAAAAATCGTATAGCACGGATTCATCTGTTGCCAACATCCCAACTGCCCGTCATGAAATGCCGTTCTGAATTCAGGGTGGGCGTTCACTATTCTCGACACCATATAAATAAAAGCAGGATAGAACTTGACTTTCTTGTCTCTCAGTTTGTTCAGCAGCCCGGTCACATTGATGTTAGCCGTTATGCTGTATGAACATTTCCCCGCCTTCATGTAATGTTCAAAATAAGGTTTTCTATGCCATTGCTCAAGTTCAATTCTTTGAAAATTCATGTTTAGCCTCCTAAAATAATGGAATTTTTATTTTAGGAGGGATGATCCACTGATTTCACCAACATTCACACCTCATGTCATCTATCTTCCATTACAATAACATGTAACGGCTTTTCGGAGCAAACGAAGGAAAACTCCTTTGTCATCTTGCTCAACAGACCCGTTAAGGTCTGCTTATTTCTTGCAAATTCTGATGAAAAGCTTCATTTACGGATTTACAATGTGTATTCTTGGATCTTCAAGTATCTCAAATAGTCTCGACCCTGTTTTAATTCCAAAATCTTTTTTATGCGCAGGAGATGCAGCTAATACCTCACTTTCCTGTCTCTCCGTATTCCCTACAACAGCAAGATAACTTGTTAAGGGATTAAGCCCCATTGTTACAGCCGAAACAGAAGCATAAAAGGATTTCATATCGACACAAAGTATATTCTTACGTGGAAATTGTGAGTAATCAATCATTTTATGTAACTCCTATGATGTCATTCATGTTGATATAGACTGTATTGTCGTTCTGATCTTTAACCGAAGCTTTTGTTGCTCAAAGTTAATGTAACGTACTCTGCCGGCGACATTTTCAACGAACCCGTTGTTAAAAAGCTTTAATACCAGTTCTTTATTAAATTCAAGTGCTTAAGAAACAAGAATATCCATCTCTTCAATTTGTTGAGCGTCTAAGGTTGGCTTTTCAATTTTTGATACATCAAGTAAGTCTTGTTTAAGCTGTGTTAAGTGTTCTGGTAGCATCATTGATGTCCATTTGATTGTCCCTCGATCTCTAAGCAATTTGACTCACTTGAATGGGTTTGGCTGAATTGGGCCATTTTATCGGCAATGGTTTGAAAAACTTTCATAAATCCTGAAGGTCAATTTTATAATTTTCACTTTAAAAGGATTCTTTTATCTAAAAAGCCTTGAATACCGAATTAAAGAAAAACATCAAGATAATGATGGCTAGTACAACAACAATCTCAAAAGTATGTGAACTGCCATCTTCTTTTTCTCGTTCTGTCTTCTCCCTCATTTGTTCCCTATATTTTCTTTGAATTTCATCCTTTTTCTTATCCATCTTACTCGACCCCTGTCAAAATAAAGTAAAGCCAAGCAGTTCTGAATTATTTTTATTCCTTCCTTACTTTTAACTTAATTTTATCCATTATTATCAAATGGTTTTTCGTGGTTCTGTACCAACCCTGAAAATAAGCAACTATATCAATCATTACCTTCTCTGCTTGCCCTTTTATCCATTAAGCAGTAAAGCTTTCTTTACTGCTTAATGGATATCCTATCTACTCCTAGGAAATAAAACTCTGATCCATTTGGTCATCTTTTATCTTAATTTTTGTCAATTATTTTTGTGAAAGGTAATTAAAATCACGGTTGCTAATGTTGTTAAGATTGATGTCTTTGCTTACCTCTTGTACATACGGTGTAATGAAATCCACAATAGGTGTCATATCAAAAGGAAAATCAAAGTCCAACAACTCAGAATTTGATTTATATATCTGTTCTTTAATAAAGAAGCGGCAATCTGGTTTCATGTTTAACAAACCATCTATAAAAGAAAAGGTATCAGCTGTAAAATCTTCAAGATATCTTTCTTCAGTGAATGCAATGACCTGAATAAAGTTCGAGGAACCCTCGTATTCATTTTCATCCTCTATACCAATTAAAACTGGATTATCACACAACTTTCCTTTTCTTTTTGAATCAACAATTAAAATATAGCCATAGATGTTTGAAGTTTCTTTTTGTATGACCTGAAAAAACTCGACTTCATTTGTTCTAAGCAGCCTGTAAAATTTTAAATCCATATAAACCTCACTCTGAATAAAATGATTATTTTATTACTATTATACTACAATTTTCCATGGTCACACTAAACAAAAAGCAGTCTATTCAGATCTGCTCCTTGGTGTTTTCTTCTTTTAACTTTTTGTTTAGCTTGAATCCAATTAAAACATTGACAATCGCAGCCGGAAAATATAAAATTCCTGCACCCATTATTCCTAACGCAGTACTTGAGTTCACTATAAATGCCTGCATTTCTATGTTTCTTGACTTCAAGCTAAGTAATACTAGGATACCAGCTAAAACCCCTATAAGCCGTGCAATACCTGGAATAAAGAAATCTGTTAGGACTCCAAATAATTGCCCAATCGTTGATAGCACAATTCCGAAAAAGCTGGATAATAAAACTAACTTTTTAATGGCATTTCACCCCTTTTCAAAGCCGCTTCCATTCCACATGCTCTAACCGCTTTTGATATAGGTCTTCAAGTATAGCAGCCCACTCTACAAACCCTTCAGCTACTATGCTTTTCAATTCATCATTCTCTTTCCATTCAATCCAATACATCTGAATACCCCTTACCGTGTCACCACTTGAGTTTCCCTTACCTCACATTACACTTAGTTTTAAGCTCACTTGCAACTTCAATGACCTCTAACATTGTTTGCATTTTAGAAGCGCCGTGAATGTCTTTGGATGTCAAATAACCGCTCTCATCTAACATGAATGCTTTGAAGTATTCCTTGTTTTCAAACTGCAGTACATAAAGTAATGAAGTAAAGGCATAAATCAACCTCTTTTAAATAATTTTGTAATCCTAATTATTAATGGCAGCAGACCGATTAACATGAAGAAGACTAATACATTAAGCTTATTTTTGAAGAACAGATTGGCCAAATTCCTTTCCATGCCTACTGATGTTTCTTTATCCATCAGTTCTTTAAACTCTTCATCATAGTCCTGGTCAACAAAAATAAACTTAATGCCAGTCAACAATCCCACTCCAAGCCAGATAATAAAAAAAATAAGCTAATCCAATCATTGTTTCCCTCCCTATATCGAACGGAATTTGGTATTCTTGAATATGTTGAATAAATTATGTGGGTGATCTTGCGGAAGAAAAATATGAAACAAATGGGTATGACACTTCAATCGTTTATGATTACAAGGAGTATCCAGACGCCCGCTTATCAAGACCTAAATCGCAAAATAAAGGTTGATACATATTATAGATGACTAATATGTATCAACCTTTTACTTTACATCCTTAGCAATAAGTTTGCATAATAATCTGTAAAGGATGCCTATTTCATATACTTACTTAAAGGAGAGTGTTACTTGTGCGTAAAACCTGTGTTCCGACTGGCGTTGAACTAAAAGACACTGGCTTTGGATATACGTTGTCATTAATAAGTGGTAAATATAAAATGATCATTATATATTGGCTATCTGAAAATAAGGTTATGCGGCATAATGAGCTGAAGCGAAGTATCGGTACCATTTCCTTTAAAACGCTAAGCATCATGTTAAAAGAGCTGGAGGCGGAGGGCCTTATCTTACGCAAGGAATTTCCCCAAATACCTCCAAAAGTTGAATATTCATTATCTGACCGTGGTCTTTCTCTCGTTCCATTGTTAAATATGATGTGCGAATGGGGAGAGAAAAATCGTTTGCCATCTCTAAAGAATGTGTAGCGGTAGTCATATCTATCCTGTTTAAATCAAAAGAAGTATCTCTTCAACAAAAATACTTCTTTTTTATAACTTTAATAAATCTTCCTATTACAGATTGTCAACAAAATTCAAATAATCCTGAGCGCTTTTTTCTACTTTGCTTGTACCCGGCTCACTTTCTGCACCATAAAACGCAAAAAATGAATGATAATCTGCATTGCAATACAGGAATGTCATTTCAAATGGAACTAATATTTGTTCAAGTGTATGCCGATATCTTCTGTTTTCATTATAGTCTTCTTTTTGGATTCCGGCAGATACACTTAAAGCAACTCTACGATTCTTTAATTTATCTCCTCCATTAGAACCATAAGCCCAACCATAAGCTAAAACATCGTCAAACCATTTTTTTAGGAGAGGCGGACAATTAAACCAATATATAGGGAACTGGAAAACAAGATTACCATGTGATTCAACTAATTTTTGTTCTTTTTCCACGTCAATGTTTCCATCAGGGTAAACCTTAGACAATTCATGAACAGTATACTTTTCCGGATACTTTTTCAGTTCTTCTATCCATCGCTTATTAATGACGGATGTTTCTATGCTGGGATGTGTTACGATAACAAGAGTTTTCAAAGATTTGTCCTCCTTAATTATTATTTATATCTTGATAATAAAGTGCAGACTGTAAATATGTAAGTATGCACTTTTAGTTCAGGTACTTACATAAAGGTGAGTGTTAATCAGTGATAAAAGTTTTCTATAAGGGGGACTGGCGAATCTAATACCCGCAAAGTAGAATAGCTGCATTCTCGAAATTAATCTTTCTCCCGTTCAAAAATTTTGTTCAATATAAAACAGCTGACATTTCTTAATAATTATGAAGAGATCACCTCAAGCTAAACTTGGGTGATCTTTTTTTCTTCCCTTTAAAGCATTGCTTTCTTTTTTAGTCTTTTTGTTATGCTGAGTCAGCATGGGTAACGTCTTTTATAGATGACACTTTAATCTCTCCATTCTGTGTGAAATTGTTGTTTTTTAATTAGATGCCATAACAAAAAAAGCGTCCTAACTTTAGCTGCCGGTACGCTTTCTTTCTTAATATATGAACATATACGACATTCCAGAGTTATTTGGATTTTCAAACTATATTTTCTGAAGTGGCTGACCCTTTCTTAAAATAAGCTTCTAACTGATAAATGTGTGCATTCAACAATCTCACTCCACAACCACATAGCCTTTGTTTGCAATGTAAAGCCGTCAGGCAGCTTCTTCATTTACATTAACATTGAACCTCTTGCCGGTTGTTTTATGTACAATAGCCAGTTCTTCTCCATTAAAGAATCATACAATAAACAAATAAGGATCATTTTTAAAAAGCTCATACAGCACGTTCGCATATTGGCGTTCTTGTCTGTAAGTAATTCAAAATTAATCAACCGTATGTATAAGTCTTTGTCTGATAAATTTAATTTGTTTCTAAAGTAATTAATTGCTTCATCTTGTTCTTTAGGCATTTTTCCAATCTCCTATTTGTATAATGTTTTAATACACACTATATTGGGTAAAAATTTGTAGAGGTGATTTCTTTGAATAATGATCATAAAGTTACTCATTACTCTTCATTTATTTTTTCAACAATCATGGTATTGCTGGTTGCCATCTTTCCACAGTACACTTCTTGGTTTGTAGCAGTTTTCTTCTTGGGTTTTGCACTTATCTATACATTCCAAAAACATAGAACAAGTTCATCAAAAGCACTTTCTTATATTTCGTATTTTTTATTCATCGTTTCATTGACTTACACTTTAGTTAATATGTAATAATAATCCTCCACTGTGGGAGGATTTTTTGTTTAAACTTATTTCTCAGCAGCTTTTGGGCCACCTGTATCTGTAATGATAAAGCTATCTGATCCAATTTTTTTCTTACGATCTTTGTCTTCATAAATTGTAACATTGTGGCGTGTCATTAGTGTCGCCCCGGCCATTTTAAACTCTTTACGATCTTTAAAATAAACAACAGGATACTCGCCTAAGATAATCATATTTGCTAATCCAGCTAAATACGACGACCATCCACCTGAAGGAAGGTTTAATGCAAATCCTAGAGTCTGAACAACTGCAGCTAAAGAATATTTTTCAAACTTTGTGCTTCCATACTCAGTTCCTGCTGATTCCCAGTCATCAGCAGCTGCTTTAATGTTTTGACTGTTAAACACTGAGGCTGTTTTAAGTACATTAACTGGTTGATTAACACTTAATGTATTTGTATGGTTCTTTCTGGCTTCTTCTTTAGCTTCCGCCCCAGCCGCAAAAGGTGAAAACAGCCCACCAATCACCAATGTTCCAACAATACCTACCTTACAGATTGTAGAGTTCAAGGTTATCCTCCTCCAAATGTAAAATTGTGTACATTCGGCTATTACCCCATATTTATCCATTTAAACTATAATATGAATTTTTCATTTTGACTTTTTAGACAAATTCTAGGTTACTTTAAGACTTCTTCAACCGTATAAATCATAACATCAGATTAAATTTCTTTTAATTCCTCTGACTAAATGAAAAATTATTTTCAACTAATTTGTGCTAGTTGTTCACTCTTTAATTTTTGATACATCAAGTAAGTCTTGTTTAAGCTGTGTTAAGTGTTCTGGGAGCATCATTAATGTCCATTTGATTGTCCCTTGATCTCTAAGCAATTTGGCTTACTCCTTTATTCAATTCAAATCAAAACGATTGTTCGATGCAATATTGGTAATGCTATTCCATATCTCGAGTGATCCTTACTTAAAACAATCTACATGTCTCCAAATAAAGAAACCTCTAAAAATTCGAAGACACAAAAAATAACAAGGGTATCAAAACCCTTGTTATTTTTTCATACGGTCGCACCCACTAGGCCCTCAACATAATAAATTATGAAAGCTTGTTTTCATTACACTCTCTATCTTCCTTTTTCATCATTTCTATATGTTTTTACGAATTATGGTTTAAAAAAGAAAAAGGTACCGTTTGGTACCTTTTTTATCTTTATTTCGTATTTCTTGTGAATTTTGGTAGTCCGAATACAATTGCTATGATGCCGCAGATCCCGATTAAAACAGGATAGAAAGAGTAATGCAAGATGCTGACAGGTGAAATATTTCCAAACTTCCCAGCCGATAACATCTGCGCGCCATAAGGAATTAAGCCTTGTATCACGCAGGAAAAGATATCTAAGATACTTGCCGACTTTCTATTGTCGATTTTAAATTCATCAGAAATATTTTTGGCAATCGGCCCGGCTGCAATAATAGCAATCGTATTATTGGCAGTAGCTAGGTTAGTAACACTGACCAATCCGGCAATACCGGCTTCAGCACCTTTTTTCGAATGGATTCTTTTAGAAATGAATCCCAGTAAAAAGTCAATCCCTCCGTTTTGTTTCATGACGCCGACCATTCCGCCAATTAACATTGAGAGGATGATAAGATCAGACATTCCGGCAATTCCATCCGTAATTGCTTTAAAATAAGACTCAAACGTCAAGCTGCCGCTTGCAACCCCTATAATTCCTGTTAAGATCAATCCGCCAAAAATGACAGCCACCACATTAAAACCAATTAATGCAAAGACTAACACGGCAACATAAGGAAGTACTTTAAACCAGCTGTAAGATTCAGCTCCGATATGTCCTACGTGTCCTGTCGGTATAAAAAATAATAAAATGACAGTTATGATAGCAGCAGGCAAAACGATCAAAAAATTCGTTTTAAATTTATCCATCATTTGTGTTTTTTGTGACCGTACTGCCGCGATGGTGGTGTCCGAAATAAAAGAAAGATTATCTCCAAACATAGCTCCGCCGACAACAGCTGCAATAGCGATTGCAGTGGACAAGCCAAGTTCTCCGCTCAAACCGGCGCTAATTGGAGCAACTGCCGCAATCGTCCCCATTGATGTTCCCATCGAAACAGAAATAAAACAAGCAATGATAAAAAGCCCTGGCAGTATAAACTGCTGCGGAATAATGCTCAAAGCAAGGTTGACGGTTGAGTGTACCGCTCCCATCGCCTCAGCTGCAGAAGCAAAAGCACCTGCTAATATAAAAATGATAACCATAATAATAATATCAGGATGTCCCGCACCGGAAGCAAACCATTCTATTTTTTGATTGAGCGATTGCTTCTGGTTAAATGAAAGCGCGAAAGCCGATGCTATAATTGCCGCAATCAATATTGGCAATTTATAGAAATCTCCAGTCAATACACCGGAGCCGACAAAAAGGCCTACAAATAAAACTAGTGGCAATAGCGCCCAAGGATTTCCATTTTGTTTCATCTAAGTAGCCACCTCTAATTTCAGTATCAAAGTCGTTAAACATAGTCTAAGCAACATTCCATACTTTAAAAGGCTACAGTAAAAAAGTCAAGCGGAAAAATAGTATAGTAATTATTAAATTAATAACAGAAAAGAAAAAAGGATTTTTCAAGGAGAGGAAAAAACACTCTCATCAACAGATTATTTGGAAAGTTCCTTATACAAATACACCTGTTTGATGAGGTGTGTTTAAGCGGGAATATCATTTTATTAAACTTTGGGAAGCTAGCAACATGCAACGATACAGGGCATAAAAACTGTTTTAGCTATTATCAATAATATAAAAAGGAAAGGATTCAACCCTTCCTCTTTATGCACCAACTCAACTTGCGGTCATAGCAATTGTTATTTAAAAAGCAATTTCAGAGAACATGAGAAGCATTTACAAGAAAATAACTTTCAATAAGTAAAAGCACCCAACTTAATAGTTGGGCGCTATTTTCATATTCAAATTGAGTTCTTGTAAGCACTAATTGCTTCGTTACGTAGTAACATGTTATCTTTGTTAACCATGCCTAAGTTGTAAGCTTTTTTAATAATATCTAATACCTGCGAATCCATTGCAGAAAGACTACCTCCACCATTTAATCTAGATTTCCAATAATCTAAAGACTTATTTAGGTCAAGTGAGCTTTTTTTATTCTCGGATTCAACTACCTCATTTTTCTCAAGTTTCTCACAGAATTCACTAAAGCCAATGGATGAAGGAGTTGGATTATTCCCTCCATACCCTTCTGTAGCCAAGCTGCAAAATGCTAAGAATTTCGGATCATAAATAAGATCACTTGAGTCTACATTTACCATCGATAACCACAATCCTTTCAGAGCTTTTTATAATCATAGAGCACCCTTTCCATCTTTACACATGTTAAATATCGACAATTGTTCGAATGTTTTAATGATTGAATAAAAAAGAACCTGCATTAATCATGTTCTTTCCCTAATTTACAAACTTTTGTTTTATGGATAAAACCATTATTTTATTGGGAATTTTGGATGTAGGTTCGAACAAGCAACAACCTTGGTATTGTGTTAGTCGTATCAGCATCCCTATCGTCAGCTAAAGCCAACAGTACAGATACTCAGTCATATGAATTTCAAACTTACAAAAAGTGAGATCCAGCAAACAGCTATTTAATTCAAAAGGGAGCTTCCATCAAACCTAGCGCATCTTTATGAGTTTCCAAAGAGTATAAGCACCAAAAGATAATAAACCAACACCTAGTAGAAGTGCTAAAATCAAACCACCAAAGAAATAAAATCCTCCCATGAATCTCACTCCTTTCAGTATCATTTTGCCATTGTAGAAGCAATCTTCTTGATTAACTCATGTCCGTACCTACTTTCTAAAGTTGTATTCGTTGGTGATGATGCCTTTTCAGAGTGACACTTCTGGTGTTTTGTGGGTGATACAAGATTATACCAATTTATTAAAATAGAAAACAGATAAAAAAATCCCCTGACACCAATAGTGCCAAGGGATTGAGAGATTAATACTGAGACATATACTGTTCGCGTTCCCAAGGGTGAACTTGTGTGCGGAACATATCCCATTCGATTTCTTTTGCTTCGATGAAGTGTTCGAATAGGTGCTCGCCTAGCGCTTTGACCATGACTTCGTTTGATTTGAACTCTTCTAGCGCTTCCGCAAGTGTTGCTGGAAGGTCAACGATTCCGTTTTCCATGCGCTCTTCTTTGCTCATCACATAGATGTTGCGGTCGATTGGAGCTGGCGCTTCCAGTTTGTTTTTGATTCCGTCTAAGCCTGCAGCAAGCAATACGCTTAGTGCAAGGTACGGGTTAGCAGCTGGATCTACGCTGCGTACTTCAACACGTGTGCTGATGCCGCGGGAAGCCGGGATACGGATAAGCGGGCTTCTGTTTTGCGCGCTCCATGCTACGTAGCAAGGTGCTTCATAGCCAGGAACAAGACGTTTGTAAGAGTTTACTGTCGGGTTTGTTACTGCTGTAAAGCTTGTTGCGTGCTTCACGATACCTGCAATGAAGTGTTTCGCTGTTTCACTTAACTGAAGATCTGCGTTTTCGTCATAGAATGAGTTAACGCCATCTTTGAAGAGTGATAGATTACAGTGCATACCGGAACCGTTCACACCGAACAACGGTTTTGGCATAAATGTCGCATGCAGGCCGTGTTTGCGGGCAATTGTTTTGACAACCAGTTTAAACGTTTGGATGTCGTCACAAGAGCGGACTGCACCAGCATATTTAAAGTCGATTTCATGCTGGCCAGGCGCTACTTCGTGGTGAGACGCTTCGATTTCAAAGCCCATCTCTTCAAGCTCAAGTACGATATCGCGGCGGCAGTTTTCTCCCAAGTCAGTTGGAGCCAAGTCGAAATATCCGCCTTTGTCGTTTAGTTCAAGCGTCGGCTCGCCTTTTTCGTCTAATTTGAATAAGAAGAATTCAGGCTCAGGCCCGAGGTTGAAATCACTGAAGCCTAGGTCTTCCATTTCTTTCAAAATCCGTTTTAAGTTGTTTCGCGGGTCACCTTCGAAAGGTGTGCCATCCGGATTGTAGATATCACAGATGAAACGTGCTACTTTACCTTTTTCAGCTGTCCATGGGAAGATAACAAATGTATTTAGATCTGGATACAGGTACATGTCTGACTCTTCGATGCGAACGAATCCTTCAATAGAAGAACCGTCAAACATGACTTTATTATCAAGCGCTTTTCCAAGCTGGCTTACAGGAATTTCAACATTCTTGATCGTTCCAAGAATGTCAGTAAATTGAAGACGGATATACTTGACGTTTTCTTCTTTTACTAATTTTACGATATCTTCTCTAGTGTACTTTGCCATTTCGTAAAACTCCTCCTCTAAAAGGTAAATGTATATAGCAAAACAGTTGCTAACGGATTAATGAAAGAAGCGGGACATGTCGCCTTGACGGAATGTATTCCCTCTTTGAAAACGGCCGGCTTGCATGAGCTCGTTTTTCAAGAGTTGTCTCAGCTCGTCATCGGACAGATCATGTTTCATTGGTTTTTTCGTCTTCTCGTTTTGTTTTTGCTCCGGCTCGGCTTCTGCTTTCGCCAGAATCTGTTTGATTCCTGCCATGTTTACACCTTGTTCTATCAGGTGCTTGATTTCTAACAGTTTATCTACATCATGAAATGAAAATAATCGTCTATTTCCTTCGCTTCTAGCTGGAAATATTAGTCCATTTTCCTCATAATATCGAATTTGTCTTGCTGATAATTCAGTTAACTGCATGACAATTCCTATTGGAAATAAAGGCATTGAGCGGCGAATATTATCACTCATCTCAATTTCCTCCTTTTCTTAACTTAGTTTCATTATAGGTGATGTTATATTTTGTGTCAATACGATGTAAGGATTCTTAACATGAAATTCAGTGAAATTTTTAAAAAATTTAAATTAATTGTTTTTCCATGAGTGAATCCACTGCACTGCATATGGCATTCTTCACATGCGAATAGGTTAATCCTCCCTGAACATACGCTACATACGGCGGGCGGATAGGGCCATCTGCTGATAATTCGATGCTTGCTCCCTGAATAAATGTGCCTGCTGCCATAATGACATCATCTTCATATCCCGGCATGTAGGCCGGATAAGGCGTCACGTGGGCATTGATCGGCGATGCAAATTGAATCGCCTGGCAAAAGGCAATCATCTTTTCTCTGTCAGAAAACTCAACGGATTGTATCAAATCTGTTCTTTTCGCATCCCATTTCGGGTTTGAAGTGAAGCCCAGTTTTTCAAGGAATCTCGCTGTAAACACCGCTCCTTTTAAACTCTGAGACACAACGTGAGGCGCCAAAAAGAAGCCTTGATACATTTCTTGGAGCGAGTAAAGAGATGCTCCTGCTTCTCTGCCGATGCCAGGTGACGTCATACGGTATGAGCAAGCTTCAATCCATTTCGCTTTTCCGACGAGATAGCCTCCTGTTTTCGCAAGACCGCCGCCGGGATTTTTAATGAGAGATCCCGCCATCAGATCGGCTCCGACATGGCAAGGCTCAAGCTCTTCCACAAATTCTCCGTAACAGTTGTCCACAAAGACGATCAGGTTTTCATTGATTTCTTTTACAAAACGGATCATTTCTTTTATTTCACTAATTAAGAAAGAAGGACGATTTGCATATCCTTTTGAGCGCTGAATGCCGATTACTTTCGTCTTCGGATTGATCGCTGCGGCGACTGCATCATAGTCTATTTTTCCGTCTTCTGTCAGATCAACCGCATTGTAGCCGATTTGAAAATCCTTTAATGATCCAGCGTTTTCTCCGCCTCTGACGCCCACAATTTCTTCTAGCGTATCATATGGCTTGCCGGTTATATAAAGGAGCTCGTCCCCCGGTCTGAGAACACCGAACAAAGCAATCGAGATGGCATGGGTGCCTGAGATAATTTGCGGCCTTACAAGCCCCGCTTCTCCGCCAAACACATCCGCATAAATGCTCTCAAGCGTGTCTCTTCCGATATCATCATAGCCGTATCCTGTAGACGGCGTGAAATGAGTGTCACTTACTTTATGTTTTCTATAGCTTTGAAGCACCCTCCATTCATTGCGCTCGCTGATTTCTTCTATTTGTTTATGAACGCCGGCAATGTCTGATTCCACTTCCATTGCCGTTTTTTTCAATAATTCTCCGTGTGTTAATGTGTCAAACATGTCTTTGAATTTCCTTCCTACATATACTTCTTTAATTCACCGATGATGCTTTGCTCTTCTTGCACATAGCCTGATATGTCGTACCGTTCATTTTCTTCATTAAAATAGAAGCGGTCAACCATCGTTTCCGATTTGATTCTCGAAAGGAGCTTACCTTCACTTGCCGGCACATGCGCTTCAAAAGATGTTAACAGCTCTTGGCGCAAATAGCGCTGAATCGCTTCTTTAAACGCTTCAGCGTCTTCCTCAAATTTCGCACTGACCATAATGTGATCCCTTCCGGCGGACGGTATAAAATCAGGCAGCTTTTGATCACGTTTATTGTAAGCTGTCAGCATCGGGATGTCATCTGCTTCAAGCTCTTCAAGCAAACGAAGCACCGTTTTTTCGTGTCCCACGTAATCCTCATTTGAGGAATCAATCAAATGAAGGATCAAATCCGCTTCCTTTACTTCCTCAAGCGTTGACCGAAATGCAGCAATCAGTGTCGTCGGAAGATCCTGAATAAATCCTACTGTATCTGACAGAAGCACGCTGTAGCCGCTTGGCAGGACCATTTTTCTGGTCATCGGATCCAGTGTGGCAAACAGAAGGTCTTCTTCATAGCTGTCAGCACTTGTCAGGCGGTTGAACCATGTTGATTTCCCTGCGTTTGTATATCCGACAAGCGCAATTTGAAGCACACCGTTTTTCTTTCTTCTTTCACGGTATCGGCTTCTATGGCGAATAACAGTTGAAAGCTGTGTGTTGATTTCATGAATGCGATTTCTGATATGGCGGCGGTCGGTTTCCAGTTTCGTTTCCCCGGGACCTCTCGCCCCAATTCCTCCGCCTTGCCGGGAGAGATTGATCCCTTGCCCCGTCAGGCGCGGAAGTGCATATTGCAGCTGAGCCAGTTCAATCTGAAGTTTGCCTTCTCGCGTTCTTGCCCGCTTTGCAAAAATATCTAATATCAATTGCGTACGGTCAATCATCTTCACTTCAATCGCTGTTGCCAACGACTTCAGCTGACTTGGAGACAGCTCATCATTAAAGATAAGGAGATCAGCCTCAAGCTCTTCCACCAGTGCCTTCAGCTCTTCTACCTTCCCTTTTCCTATATATGTAGCGGCGTCAGCCCTGTTCCGTTTTTGTGTGACGCTGGTCAATACTTTTCCGTCTGCTGTTTTTGTCAAAGATGCAAGCTCTTCCATAGAATTTTCAAAATGCTCATCCGTGATATGCGGCAGCTGACATCCGACTAAAATAGCTTTTTCCTGTCTTGTTTCCTGTTCGTTCAAATGGATGTTCCTTTCTTTTGCATATTGGGCAGTAGTATTATCATACCAAACCCTGCATGTGTATACCACAAATCGATTGCTTTGAAAAGCAAGAAATACAGCAAAAAACAGACCTCTCGAAAACTGAGAGGTCTATACAGAGCCAGACGCTTCTTCTTTAATGGAAAGATCTTGGCTTTTAATAGTCATCAAGTCGCTTTTTAAGTATTGATCGCCCATTAAAAGCCTCATGGCTTGCGCTCTGATCGATTTTTCGATCACATTTCTGACAAAACGGCCATTGCTGAATTTAATGGGACTTGTCGTGCTTTTAACTGTCATTAAGTAATCTTTTAATTTCCATTCCGCTTCTTGACTGAGCTGGTATTCCCTATCAGCGATCATGCGTTTCGCAATCTCCATGAGCTGGGTGACAGAATAATCCGGAAAATCAATGGAGATGGGAAACCTTGATTGGAGACCTGGATTTAATGAGAGAAAATGATCCATTTCCCGAGAATATCCGGCGAGTATCAAAATAAACTCATGCTGTTTGTCTTCCATATGCTTTACGAGTGTGTCGATCGCTTCTTTCCCAAAATCCTTTTCGCCGCCTCTTGCCAGCGAATAGGCTTCGTCTATAAACAAAATGCCGCCTAATGACTTTTTGATTAAATCTCTCGTCTTTTGGGCGGTGTGGCCGATATATTCCCCGACCAGATCAGCCCGCTCTGCTTCTATCAGATGGCCTTTTGACAGCACATTCATTTCAAAGAACAGCCTGCCGATCAGCCGTGCAACAGTTGTTTTTCCTGTTCCCGGGTTTCCTTTAAACATCATATGCAGCGCTTGCTTCCCCACCTTCAAGCCTTGCTCCGCGCGTTTTTGGTTCACAAAAATCCAAGCGTATATTTCCTTGATGTTGCGTTTCATTTCCTCCATCCCAACCAGTGCGCTCATCTCTTTTTCTATTTCCTTCAAAATGCCGTGCTTCGCTTCGTTTTTTTGCAAAGCGGCTTGATATTCCGCCTCAGCCTCAGCATTTGTCAGCACTTGTTTTTGCCCGTTCAGAATAATGTTGATCTGTCCGTTGTTTTTATAAGTCACAGCGCGCTCCAACATTTTCACCTCTCTGTTCTCTCTATATGATATTCAAGCGGATGCCGTTTGTGACAAACGCCTATCATGTGTCGAAACAATTGCTTTTTTCGGGAACGATAAGGAATCTTGCGCTTTCCCGAGAAATACTTTATTTCTTATTGTATTCACGGACATGGGGTGGACAAACCAAGAGATTTTATTTTTAATCATTTTGTCAGAACATTGAGCTATAAAAATGGTGATATTTCTTTGGATGTATCAACCTCTTTATCATTATTTTCCCAAGTATCAGCCGGAAGCATCGATATGAAATCCCTTATTCTTTCTATAACCTTGTTACGACACTTCACTTAACGAAGCCCGAGCGGAAGCTCCGACGATACCGTGTTCTTTTTTCATAACGTACCCCGGTTTGGCGTGCGGCTTTCGGTTTTGAACAGATCCAATCCAAGAATACGAGGCACTCACACGTCAGCATATGATTCGTAGTTAATTTGCCGACCTCATTCACCTAAGATACTGACACATTCTCTTTCTTCTATTTATAAAGAGATATCTTTAACGATTCGTTCCTTTCTTAGCATATGAAAGTACTCCGCTTGTAAATTTACGTTCCAAATGCCTGCTCCAAAATTAGAACGCAAAGACTTAAAACGAGACGGAATCAGTGTAAATAAAGCCGAACCCATAATACCCGCAAACAAATGACATGTCTATATTTTTTATTCGAATGGAATCTGCTGTCGCTTCATGTTGAATTGTGCGCTTTCCCGAGAAATAATTTCCGCATGCGTAGAGGTTATTTCCTCATTTTTCAGACAGATGATACTCGTACAAGCAGAAGCCGTGTTTTTTCATATCCTGTAATGAGGTGATGAAGAATGGTTAAGATTTTTATTGATCCTGGCCATGGCGGGTCTGATCCAGGTGCAACAGGAAATGGCCTTCAAGAAAAAACGTTAACCCTGCAAATCGCTTTAGCTTTACGTACGATATTGACAAATGAGTATGAAGGAGTTTCTTTGCTGCTGAGCCGGACAAGCGACCAATATGTCAGCTTAAGTGACCGGACAAATGCCGCAAATAACTGGGGAGCAGATTTCTTTTTGTCCATTCACATTAATTCCGGGGGCGGCACAGGTTTTGAAAGCTATATTTACCCGGGTGTAGGAGCTCCAACAACAACTTACCAATCTGCAGTTCACTCTGCAGTGATACAAGCTGTCGACTTTGCCGACCGCGGCAAAAAAACAGCAAACTTCCACGTCCTAAGGGAGTCGGCAATGCCTGCCCTATTGACCGAGAACGGATTCATTGATACCGTTGCTGATGCAAATAAGCTTAAAACAAGCAGCTTTATTCAAAGCTTAGCGAGAGGCCATGCAAACGGGCTGGAGCAAGCCTTTAACCTTAAAAAAACATCCAGCTCAGGATTATATAAGGTTCAAATCGGCGCATTTAAAGTAAAAGCGAATGCGTACTCACTCGCTAGCAGTGCCGAAGCTAAAGGCTTTGACACGATTGTCGTTTTAAAGGACGGATTATACAAAGTGCAGATTGGCGCATTTTCGTCCAAAGACAATGCGGACGCTCTTGCTGCCAGAGCGGAGAATGCCGGCTTTGACGCAATTGTCATTCTAGAATCATAGTCTAGACGCGGACGAGCGTTTCATAAAAAACCCGGCTCCTCATCGCGAGAAACCGGGTTTTTTTATTCAAGAATATCAACAACAAATTGTGACCATGTTTCCAGACGGTTATAGATGTCGTCCTGTCTTAATTCTGAGACTTTCATCCATTTACCCTCAATTTGTTCTTTCTCCTTTACTTCCACTTCTGAGCCAGGCTTCAACTGTAGCGCAGAAAGAATACCGATATGCACTTTGCCGACACTGTTTTCATCATCATTGATGAGTCCAAGTGTGACAATCGCCTGTTTATCCTCTTCATGTATTTGCAGTTCTTCGTCAAGCTCCCGATCTGTGTTCAGCTTTAAGACTTCAGCAAATGTGGCTGCTCCTTCGATGGCGTTCATATGGCCTCCAAAGCCGAGAGAAAGCTTATTGTGCAGACGTGATTCTCCGCCGCCAGCCAGCCGCTCGTAAAGGAAAACTTCATCTTCGCGTTTAATGACGACATAGGGAATCGGCTGCTTGTAATGAGGATCTTCTTCTGCGTCTCCCCTTCTCATTTCACGATAGGCTACTTCGATCTGAGCCATGATTTCTGCTACTCTGCTATCTTCACTGTTCACGCCCTGAAAGGTTAAGCTCTCTTTCTTAAACACGTCGTCTCGCGGGGCGACCAAAATCATTTCGTCCATCTTTCCCATGGTTACTGCGTCCTCCTTATTTAACCTTCAAGCGAAAAGAGCAGATATTATATCTGCTCTTTTTCATCTCCAAAATAAAAGTCATCGTCTTTGAGCGGCTCAACTGTCGCTTTTTTATAACCGTTCCCCTTCATAGAGAAGAAGTCATGTGATTTTGTTTTTGTATTTAATCCGTTTAAAACGATCGGATTAATATCTTCCTCTTCAAAGTATGGATCAAATCCAAGGTTCATCAGCGCTTTATTGGCATTATAGCGGATGAATTTCTTTACATCGTGCGAGAGTCCGACCTGATCGTACAAGTCTTCTGTATACTCAAGCTCATTTTCATATAACTCATTCAGAAGGTCGATCGCAAATTCGCGAAGCTCTGCTTTTTTCTCTTCTGTCTGCTTATTATAGATTTCCTGAGCAAGGAGACCCACATAGACGCCGTGAATCGCTTCATCACGAAGGATCAGGTTGATGATTTCACCGCTTTGCATCAGTTTTCCTTGTCCGTAGAAATATAACGGATAATAGAAACCGCTGTAAAAGAGGAAGCTTTCAAGATAGACGGAAGCAACCATCGCTTTGAACAGTGAAATCTCGTCATCTTTTTGAATGGCTTTGTAAAGTCCGACGATGATTTGCGCTTTTTTCTGCAAATATTTATTTTGTTTAACCCATTCGAATACTTCATTAATCGTTTCAGTCGGTGCCAGGGTCATGAAAATATTAGAGTACGACTTCGCATGGACAGCGTTCTCCATCATTGCCATAAAGTTCAGCACCGCTTTCCGCTGATGACCGTCTACGTGTTCAGCCACGATTGGCATTCCCGTATTCCCCTGCTCTGTATCAAGAAGAGTAAGTCCAGCCAGTACCTTCATATAAGTGTCCTGCTCGTTTTTTCCGAGGTACTTCCAAGTGAGGAGATCGCCGTTTAAAGCAATCTCTTCCGGAAGCCAGAACTGTTTCACGTTTTGGTTATAGAACATTTGGGTAAAATCGTCTTCATGCTTTGACCAGTTTGCTGCGTCATAAATTTTCGTCACTATAAACTCTCCTTTAATCAAACAACACAAGAAAGGCAGCTGTCTTGCCCAGTATCTTTCGTTCTTGCATAGTAAATGGTTTTAATTCCTCTGTGATGTGCATACAGATCGATTCGGTTTAAATCACGAGTCGTCATTGTGTCTTTTAAGAACAATGTGAAGCTGATTCCCTGATCAATGTGCTGCTGGATAGTCGCGATCATATCTACAACCTTGAACATGTCCATATCGTAGGCTTCTTTATAGAAGAACCAGTTATTAGATGCAAGCCCAGGCATTGGGTAGTACGTTTTTGAGTTGCCGTATGTTCTTTCTTCAATCCGTTCCATAATCGGCATGACAGACGCCGTGCTTGATTGAACGTATGAGATAGAGCCTGTCGGCGCAATGCATAATCTGTAGCTGTGATACATGCCGTGTTCAGCCACAAATGCTTTTAGCTTTTCCCAGTCCTCTTTCGTCGGGATATGCATGCCTTCAAACAGGTTGGCGATTTTTTCGTATTTCGGTGAAAAATCAGTTGAAACGTATTTGTCGAAGTATTCACCTGTCGCATAGGTTGATCCTTCATATTGATCAAACGTTTCGCCCTTCTCTTTTGCGATTTCCGCAGAACGCTGGATGGAGTAGAAGTTCACCATCATAAAGAATGTGTTTGCAAAGTCACGCGCTTCTGGACTTTCATACGCAATGCCGTTTTGCGCAAGGTAGCCGTGAAGGTTCATAGCGCCGAGACCGATTGATTTCATCGCTTTGTTTGCCCGTCTTACAGCAGGCGCATTGCGGATATCAGTCGTTTCAGACACGTGTGTTAAAGAGTCTGTTGCAAGCTTAACTGTCTTTTCGATTGATTTGTGCTCCATGACGTTGAGAATGTTAAGCGAACCCAGGTTGCAGGAAATATCCAAACCGATTTCATCTTCTTCATCATAGTCTGTGTATGAAGAAACCTGAGATGCCTGCAGCACTTCAGAGCAAAGGTTAGAAAATTTCACCTTGGAAATATGGTTATTCGCATGCACTTTATTCACGTTATCTTGGAACATGATGTATGGATAGCCTGATTCAGAACGAAGCATCGCCAGTTTTTCAAGCAATTTCCGCGGGTTGATTTTTTCCTTTTTCACCCGAGGGTTGTCGACAAATTTGTCGTACATTTCGTTCATGTCCATCTCATCCATGTGCTGGCCGTACTCTTTATAAATCGTGTGCGGATAAAATACGTAAGCCGCTTTGTCCTCACGCGCAAGCTCAACGAACTTATCCGGAATGACAACACCGATAGAAAGCGTTTTGACGCGCACATCTTCATCGGCAGAAATCTTTTTCGTATCGAGAAAATCATTGATATCGCGGTGGAAAATGTTTAAGTACGCCGCGCCAGATCCCTGTCTTTGTCCCATTTGGTCAGCGTAACGGAACGCGTTATCAAGAAGCTTCATGACGCCTACAACACCTTTTGTGGCATTTTCAACATCTTTAATGGCTTCACCTTTCGCGCGAAGCTTGGACAGGTTAAGAGAAACCCCGCCGCCCAGTTTAGAAAGCTGCATGGAAATATCGATCGCTCTTGAAATATCGTTTAATGAATCATTGACCTCGAGCAAGAAGCAGCTCACCAGTTCACCGCGGCGTTTTCTGCCGGCGTTCAAAAATGTCGGTGTGCTCGGCTGGTATTCCTGATTGATCATCAGGCGCACATATTCTTTTGCTTTCTCAGTGTCGCCGTTTGCGAAGAACAGCGCGACAATTGAGATCCGGTCCTCATAACGCTCGAGGATTTTTTTCTTGTCATTCGTTTTCAAAGCATAGTCATTATAGAATTTAAACGCACTCATGAAGGAAGGAAAACGAAACTTCTTAGCGTAAGCTGTCTTAAACACTGCTTTAATGTCTTCAAAAGAATAAAGGCTTAAGAATTCCTCTTCGTAGTATTGGTTTTCAATCAAATAATCCAGCTTCTCTTTTAAATCGTGAAAGAAAACTGTGTTTTGATTGATATAATCTACAAAATAGCTATGTACAGCCTCTTTATCCTTATCAAACTGGAATTTTCCATCTTTTTGGATCATAATTTCGTTATTTAACTGGATCCATTTTGGCACTTGATTTTGTGACAACTCTTTCTACCTCCTGAGTAAACAATTCAACGTCTTTAGATGTGCCGCTGAGTTCAAATTTGTGCAAGATCGGCACCTGATATTGTCTTGAAATGGTATCGGCGCTTTTTGCAAAGTTATCGCCCCATACTTTATTGCCGCTCGCAGCGACTCCTAATAAGAGATGGGCGTATTTTTCGAGAAATGATTGTGTTGATGCCGGTACCTGACCGAAGTTTGTCGTGTAGGTGACCAAAACAAACGGAGTGTCCAGGTGGTCAATTTCGTCCACCTTGCGTATCTGCTGAAAGCCTATTTTGTTCACAAACCGCTGAACATTCCCTGTTTTTGAATCAAATATGATTTGTACCACGTTTTATCACGACCTATCAAAAAATATGAATCTCTCATCACTAACACTATATATAGTATACTACCCTCTAGCAAAAACACAATATATAGATTTGTTTTTATGAAAAATTCATATTTTGAT
Source organism: Bacillus sp. G16 (assembly GCF_021282335.1). NCBI lineage: Bacteria > Bacillati > Bacillota > Bacilli > Caryophanales > Bacillaceae > Bacillus > Bacillus sp. G16. Next base: position 334,224 of record NZ_JAJSOZ010000003.1, on the reverse strand, counting down.
CAAATCAGGCAAATGGGCAGACTCATAAGGGCCCAAAAAAGAGAGCAGAACGAGAATCATCTCTCGTCCTACTCAGGGTGTCGTTTTTAAGCCGATGTATATCATAACATGAAAAAAAACTGCTTAGTAGTCTAGATTTTTTTTTCTTAAGCTATCACAGCATTTTTCGCTCTCTACTGTTTCTTCTATTTCAACATCCGCACCGATCTCTTCTAAAACCGCCTTCAAAGCGCTGATGATTGACGCTTCTCTGATTAATTCTTTTCCGTTCACAATGATGCTTGTTCCGTATTCATAGCAAGAATCATCTTCGCAAATTTCTTCCCAATGATTCACGATCACTTTATGCTTCATTTTTTCACCCTCTGTTTGATCTGTGTCTGTATTTAGTTTAGCGGGTAGCATCCTCTTTGTAAAATCGGATGCTTGTGAATTTTATTCAAGCTCATCATCCGCGTATTCTTTCTTCAGCTTTACCTCATTGCGGGACTCATTATACTCATAAATTTTAATATAGCCGTCCTCCAGAACCCCAAAATGATTATGTTCAAGCGGAAACGAGGTTGGCTGAGGCGTATCATCATCTGAATTGCCGCTGTCTGTTTCAATGATGGTTTCTTGGTTCCCGCACGCCCCGAACAGCAAAAATACAGCTATCCACACAAGCACAATCCTGATTCGTCTCAGTTCTGCTTCACTTTCAAACAAGATCGCGTCACTCCCAGATTCAGATTTTTACATGATATTCGTTATAGCCTTACATATGTTGATCTCATAAAAAAAGACCGTGCCTTGGCATGGTCAGCTTACAGAACAACTTGGTTCATTTTAAAAATGGCTGCCGAGATTCCCCCGACAGCCTCCCCATGCGGTTGACATGGTATTTTTGTAATCTATTCGAGTTCAAGCTGGACGTTTTTTTGCGGCGCAAACGTTGAGATCGCATGTTTATATATAAGCTGCTGCTTCCCTTCCGATTCCAGCAATACGGTAAAGTTATCAAAGCCTTTCACTTGGCCACGCAACTGAAAGCCATTCAGCAAAAAAACAGTGACATACGTATTTTCTTTCCGGATTTGATTCAAAAACTGATCCTGAATATTAATCGGTTTCATGTTTCGTCCTCCTTGATTCTCTATATCATACAGTTTCGATTAAAGTTCGAGTTTTCCTGCTATATGTGTGAAAATTTCCTTTTTTTTCAGCTCCATATCAACGGGCGGTGTCATATCGAACCAGGCAACCTGCATTTTGTTGCGGAACCACGTCAGCTGGCGTTTCGCATACCGTCTTGAGTTCTGCTTTAGCTGATCGACAGCATCAGAAAGTGTCACAAAACCGTCAAAATATGCATATAGCTCCTTATAGCCTATCGCCTGTATCGACTGACAGTCTCTCACATTCCGGTCGTAGAGGCGTTTCACTTCCGGAAGAAGACCTGCCTCCATCATCATATCGACCCGCTGATTAATTCTAGCGTAAAGCGTGTCTCTGTCCATTGTCAGTCCGATTAACACAGCATTGTACAAGAGTTCTCGTTTTTGCTCCTTCAAATGCTGAGACATCGTTTTTCCAGACGTGTGTAAAATTTCCAGCGCGCGAATGACTCTTCTTGTATTATTCGGATGAATCGCAGCTGCTGCCTCAGGATCTGCCGCAGCAAGTTTTGCATGAAGAAAGTCAGCGCCTTCCCGCTCCGCAGCTATTTGCATGCTCTGTCGAAACGCAGGGTCGTTCGCCTCTTCCGTAAATGTATAATCGTACAGCACAGATTGTATATAAAGCCCTGTACCGCCGACAATCATCGGAAGCTTTCCTCTTTTGGCAATCTCGCTGATTTTGTTTCTCACTAAGCCTTGATAATCGGCGGTGGAGAAGGAATCTTGGGGATCTAAAATGTCAATCAGATGATGGGGCACTCCCTCCATCTCCTGTTCGGTGATTTTAGCTGTTCCAATATCCATCCCTTTATAAACCTGCATCGAATCTCCGCTGATAATTTCCGCGTTCAAGGATTTAGCTAGCTGAATACTTAAATTTGTTTTCCCCACTGCCGTCGGTCCGACTAAAATGACAACGGGCTGCTTCGTATTATTCAATATGTATCACTCTCTTTTATAAATCTCCCCCCATTATAGCATTCATCATGTACAACCACCTATCCATTTTGCCCTTTTTTTGCACCGGTAAACATCCTGCTACCAGCCGAGCGGCTCATTGCCGACGATTTCTCTCGTCCTTCCTTTCAGGGCATGCCGATGCGTTTTTCTTCCGTCATCTTTCGGATCATACACAACGCCTCCGTACCGGATCTCAATCGGTTCATTATAGGCCAGATACGTCGTTTCTTCGATTTCGTGATAATGAGTGCCGTCTGCTAAGGGAATCGCAGGGCCCGAGATTCCGTAATACCGGTGGAAATGACCGCTTTCAAAAGACGTAATCCCAGTAAAGTAGTGTGTATGCTGATCGGTATTCGATCCATTAGCCGGCTGAGTAAATCCTTCAATGAGATGATAATGTCCCTGTTCTCTCGTCGTTTTGACATGATAAGCATGTGCGTGAGGCGGTGCTTTTGACCAGTCAGACGGATACAGGCCCAATGTGATCACATCCCTTCTTTTTCATCAAACGCCCAATCAAATCTGGGTAGGCTGAATACACTGCATCATCTACAATTTATTACAGGAGGAAAGAAAAAATGAACGAGATAGAGAATTTCACTGCTGAAGATACAAGAATATTTGGAAGACCTTTTGGGTTTGGAAGACCTGGATTTGGCTACGGGTTTGGATTTGGCCGTCCATTCGGATTTTACGGGGGGCCTTTTTTCGGCGGCCTTGTAGGCGGGCTTGTAGGAAGCGCTTTATTTAATCCTTATTTCTATGGCGGATATCCCTATTATCCGTTTCCTCCATATCCTTATTACTATTAAACACAACAGACCTCTTAAAAAAGGGGTCTTTTTTATGTCAGTGAAAATGAATCTCTTGACTCATACTTAGGCATACACTAATATTTTTCTAGCTGAGATTTTTATGACCTAAAAACATATTTGAAGTGAGGAGAATTTACAATGTTAATAGGATACATATTCCTCACGATTGCCATATGCTCGGAATCGATAGGAGCGGCCATGCTGAAAGTGTCTGACGGCTTCAAAAAATGGAAGCCAAGCGCCTTGGTCGTGATTGGCTATTCCCTCGCCTTTTACATGCTGTCGCTCACCTTAAACCATATCCCCCTGAGTCTCTCATATGCGACATGGAGCGGTGTGGGCACGGTGCTGACGGCAGTGATCGGAGTGAAATGGTTCAAGGAAGAACTGAACGTGAAAGGACTAATTGGAATCCTTTTATTAATTTCAGGGGTTGTGTTACTTAACTGGCAGTAAGGAGTGATGATCATGAAAGGATTTCTTTATTTGGCTCTTGCCATTGTATCTGAGGTTTTCGGGAGCACGATGCTGAAGCTTTCAGAAGGATTTACACAAGCCTGGCCCATTATCGGAGTCATTGCCGGGTTTCTTTCTGCTTTTACCTTTCTAAGCTTTTCTTTAAAAACAATTGACTTATCAAGTGCGTATGCGACATGGTCGGGCATTGGAACGGCGCTTACAGCCATTGTCGGATTTTTGCTTTTTGGCGAAACCATCAGTTTAAAGGGAGTGTTCGGGCTCACGCTTGTCATTGCAGGCGTCGTCGTGTTAAATCAGTCAAAAGCCCCTGCTAAAGAAAAAAAACAGACGGCCTGTGAGTGACCGTCTGTTTTTTTATTCACCAGCCCGTTTTACAGTGGCCTCAAGCTGCAGCTCTACATTTCCTTGAACTGCGCGTGAAATCATGCATGACGACTCCGCCTTTTCACAAAGCTTGTGCGCCAATGCAATGTCTTCTTGTGAAGCATCATGTTTGAGCATGACGGAGGGACGGTGAATGATCTTTTTGTATGTAAAGACTCCTTTTGTGACGTCGACAATACCTTCTGACTCCATCTGCAAGTCTTCTTTTTCCAGCCCGCTTCTTTCCATCATCGCAGCAAGTGTAATAATGTAACAGGTCGCTGCCGCCCCGAGAAGCATTTCATCTGGGTTGGTCCCCTCTCCCGGTCCATCCATTTCTTTAGGAATAGAAATAGATGTGATGAGGTTTCCGCTTTCGATCGTACCGACGTCATTGCGGTTTCCCGGCCAGTTCGACTTTAAATAAAAATGATGATCTGCCATCGTATGTTTTGCCTCCTTTTATGATCCTATTTCAGTCTACTGATCTTCTCTTATTTTGTCTTCAGATCTGCTTGTTACGAATACTCTTTTTCAAGGACACTTTTGATCGCACGAACATAAGCATAAAATTCACTGTTCTTTGTGTATTTCCTATTTTTATAATAAAAATCATCGAAAAATGCTTCTCTCTGTTCGCGGCTGATTTCCAGCTGGATACTCAGCCCTGTTTCCCCTTGGTTGTTAATGTTTTCGGCACTCAATCCAGCGAGACCGCTTTTAGACGACGCTAGCTCAGCCGAAAATCCTCTTCTCTCAAGGGCTCTTACGATCATTTTCGCCCGCTTTCGGTCTGTGCCTCCAACAAGTGTATTCTTGTTCTCCCCTTTATATCCGTGAAAAGCCACAACATATTGGTGCTCCTTGATTTTCTTTGCAGCCAATGGCTCATCAAAGTTGGTGCTTGTAATGTGCAGCGTTTGGTTATCGTGTGACTTCAGCCCTTCAAACAGGTATGTAGAGTATTCATTATTGAAATACCGCACAAGCTCGCTTACTCCGCCTTCAATTCTTCCGCCGTGCGGAGACATAATTAAGACTTTGCTTCCCTTTTTTTCATTATAAGAAATATCATAATCGGCTGGGCTCTCATTCTCTGCCAAGCTGCTGAAATTTGAATATGTATCTGGCTGATCAGATGGTTCAGGTTCTAATGAGTAATGAACATATCTTAGGAATAAGACAATGGCTAAGACTAATATGACATTTAGTATAAATCTTCTCATGTTTAACTCCTTTCATAAGAATGGCACGGTTCATTATATGAGGTTTAGCCAATAGGTTTTATCTTACCATTGTATACACTATATCATCAGTGAAAAAGTTCCCGGTTTCAAAAAATCAATTGATTGTCACAGTTAATAGCGGTTCATTTCAAATATGAGTGAAAAAAGATTGAGAGGAAAGGCAAAAAAGGTAGGAACAACCTCACTTGGTAATTAAATGTATAGAGGTTTAAGGAGGGTTTTTCCAATTAACGGGCTGCCCGGTATACAGAAACGGACAGCCTGTTATCGTCCTGCAAAATAGAAATTTTGCTTATTTGTTCTCACAAAGTCACAGGAGAGAATAGAGTCTAACAAAAACGTTCTGATCTGTTGTTTCGAAAAACAAAAAGCTTTGATTTGCGTTTTGCTTTTCTGTCTTACAATAATCGTTCTTTTGCTTATCGTTCCGTCTTTCTTCATATATATAATGCTGATTGGCATTTGGCTTTCCAAAGACCGATGTAAGAAGAAATTCATCAAGCTGCACCCTTCCTGCCTGTTTAATATGACAACATTATAGTACGAACAAACGTTCTTTTTCAATGTCCAATGATTGCCACGACTTATGAATCTTTCGTATCTGATTCGAAAGGTTCATAAAAACCAACTCATGTCTGCCTCTTATAAAGGACAAACAAACTTACCAAACCTATCATCTGTTCATAGAGTATACAGAGAACCTTATAATAGGAGGAAAATACATGTTTGGGTACTCTATGGTACAAATGGTGAGAGCAAATGCTCATAAGCTAGATTGGCCGTTACGGGAAAGCGTCTTGCAGCTTTACAAGCCCTTCAAATGGACTCCTTGCTTCTTGCATCAATTTTTCGAAACCAAATTGAAAAACAGAAAAAAAATGTCAGTCATTATTGAATTTGAGGAAGGCTGTCATGAGGCTGGCTTCCAAACGGCTGGACAGGTGCTGCAAAAAGAAAAACGCAGCAAGCTAAAAAGCCGCTTCAACAAAATCAATTGCTGCAGCGCGGAGGTTACCCCTTCAGCGTTACATTCTCTTCTTTCTGAATGCGGCGATATCCGCAAAGTGTATTTAAACCGAGAAGTCAAAGCGCTTCTGGACACGGCAACCGAAGCAAGCCACGCGAAGGAAGTCGTTAGAAACGGGCAAACCCTGACAGGAAAAGGCGTTACCGTCGCTGTTGTCGATACAGGAATCTACCCGCACCCTGATTTAGAAGGCAGGATTGTCGGATTCGCGGACATGATCAATCAAAAAACCGAGCCTTATGATGATAATGGTCACGGCACACACTGTGCAGGTGATGTTGCAAGCAGCGGCGCGTCCTCTTCCGGCCAATACCGCGGACCTGCACCGGAAGCCAACCTAATCGGTGTGAAGGTGTTAAACAAGCAAGGTTCAGGAACGTTAGCGGATATTATTGAAGGTGTAGAGTGGTGTATTCAATACAATGAGGACAACCCGAATGAACCGATTGATATTATCAGTATGTCGCTCGGGGGCGATGCGCTTCGATATGATAATGAACTGGAAGACCCGTTAGTCAGAGCGGTTGAAGAAGCGTGGAACGCGGGGATTGTCGTCTGTGTCGCTGCCGGAAACTCAGGGCCTGATCCACAAACGATTGCAAGTCCGGGCGTGAGCGAAAAGGTGATTACAGTAGGTGCGCTTGACGATAACAATACCGCAAGCAGCGATGATGATACAGTCGCTTCCTTCTCAAGCCGCGGGCCGACAGTATACGGGAAAGAAAAGCCTGATATATTAGCGCCCGGTGTTAATATTATTTCCCTTCGCTCTCCGAATTCTTATATCGATAAGCTTCAAAAGTCAAGCCGTGTAGGATCTCAGTATTTTTCAATGTCAGGAACATCGATGGCAACGCCCATCTGTGCAGGAATTGCAGCTTTAATCCTTCAGCAAAATCCTGACCTTACACCGGATGAAGTGAAAGAGCTGTTGAAAAACGGCACGGACAAATGGAAAGGTGAAGATCCGAATGTTTACGGAGCGGGCGCTGTAAACGCAGAAAATTCCGTTCCCGGCCAATAGACAGCATCATAAAGCCGGCAAATCTCTCTCAGCAGAGTTGCCGGTTTTATGTTTTGAATTTTCATAATAATGGGATAAAATAATAGAAAATGGATGAAGGAAGTGGGGAAATGCCATATTATATCTGCAACACATGCGGTGTACAACATGCGCAGACTGTAAATCCGCCTAACTCATGTCTGATTTGCGATGAAGAAAGGCAGTATATTCATCCTGATGGACAATCTTGGACAACCCTTGAAGACATGCGTGAAAAAGGAAACCTTCAAAACATCCTCAAAAAGGAAGAAAAACATCTCTACAGCATCAAAACTGAACCAGAGTTTGCGATCGGACAGACAGCATTTCTTATCCAGCATAAGGGCTTCAATGTGCTGTGGGATTGCATTTCATATCTTGACCAAAAGACAATTAACCAAATTAACGAATTAGGAGGTATCAAAGCCATCGCTTTGTCTCATCCGCATTATTACTCTGCTCAGGTTGAGTGGGCTGAAGCGTTTCAGGCCCCGATCTATATCCATGAGGATGACAATGAATGGGTGGCAAGGCCGAGCAATCACATTCATTTCTGGTCAGGTGAAACTCTCAAGATGAAGCCGGGACTGGACCTCTACCGCCTGGGCGGACATTTTAAAGGCGGTGCTGTTCTCCATTGGAGCAAAGGCAATGAAGGGAAAGGCTGTCTATTGACCGGGGATATCATTACGGTTGCGGCGGATCGGAACTGGGTCAGCTTTATGTACAGCTATCCAAATCTCATTCCCCTTCCCGCCTCCAAAGTTGAAGAAATAGCGGCCAAAATGAAACCGCTTCAATTCAACCGGCTTTACAACGCTTTTTCTAAAGTTGTCAGAGAAAATGCCGGCGAAGCCGTCCAGCGTTCTGCCGTACGTTATATCAAGGCTCTGAACAGCGAATTGTTTCATACATAAGGGGTGAGGCGGTTCTTATGCGTGTAAAAGATGCAGTAATTGGGAATAGTATCGTGTAGATCAAAAGGAGGAATATTGATGGCATACACGAATACACAGCTATCTCAATGGCTGGAATCCAAAGTCGGCCAGACGCTTGATATTAGAAAAGGCGAATTGACCCATGATGAAGAGGTTTCAGATTTGGATCAGATTGTTCTCCACCTTCAAAAAGTGGGTATAAGAAGCACGAATCATCCTGATGACTATGTTGCAAAAGAAGAACTTGTTTTAGAAGGCGAAGGAACAACTTATACTGAGGATGGGGACGTACCGCTTCCGCAAAATGCCTATGAGATTCCTTTATTAGGTGATATTCATATTCACCAAGAAAACGAAGGATTGAAGGTTGTAACAGATCGTGCAGTATACACAATTGATGTTCAGCACAGCTGACAGTCACTCGAAGCAAAATAATATAGCTTAGCGCCTTTGAGCTTTCATTCAAAGGCGCTGCTTTACATGGACTCACTTTTTCATTTTTTTCGTTCTTCACCCTATTGAATGCCGCCTAAAATAGATATATAGTTTTAGAGACAGGATTAAGTTTCAAACAATTCCGTTTTTTACTACAACTTGTTTAACAGAATGAAATCATCTATTTACCCTATTAGGCGAGGAGAATGCACATGGAAAAATTGATGTTTCATCCGCACGGAAAAGAATTTCATCACGATCCTTTTTCAGTTTTGGGCCGATTTAGAGAGGAAGATCCCATTCACCGATTTGAATTAAAACGGTTCGGCGGCACATATCCGGCTTGGTTAATCACCCGTTACGATGATTGTATGGCCTTTCTAAAAGATAATCGAATTACAAGAGATGTTAAAAACGTGATGAGCCAAGAACAAATCAAAATGCTCAACGTCAGCGAGGATATCGATTTCGTATCCGATCATATGCTGGCAAAAGACACACCTGACCATACCCGCTTGAAATCACTTGTTCATCAAGCATTTACTCCACGCACCATTGAAAATCTGCGTGGCAGCATCGAACAAATTTCTGAACAGCTTTTAGATGAAATGGAAAATAAAAACAAAACGGATATCATGAAATCCTTCGCATCCCCTTTGCCTTTTATTGTTATATCTGAATTGATGGGAATTCCTAAAGAGGATCGGGCACAGTTTCAAATCTGGACCAATGCGATGGTTGATACCTCTGAAGGCAATAGAGAGCTGACAAATCAAGCCCTTCGTGAATTCAAAGACTATATCGCCAAGCTGATCCATGACAGAAGGATACAGCCAAAAGACGATTTAATCAGTAAACTTGTGCATGCTGAAGAAAACGGCAGCAAGTTAAGCGAAAAAGAACTTTATTCGATGCTGTTCTTGCTGGTCGTAGCGGGTCTTGAAACGACCGTTAACTTACTCGGATCAGGCACCCTTGCATTGCTTCAGCACAAAGAGGAATGTGAGAAGCTGAAGCAGCATCCTGAAATGATTGCTACTGCGGTTGAAGAATTGCTGCGCTACACCTCGCCTGTCGTGATGATGGCAAATCGGTGGGCCATCGAGGACTTTACATACAAGGGGCATTTAATCAAAAAAGGAGACATGATCTTTATAGGCATTGGATCTGCCAATCGCGATCCAAACTTTTTTGAGAACCCTGAAATTTTAAATATCAATCGGTCGCCGAACAGACATATTTCTTTCGGCTTTGGCATTCATTTCTGCTTAGGAGCGCCGCTTGCCAGGCTGGAAGGCCACGTTGCATTCAACGCACTTCTAAAGAGATTTCCAGATATTGAGCTCGCGGCAGCGCCTGATGAAATCCAATGGAGAAAAAATGTCTTTTTAAGAGGGTTAGAAAGTCTCCCTGTCTCACTTTCAAAATAACATATTCAAAAAGCCCCCTTCAAAAGGGGGCTTTTGTGTTTCTCAGCGCTTCACCAATTCATCTTCCTTTTCTTCTCTTGCTTCATGTTTTTTCCGGAAAGCCTTAAGAAAATTCGCGTTCACTACTCCCTTGTTTGAATAGAGCTTTTCGCAAAATTCTAACATGGCTCTGGACGCTTTTGGTTCCGTTAATATCATGAAGTGGTTGCTTGAATCGACATCTATCAGATTGAACTGGGGAATTTGACGCTCCCATTCCTCCCAGTAGGCAGCTTGATCGAACGGTGCTTTTTCATTTGATAAAGTGAAATAAATGTCTAAATCACCAAAGAAAGACCTGCTTTTGTTGCGGAAGTAATAACATTTTACCGCCCCAGGATCAGGCAGAGGCTGTACAGTGTACGCTTCAAAATCATAGGCACGCTGTGTTTTCATCATTTGCTGAGTCTGCGCACGTATTTGCTTCTCCGGTTTGTTTAATCCCCGTTTCTTTGCCAAATCGATCAGCTCAGACAGGAATTCTTCATCCTCTGTGCTTGATTCTACCTCTTCACGGCTGATGAGAACGTCAGTAAGCTTATCCGGCTTCGCAATCGATGCCAGCATTGTATTGATTGTTTGCAGCATTGACGTTTTCACAGAAGCCTCATGCTCTTTCGTGTCAGAACTGTATGGAGAGTCAATCATCACCATGCTTTTGACAGCAAGGCCTTGGCTTTGGAGCTGGCGTGTGACTTCATATGCAATCATTCCGCCTAAGGAATACCCGCCTACATCATAAGGGCCTTCCGGCTGTATGGCTCGAATGATCTCTATATAATAGGAAGCCATTTGTTCAATTCCGTGCAAAGGAGCATGTTGAGTCATAAATCCCCTTGCTTGAATGCCATAAAAAGGTCGCTGGCTTTTTTGTGCAAATTGCTGATAGATTTCAACGCCTCCTACTCCTCCATGAAACCAAAATACAGGGCGCCCCCGCTTGCCGTCATTTAACGGTATCAATTCCGGAAATGTAGGAGTGTGCTCGTTTTGTATGGATGAATCCTCCTGTTTCTTTGCGATCAAATCCGTCATATCCTGCACGGTTTGGCATGCTTGCAGCTCCGGCAAGGTGATGAAAGGATCAACTTCTGATTGCAATTGCTGTAATAACTGTATGCAAGAAATCGAATCAAATCCGTAATGCTGCAATGGCTTATGAGGATGCAGTTCTTCTGGAGCCATCCCTAATACATCAGCTAACATGTGATGATCGCTGCTGTTGATATGCTCATCGTGTGATACAGAGGGCGTATTCTCAATTGCTTGAAAGCCATTCCAGCAGCTTCTCTTTTCAAATGGATAGGTCGGCAACGGTATTCTTCGTGCACCTTTTCCTTGATAAAGCTGCTCCCACGGGATTTGCACCCCTTTTGTCCAGCAAAATGCAATCTTTTCAAGGTTGTTTTCAGACAACAGAGTCTCTATCACCATTTCTCTTAATGGACCATCAAGCAAGGTTTCGATATCTGATGAACACTCTTCTGCATTTCCGCTAAACACGGGTACAGACCTTTTCGGCTTTTCGCCTTTTTCCGCAGCTGTTAACCAGTCTCGCAAGCCGATTACGAGTTCTTTTTTACTGCGGACGACCAGCGCCAGCCGTTCACCCATCTCCTCTCGCCCGGTTTGAAGTGTATAAGCATAATGTTGGAATGACAGTTCTTGTTGTTTGTTCACATAATCTAACTGCTGTTGAACAACGGCTTTTAGCCTGTCCTGGCTCTTTGCAGAAAGGACGATCATGTATGCTTCATTCTCATTCATATTAGCCGGTGCTGTTGGTGAAGGAATATATTCTTCTAAAATGACGTGCGCATTTACGCCTCCAAAGCTATAGCTGTTGATACTCGCTCTGCGCGGGATTTTACTGCCAGCGCCGTCCTTTATATCCTCCCACTGCTGGTTCTCTGCAGTCATTCGGAAACGGGTGCCCTTCATTGACACCTGATCATTCAAAGAAGAGAATCCGGATATGCCTGGTATTGTTTGATGCTTCATCGCCATGCTGATTTTCATGAGAGCAGCCATGCCGGAGACCAGTTCACCGTGTCCGATGCTTGGCTTTAAGCTGCTGATATAACATGGCGCTTCCTCCTGTACTTCTTGTGGAAGTTCCAATTCAAGCTGGCTTAATCCTGAAGTTAACGCACCCATTTCTATCGCATCTGCCAATGGAGAAGCGATCCCATGCGCTTCTATATATGTTACCGTTTTGGGATCGATTTGCGCTCCTTGATAAGCCTTAAACATTGCATCCTTCATACCAACCGGATTTGGCGCGTGAAGTGACATTCCCCTGCCGCCATGCGATACACCTGTACCTTTAATAACCGAATAAATATGATCAGAATCATCTATGGCTTTTTGCAAAGGTTTAATGATGAGAACCCCTGCTCCTTCGCTTCTGACAAAGCCATTCGCATCTGCTTGAAAGGATTTGGCCTGTCCTTCCGCACTCAAATATCCCATTGAGTCGAATCCAATGAAGCCTTTTGGTGAAAGCAGCAAATTCACAGCCCCGACAATGGCTTGCTCACATTCGCCGTTTCGGATGGATTGTATGGCTCTGTGCAAAGCCACAAGAGCTGATGAGCAGGCAGCTTCGTAATATTCGCTTGGCCCTTTTACATCCAGTGCATAGGAGATACGGTTTGGAATTAAGGAAGGAATCACAGCTGTATCCGTATTGCCGGCTGCGACGAACACTCCTGTCGGACGGCCGGATAAGGCCTGTCCTGTTAAGCCTGCGTCTTCCATCGCCTTCCATGCATGTATCAAGAGCAGAAACTCCTGCGGATCCATATGTGCCGCTTCTTTAGGTGATATGCCAAAAAACAGCGGATCAAACTCACCTATTCCTTCAATAAATCCGCCCCATTGAAGACTTGATGGTCCCTCTTTATCAGCTGAGGCAAATTTACGCCAGTCCCAGCGTTCTTTTGGCACTTCAGAGATACAGTTCCTTCCGTGAATGATATTATCCCAAAATTCCGTTACACTGTTTGCTTTCGGAAACTGTCCCGACATGCCAATAATCGCCATACCGTCGGCCATAAGTTCGGTTGATTTATCCGTCTTCATCTCATAAGCCGGTATTTGTTTCATTTGGTTTTCGATTTGAGCAGAGCGTTCCTGCTGCTGATTAGTTTCGCCAAAAAGCCGCACAAATGATGCTTCATGTTTGTCCGCAAAAAAATCGATCAGCTCTTGAACAGTCGGATATTCAAAAAACAACGTCGGATTTAATTCGAGCTTTGTCTCTGATTCCATCTCCCTTGTTAATGCAACCAATTGAGAAGAATCGATCCCTAAATCCATAATATGAGCTTTTGAAAGAGACAGTTTTGACGGGTCGGCCATGTTTACTGCCAGTTTATCTGTTACATAGCTTCTGATACGATCTTTTAAACCGCGGTTCTGATTTTCATTGCTGAATTGATTTGAAACACGCAGTTGTTTTAACGAGTACCCCGAATAGTGCAGCACCGTTTCTGACGATTCATTGATCACATCTACATCGAACAGAAACATGTCACCTGTATTCTTAACCAATGTAACCAGAAGCCAGCAATCCTCTTGTATCGTATGATTTGTAAATTGAATATCATTGATTCCAAATGGCAGGAAACTGCCCTCAACGTCAAATTGCTCTAAGAAACTGAGGATAGCCAAGTAGGCGCTGTTTGTCATCAATGGGCTTACAGTGTAATGATGCCCGTTTGCCAGACCGCTTTGAGGCAGGCGAATTTTTGCCAGTATCGACTTATTGTCTCTGTAAAGATGAGTAATCGTCTTAAATAGCTCTCCCCACTCAGGCCCGTTTCCGGTTTTATACATCTGATCGATGTGATGAAGCTCGGTTAATGAATGCTTTAAGCTCTCGATATTGACTTTTTTTGGATCAAAAGAACTTCTTCCGCATTGTCCGATTGCGGCGGGCTTCCATATATCAGAGGCCATCTCGCGATACATGATTTGTAATTCTATGACATGATCCTTTTGAAACGGCTTTGCCTGCAGTTCAATGGTCTCGCCTTGTTTGATGACAATTGGATTGATATAGCTTAATTTGCTGATACGGCCGCTGTTTTCCTCAGGAAACAAATTAAAAAATGCATCAATGGCCAGACTGCTGTATGTTGCACCGACAAGCACCCGTTCATTGTTGAAGACGTGGCCTTGCACATAAGGCTCATCATATGTGAATTGATCTTTGACCGGATGATTGATATTGCTTTCCACAGCCGATGTTTTTCCATCACCTGCAGGAACATCGAAATGAAATGCTGTATGATGATCAAATGCATAGTGAGGCAGATGAACCCAGCCGGATCGGTTCCCTTGAGCAGCTTCTTTAAAATCAATGGATGCCCCTGCTGCCCATTGCTCTGCTGCACTTGTTTTTCTTTCCTTATGGGCTGATTCCGCGCATGGCTGTAAATCGAATGATGTATAAATACCTTGCTGGAGTGAACTTTCTTTTGATGTTTGGAACACCTTTAGTTTTTCAATCAGTTCCTGAGTCGATGTTACTGTAAATGCAGCCCTATGCTCTAAATCGTGGTTTCTCCTGTGTAAAGCCTGTACAATTGGTTCAATATCCAGAGCATCTTCCTTCTCTAAAAACAATTGCATGTGTTCAAGATAGCTGAGCAGGCTCCATTTTGTTTTTGCTGAAAAAACGGCTGTAAATTCCTGCTGGCGGGAAGCGATGTGTTTCTCAGGGGCCCTCCCCATATATTCTTCTATAATGAGATTGGCATAGGCCCCCCCCGCTCCGAAGGAATTGATCATGCTTCTGCGAGGCAATTGCTTTCCGGTTTCAGGATCATTCAAGCGATGCCATGGCTCCGTTTGTTCCTGAAGATAAAAAGCCGTGTTTTCCAGTTGAATATTTGGATTGACAGGTGTTGCGTTGATTGTCGGCACCAGCGTGCCCTTCTTCATCTGCAGCAGCACTTTTGTCAGCTGAGAGATGCCGGAAGCCGCCTCCAAATGCCCCAGGTTGGATTTGACAGAGCCAATCGCACAAAACTGTTTCTTATTTGTGTATTGCTGAAACGCATTTGTCAGCGCAATCACTTCAATAGGATCACCCAGCGCTGAACCATTTGCCGCTGATTCAATATAGCCGATAGTCTCCGGATCAATGCCCGACTGCTGAATCGACTTGGCAATTAATTTTGCTTGCTGCTTCGGGTCTGGAGCTGTATACATCTGTCTTCCGCCGCTATGGTTGGCAAAGCTGCTTTTGATCACAGCATAAATATGATCCTGATCCTCAATTGCCTTCGAAAGCGGTTTTAACAGGACAGCTCCAACACCTTCCCCGGGAATAAGCCCGGTTCCTGTGCCAAAACTTTTGCTTTGATTTCCGCTTTCCAGCAGATTGGCTCGCTCCAAAGAATCATACTTTGAGAGATCGAGTGTTAAATTGACCCCTCCTGCAATTGCCATAGAGCAGCTTTTCAATTTCAGGCTTTCACAGGCAAGATGAATGGCGTTTAATGAACTGGAGCATGCTGAGCTCACAGCAATACTCGGCCCGGTCAGGTTGAAAAAATGGGAAACGCGGTTTGCGATATGCCAGTCTCCCCCATTTGAGCTGAGGACTGCCTGCTCTAATGATGGTATATTCCAAAAATACTGGTTATACATATTCCCAATAAAGACGCCCACTCCGGTGTCTCCATCCCGCAGTTCATCCAGCCTGGTTCGGGTATAGCCGCCATCCTCAAATGTTTCCCAGACGGTTTCTAAAAATAAGCGGAGTTCCGGCGTCATTTCCATTACTCGGCTTTGCTCCACCTCAAAAAGCTGATGGTCAAACGATTCTATGTCTTGTAAAAAACCGCCATAACGCTTCTTATCTGCCGGCTGTATTGAATCTTTTGATAATGTTTTCAATAACGATGTGCACCATCTGGATTCCGGAGCCTCTGTAATACAATTGTCTCCAGCGATTAAATGCGCCCATAGCTCTTCTAAGCTATCAGACATCGGATAGCGTCCGCTGACCCCGATAATTGCGATATCTTCTATACTAGGATCATTCGTCTGCACCACTTGGAAATGGCTTGTCTTTTCCTTTTTCAACTCGTTATTTGATGCTTGCTGAGTTTCTTTGACCTGCTGCTCTTCGGCAAAGCGGCGCGTGTTAAAAGTAAACGGCTTATTAGGAGCTGTACGCTCTGTTTGAAGAGGCGCTTCATTTTTTGCAGGCTGTTTCGTTTCTTTTAACAATGTTGTCCGGAGCTTGCTTTCGTGTTCCTTAACTAAATAATCGACGAGTTCTTTCGTGTTGTTATGTTCAAATAAAATGGTTTTTGGAAGATCCCCCGTCACTTTTTCTAATTCACGAATGAAATTGACCTGCAAAATCGAATCGATTCCATACTTTTCGAATGTCGTATCTTCGTGAATACGCTCTGGTGATAGTTTTATTGATTTTGCCAGCGTATGCTTCACAAATTGTGCCGTTTGTTCAATGAGAGAAGCATTTTCTTTTGAATGATCTTTTTCAGCATCTATTTGTAAATGGCCTGTATCTTCTTCTGTCTCAGTTTTCTTCTTTTGACGGACGACTCCGTTACTTTCAGCAGCAATGATCTGCTGGCCGAGCTGATGTGATTGTTCAGCCATAAAGGATACATAGCGATATCCCTCACTCTCAAGCACCATCTTCCAAGTGTCCGGATACAGACCCGGGCAGCCCGGTATACGGAGGTCAGGATCCTCATACAGCCACCAGCCCTCTAAAAGGCCGAACGTCAAATGCGAATATATATTATGATCACTTATTTCATTTAATAGGAGCAGCCCGTTCTTTTTCAAAACTGCTTTTGCATTTCGCAATGTCTGCCGGATATTTTTCGTCGCATGCAGCACATTCGCTGCAATGACCACGTCATAGCTCCCCGGATCAATATGCTGTTCAGATGCCGGTTCCTCCACATTAAATCGTTTATATGTCAAATACGGATTGTCCGGACCGTACTTATTTTCTGCATGTATTAAAAATGCTTTAGACAGATCTGTATAGCAATATTCTTTTATATGTGTCTGCCATGCTTTCAATTTTTGAAAAACAGCCGCGCTTGTACCGCCGGTTCCGGCTCCGATTTCTAATATTCGAATCTTCGCCTCAGGCTCTTGCTTCAGACGTTCTTGCAGGTAGGCCGCTAACGTGTCCGCCAGCACATCATTAAAATAGTCAGCAACTTGGTTGTTTTTATAGACCCCTTCTACTAAATCCATAGATGAATTCGGAAACAGGATATCGGTGGCAGACGCCTTGCCGGTCAGAATATCCGGCAAGGCTTTCAGTGCTGTCTCCACCAATGTCACCATGGCTTTCATATTATTGTCTTGAAGCAGGTCAGATTTTTGTTCATTCCATTCTTTCCACAGCTCACTCATGGTGCCTATAGAGCGTGTTGGAACATGTCCGTTCTCCGTTCGCTTGAGAAATTGATGCCGTTCTAAAATCGATTGGCTTTCTTCAAACCATCTGCCATAGAAATTCTCCAATACCGGCTGGGATTTACTTTCTGTGAAAAACCCTATGGACTGTAATTGTGCGAAAAGCATTTTACAGAGAATGTCTTCTGTGTTCAGCATTGGCGCTTCCCCTCCTATAACAGTTGTTGAATCTTTGTGCTGTCACCCGGGTGATAGCTTCGCAGCTTTTGAATGGCGGAGCCGTGAGTTTCCGGGTAAACTTCAATAGTTTCTTCTGTCTGTTCCGCTTCATCATTCGTTTCGTTTGCCATTTTCATCATCACTAGCTGCTTCAGCGGTCCCCCGAGCAGCAATTCTAATGCTTCCATCGCTTCAGGGGCTTCAATAGAGCCAATGCCTGCCTGAGCCATTCTCTTCTGATAATCCGGTGAGGAAACCACACCGACGCTTCCCCAATAACTCCAATTCATCACGGCTACTGTACAAGGCCATACTTGAGAAAGCCGTTGTGCAAAAGCATCCTTAAAGCTGCAGCCGGCAGCGTAATTGCTTTGTCCGGAAGCTCTCGCAAACGATTGTACGGAAGAGAAAAATAAAACAAAGTCGAGTGGTTCATGCCGGAAAACTTGAGCCATTCGCACACTGACATCAACTTTTGCAGAAAGAACGTTCCTGAAACATTCCTCATTCATATTCATCAAGCTTCGGTCTTGCAAGACAATGGCCGAATGAATAATGCCGTTGATTTCTAGATGCATTTGTTTCGTTGTTTCATAAGCGCGCTCTAATTCCTCCCGGTTCGCCGCATCAGCTTGAATGTAAAACGGGGCAGGCCCCAGACGCCCAAGTCTGTCCAGCTTACTTTGAATAGCTGCATCCATTTTTCTTCTGCCAATCCAAACGATCTGCGCCTGGTATGTTCTGATCATATATTCGCTCCAGGCTTCGCCTATTCCGCCTGCGCCGCCTATCACGACATAAACGCCTCCGTGTTTATACTTCGTGTGCACCGGTTGATTGTTGTGTACTGGAATCAAGCGCAGTTTATGCCAGAGCTGATTTCGATAGGCCCAAGTATTCCCTTCTTGATCAGCAGGCAGGGAAAAGATCTCAGACACCGGCAAGTCCTCATGGTTCTTGACATCGATTAGCTTTGTCTGCCAATTTGGATATTCTTTTGCCATCGAACCGATCAGGCCGTGCACAGCGGCATCAGACGGGTCGACAACATCATCCTGATCAACACATTGCGTGTTCGCCGTCACGACCGTCCAGCTTATGGCTTTTTCACCATAGCCTAAAGAGAGCATTGCCTTAATGAGCCTGAACATTTGAATCACGCCTTGATCTTGGGCTTCAATCATGTCATCGCCGACTTCCCCTTCTGTCACACGAGAAGGAGACAGCCGCACAATATGGTCAAACGATCCGAGTGCTTCAAGCTGGTTTGCAATCTCATAATTCGATGCGTTCGGTTCAATGTGCAGCTCTTTGGCAAACGGGAACTGTCTTTGAACAGCTTTTCTGCTGTTGTCATCCCCTCCGAGGATGACAATACGCTCATCTGCAGGAGGAATGATGTTCTTCTCCTGTTTCACTTGATCCCATACCGGCGCCATAAGAAGCGATCCATCAAGAGATGCCTTGATATCTGGTGATGTCGGCTCATCTTGCGGCTGTATGTCTTCTTCCAGCACCCTTGAGGAAATACCCTTGATTCGTACACACACTCGACCTTGATCATCACACAGATCAATATCCAGTCTCTGTATTCTGTCCTCATTTGGACGAGATGTGATAGACACCCACATTTTGTCTGTACACGGACTACATATTTCAAGCTCTTGCAGCGCAAAAGGCAGGGAAAGCTGCTCGTCACCTGAATTCAGCTTCAGCCCGATCGACGCTTGTAACGCAGAGTCTGCCATACTTGGATGGAGAACGAATTCGTCCAGCGTGTGGGATACACCAGGAGGCAGTGAAAGTTCTGCCAAGGCCTGATTGCGGCCGATATAAAGCCGATTTATTCCTTGGAAACCTGGTCCGTAATCTATACCGATCGCCTTAAATAATTCATAGCATTGTTCGTGTGAAAGTGTGCTTAGGTTGCATTGGTCTTGAAGCACGCTGATATCCTGAACTTGAATGTCTCCTGCTTCGCTGATTGATGCACTGCCTTGACAGTGTATCTTTCGCCCATCGCGCGCATCCTCTGTAAAGATGGTAAAGGCAATCTCACCGTCCTGCTGAGGACCTAGACTGATATCGACTTGAACTGGCTGGCCGTCCGCCACAATCGGCTGTACCCATACAACATTTTTAATGTGAATAACAGATTGTGTATCTTCGATTCCTCTCACTGCTCTAGTAACGGCAGCATGAACCATCTCGAGATATGCGACACCCGGCATGACCGGGTTTCCCTTCACCTTATGATCGGTGAAAAAGAACTCAGCACCTGTAAAGGTTGAGCTGAAACGCTGCTCTGACAAATCGGATGTGTTTGACTGTACTAATGGGTGTAAAGCTGCTGTTTCGACAATAGTTGTTGCATGATGTGCGAATGCTTCCTCTTTCATGTCCGTTATCCAGTAGCGTTCTTTTGCAAATGGATAGGTTGGGAGGCTGATGCGTTTCGGCTGTTTGCCGCCATACAGTTTACTCCAATCTATTTCCATGCCTTTTATCCATAATTCAAGCAGTCTTTCATATATTCCGGGCTCCCAGCTGCTTTTGAGCATTTTCTGTATTTCATCATCTGATCTCAATGTCTGTACGATCCCTCTGTTTGCTCTGCCTGACATGTACTTCGCACTTGCATGTCCAGCTATAAAGAGGTTCAGTTTTTCCAGCAAGTCCTCTGCCGAAACAGCGATAATCCCTAATCTCTCCTCCATTGCATCACGCCCCACTTGGAGTGTATAGGCAATATCAGTGAGATCATGCGCTGTGGTAGATTGCTTGCTGATAAAGTCTGCTAATTGCCGGGCTTGGTCTTTCAGGCGATCTTCATCCTTTGCCGACAAGATAAAGATACCCGGGTGTTGTTCTGTCACAGCTGGTGCTTGTGCAGGATCAGTTGTTTCTTTTGGAATATATTCCTCAATGACAACGTGGGCATTGACGCCTCCAATGCCAAATGAACTGACACCTGCGCGCCGCGGCAGCTCTCGGCCGGATTCATCTTGCAGCGTCTTCCACTCTCTCGGTTCCTGCACAATATAAAACGGGCTGTCTTCCAGTCTGATATACGGATTGATCGTTTCACTATGCAAACTTTTTACAAGCGTCTTATGCTTTAGCTGCAATAACACTTTAATGACTCCCGCCACACCGGCCGCCAGCGATAAGTGGCCAATGTTTGTCTTTGCAGATCCGAGACCGCAATGGCTACCATGAACAGCTGGGTCTCCCGTTTTTTCATACAGCTCTTTAAATGCCGCTTTCAGGCCGTTGATTTCTACTGGGTCACCAAGCTCTGTTCCAGTTCCATGCGCTTCAATATAGGTCACAGTTCTTGGATCGATTCCCGCTTTTTCATATGCTGTTTTTACGACATCCGCCTGAGCCTTCGGATTAGGAGTCGTCAGAGAGTTTGCGCGGCCTCCGTGGTTTACCGCACTTCCTTTGATGACACCGTAAATATGATCTCCATCTCGTTCGGCCGCTGTCAGTTTTTTCAGGAAGAGAATGCCGGCACCTTCACTGACTGCGAACCCATCAGCTCTATCAGAAAATGTTTTGCATCTTCCTTCTTTGCTCAGCGCCCCGGCCTTATCATAGGCGATATGGCCTTGCGGTGTTACGACTGTGTTGACACCTCCTGCAATCGCCATTTCACAGTTTCCGTTTTCAATTGCGCAAACCGCATGATGAATGGCGACCAAAGAACTTGAACATGCAGTGTCAATCGGTTCGCTCGGTCCATGAATGTTCAGGAAATAACTAACCCTATTCGGCCCGGCGGAAGGACTCATATTCGCAGCTGCTGAGCCTTCTATATCTACATTTGACAGCAGCGAACTGTACCCCGTGTTTCCAGTCCCGATATAGATGCCCGTTTTGGTTCCTGACAGGCTTCTCGCTGAGTATCCCGCTTCTTCTATCGCCTTCCACGCATAGGTCATTAACAGGCGCTGCTGAGGCTCCATCTGCTCAGCCTCCAGCGGAGATATGCCGAAGAATAATGGATCAAAGTCAGCCACTTCATCAATAAAACCGCCCCATTTGACGTTTGTTTTATTCGCTTCTTTTAGAGGGTCTCCGTAATACTCCTGCCAATCCCAGCGGTCTTTTGGAACCTCTGTAATGCAATCTGCCCCCAATTTCAGATTCTTCCAGTATTCGTCGATGTCCTTTGCCTTCGGGAACACCCCGCTCATCCCGACAATCGCAACAGGCTCAGGCACGTGATCAGCTGCCTTTTGCACTGGCGGAACCGATGGTTTTACAAAGCGGTTCTCAGTTGAAAATGTCGTGTTTTTTATATTTTGTTCGACAGGCTGTAAAGGCTGCTCAGCTTTGGCAGGCGTTTGGGCTGTAAATGCATTTGGATATTCTTTTGACAGATACGCTGCAAATGCATAAACAGTTGCGTGCTCAAAGAAGATCGTAGGCGTCAGATCCAGCTTGTGCTGCACATTCAGTGTATTTGCGAATTCAGTCAACGTAATCGAATCAAATCCATATTGATTAAACTCCATATCCGGGTCAATCTCTTCAGGTTTGATTTTGAGCAATTGAGAGATTGTTTGCTTTAATGTTTCTTGAATGTGGTCAAACAAACTGTCTTGGCCCATTTTTTCCTCAGATGGCATCGGTGCTTGCGCTGTTTTCATTGGAGCATCATCAGAAGACGGCTTTTGAGTCATCTTTTCCCTCATCATGTCTTTGATGCCTTCCATGACGATGACTTGATCTTTGCCAAATGCCAAACCTTTATACAGTGCCTGAATGCCGGTCTCGGTCCGCATTGGAGTCACACCCGTGTTTTTCAAAGTCATGTTTTCAATTTCTTTATTCGCGCGCATGCCGCCTTCCTTCCAGAGCGGCCAATTGATCGACAATGTTTTTCCGTGCCTGTACATGGCGGTCACAAGCGCATTTCGATAAGCTGCATAACTGTCCATAAATGCGTTAGCCATCGCATAATCTGCCTGCCCCGCACTGCCGGCGACACTTGATATTGAAGAAAAGAGGATAAAGAAATCTAAAGCAAGATGCTCGGTTGCCTCATCCACATTCACAAGCCCTTTTACCTTAGGAGCGAGAACTTGTGTCAGCTCTTCATTGGTTTTGTTCATGAGATAATTATCTTTAATCAGCCCTGCGCTGTGAATGACGCCATGCAAGTCACCATAATCAGACGTAATGCTTGTGATGAGCGCGGAGGCTGCTTCCGCTTGTGTCACATCAACCCGCCTGTATTCTGCGCGAGCCCCCAAGCGCTGAAGCTCGTTAAGCTGCGCCTGCCGATCCGCATTCAGCGCAGATCTGCCTGTCAGAATGAGCACAGGCTGTTCGGTTTGACGAGCAACCTCTTTTGCAAAAATAAATCCAAGTCCTCCTGCACCGCCCGTAATGAGGTATACACCCTTATCTCGCCACGGCAGGCTTATTTCCTGATCAGCCATTTGCATTTCGCGTAATTCATTGATATACCGTTTGCCCGTTTCATATTTGATGTGCTGATCTTCTGCGTGTCTTTTATTCTCGTTCAGTTTTTCTATCATACTTTCAATATTTTCATTTGAATCAATTTCTATCGTCTGGCCTATTAGTTTTTTATTCTCCAGGCCGGCGGTTTTAAGGAGCGCCGATAGCCCTGAGAATGAGTACTGCTTTCTTTGTGCAGAGGTAAGCAGCTGAATCAGAACATTGCCCTGAGGTCTGCTTTTGAGAAGACCCTGGACCGTCTCAAGCGCTTGTTCGGCATAATCCTGGAACCTCTCTGCAAGTCCTTTGCGGTCAGACTTTAAAACGATGCATTCGGCGCCTTTCAGTCTTGATTCAAGACTGTCTTTTGAGAGTCCATTCATATTACAAAGCATGACAATGTGCCGTTCATAATGAGGCTCAGGACTTTCTTTTTCATCATCCTTAGGAACCCATTTTTCTTCAAACATCAGGGTTTCCAGTGTTTGATCAAGTTCTGCCGATCCAGAGCCGCCTTCCGCTGTTCTGAAAGACAACCCCCTTATCCGTACGCAAACATTGCCATTCTCATCTAACATATCAATATCCCGCTTTTGTACCTTATCAGTTGCCTTGCTGTCTTGACTGTATCTTGCGTATACCCACATTTCTGACGAGCAAGCTCCGAAGACTTCAAGCTCTTGTACCGCAAAAGGCAGTGTCAGCTGGTTATCCCCCGCGCCTGTCAAAATGCTTGACGCCTGCAAAGCAGAGTCCATCAGCCCCGGGTGCATTTTGTATTGGCTGAGCGTATCTAAAGCAGACGGATGCAATGACAATCTTGCCAAAACAAAATGTTCAGCTGTATAGATTTTTTCCACACCGCGATAAGCAGGACCATATTCAAAACCGATCATTTGATAGGTGTCATATACTTCGTTAACGCTGAAATGGCTTTCCTGACACTGCTCCCGCAAGGATTGCAAATCAACCACCGGGAGATTTTCAGCAGGATTCAATACTGCGCTGCCTTGACTGTAGACGATTGACTGTTCGCCTGCAGTGTTTGGATTACCGTAAATTTCATAAGATATCTCACCATTTTCCTCCGGTAAAAGCCTGATGTGTACTTGCTGCGGCTGGTCCTCCACAACAATAGGCCGCACCCATACCGCGTTCTTTAGCTTCATGGTGCACGGAACACCTTGTACCTCTGCCGCCTGTTCAACGGCAGCCCGCGCCAACTCAAGATGCGCCACCCCCGGCAAGATCCGTTGGCCTTTGACAACATGTTCGGCAAGGAAAAACTCTTCTCCCGTATAGATGGAGCTAAACCTTTGTTCCGAGAGGTTCGATGTGTTTTGATGCATTAATGGATGCAGCACGGCTGCGCCAAGTCGGGAGGCTGCTTTGTTTGCTTTAGGGCTGTCGCTTTTTTCAATATGATCAGAGATCCAATAACGGTCTTTTGCGAAAGGATACGTCGGCAAGCTGATGCGCTTTGGTAGATTCTCGCCATACAGTTTCGTCCAGTCTACATCAAGCCCCTTTACCCATAATTCAAGCAGTTTTGCGTACTTTCCCCGTTCCATCCATTTTTCGACGGCTTCTTGAATCTCTTCGTCCTCTGTCAGCATTTGCAGTGTGCCTTTATCAATCCTGCCTCTGAATACATCCTCCACATTGTTTTTGCCTGCAGCAAAGTCTTCTAATTTTTGCTGCAAATCCTCAATGGAACCGGAAATAATCCCAAGACGTTCTTCCATCGCGTCTCGTCCGGCCTGCAGTGTATAGGCAATATGAGTCAGATTTACATCTCTATATGTTTCCTTATCAAGCGCAGCTGCCAGCTGCTGTGCTTGCTCTTTTAGCCGCATTTCATTTTTGGCTGATAAAACGAAGATACCCGGATGTTCAGGCGTGATGAACGGTATATTCTCATCGGCTGCTTCTGGAATATATTCCTCAATAATCACGTGGGCGTTTACGCCGCCGATTCCAAATGAACTGACACCTGCTCGGCGAGGCAGTTCTTCTCCCCGTTCATTTTTCAGCGCTTTCCATTCTTCCGTTTCCCGTACGATATAGAACGGACTGTTTTTCAGCTGAATGTACGGGTTCACGGTTTCGCAGTGAAGACTTTTCACTAAGGTTCTGTGCTTAAGCTGCAATAATATTTTAATGATCCCTGCTGCACCGGCTGCCAGCGATAAGTGGCCAATGTTTGTCTTCACAGACCCCAGTCCGCAATAAGGGTTGGCTGATGCATCCCCCTCATTCACACCCAGTGCTTTAAAGGCTGATTTCAATCCGTTAATTTCAACCGGGTCACCAAGCTCCGTCCCGGTTCCGTGCGCTTCAATGTAGGTCACGGTTTTCGGATCAATTCCCGCTTTTTTGTATGCCGACTGAATGACATCCGCCTGCGCCTTCGGATTAGGAGTTGTTAAAGATTGTGCACGGCCGCCGTGATTGATTGCGCTGCCTTTTATGACTCCGTAAATGTGGTCTCCCGCTTCTTCAGCCGCTTTTAATTTTTTCAGAAACAGTATGCCGGCCCCTTCCCCATGAGCGAAACCATCGGCTTGATTTGAAAACGTCTTGCATTTTCCTTCTTTACTTAGTGCACCCGCTTTATCAAAGCTGATATACACTTCAGGAAGGATAATCGTATTCACGCCGCCGGCTAATGCCATGTCACAAGTGCCTTCCTCAATTGAAGAGATCGCGTGGTGGATAGCCACCAATGAGCTTGAACACGCTGTATCAATTGGTTCGCTTGGCCCATGCAGATTCAGAAAATAACTGACCCGGTTCGGACCGACTGACGGGCTCGTATTGGCAGCCGCCGAGCCTTCTATTGCCAAGTTGGCTTTCGACAAAAGGGAGCTGTATCCAGTATTTCCCGTTCCGATGAAGACGCCTGTTTTTGTGCCAGATAGACTTTTCGCCGAATATCCTGCATCTTCGATCGCTTTCCAGGCGTAAGTCAATAGTAAGCGCTGCTGAGGTTCCATTTGTTCAGCTTCACGTGGGGAAATGCCGAAAAATAATGGATCAAAATCTGCAATTCCGTCAATAAAACCGCCCCATTTTACGTTCGTTTTATTGACTTCCTTCGTTGGATCACCTTCATATTCACGCCAATCCCAGCGGTCTTTCGGAATTTCCGTCATGCAGTCTTTGCCCACTTTTAAGATCTTCCAGTACGCATCAACATCTTTCGCCATAGGGAAAATCCCGCTTATGCCCACAATGGCAATTGGCTCAGGCCCAGCATCACTCTGTGCGGCGGTTGGCAGCATGACCTGCTGCTTTCGGCGTCTTTTAGCTTTGACATGCAAGGCTTGCTCCGGTTTGGCAGCAGGCTGAACCTGGGGCGATGCAGTGCGCACAGCAAATGTGTTCGCAAAAACCGCTTGATATTCTTCTGACAAATGCTTGCCAAACGCATGAATCGTCGGGTGGTCAAAAAAGACGGTTGGCGTCAGCTCTAGTTTATAGGCGCGGTTGATATGGTTCGTGAATTCCGTCATTGAGATAGAATCAAATCCATACACCGTCATCTCGGCATGATCATCAATCGTTTCAAGCTTGACCTTTAACAGCTTGGCGACCTCCCGCTTTAACATCGCCTTTACTTTATCCAGCAAACTGTCTGTATCAATGTTCTTTACTTGTTCAGTCATGCTTTCTGTTTCCTTCTTTTTTATAGGCGCTGAGGCGGTTTTTGCCAGCATGTGTTGTTTTATTTTCTGCACATCGCCTTCGATCACCATTACTTGGTTTGCCTCGGAATGAAACGCTTGATATAATGCCTGAATTCCTTTTTCTGCTGTCATAGGAACAATCCCGGCCATTTGCACAAGCCTTTTTTCTGTTTCTTGATCGACCTTCATTCCGCCCTCTCTCCATAACGGCCAGTTTACAGAAAGCGTCTTCCCGTGCCGTTGGCTGAGACCGGCAAGCCTATTTCGATATCCTGCATACATATCCATAAATACATTGGCTGCCGCATAGTCAGACTGACCGATGCTTCCTAAACTTCCTGAAAGAGATGAAAAAAGAATAAAGAAGTCCAATGGAAAATCCTTGCTCGCTTCGTCTAGGAAAACAAGCCCTTTTACTTTAGGCGCCAGTACATCGTGCAAGTCTTCTGCCGGTTTATTGACCATATAGCTGTCTTTGATGATTCCCGCGCTATGAAGAATGCCGTCCAGACGGCCGTATGTTTTCTGAATTCCGTCAATGAGCTGGTAGACTTCAATCTTATCGGTAACATCTGTTTGCTGATAGGTGACCTCAGCCCCCTTGCCGTGAAGCTCTTTAAGCTTTTTGCTTTTGCTTTCGCTAAGAGGTGAGCGGCCCGTCAGAATGACTGTCGCATTCTTCGTTTGTTCCGCGATTTCTTTTACAAAAATAAGACCTAAGCCTCCGGCACCTCCTGTAATGAGATAAACGCCATCGTCTTTCCACGGCTTGCTGATGTCAAAGTTTTCCGTTTTGATATCACTCCAATCAGCAATGTACCTTTTACCGTTGTGATATTTGATATATGAATCGGGGCTCATTTGATTTTCTTTCAGTTTGCCAGCAATGCTTTCTCCGCTTTCTTCACTGCTGACTTCAATCATTTGGCCGGTTAGCTTGGCATTCTCCTGCTCAGCAGTTTTCAGCAGTCCTGTCAATCCTGAAAACAACTGCTGTTCTCCTTCTGCAGAGGTTACGATCTGAATGAGCATGTCGCCTTTCGATTTCTTGCGGATGATCTCTTGTACCTTCTTAAACACTTGTTCCGTATAAGAATGGAAACGCCCATCCACTGAAGAAGGCCTTGCTTCCAGGCTGTATACATGGGCATCCTCTATTACTGCTTCAATCTGTTCTCTCGTCTCATTGTCATATTCACAGAGGAACACGAGATGCTCTGCATATTTTTTTGCTGCCGCGCCTTCAGCTGCCTTTTGTTCTTGCCAAACGGGCTGAAGCAATAAAGTTTCAGTGTTCATTTTTGATGGTTCGGTTTGTATATCTGCCTCCATCACTCTCGTCGAAAATCCTTTCATCCGCACGCAAATCGTGCCATGCTCATCGCATAGATCAATATCGACTTTCTGTATCAAATCTCCCGGTTTGTTTTTCGAGTTGAATTGAACATAAACCCACATGTCAGCGACGCATTGATGAAAGACCTCAAGCTCCTCCAGGGCAAATGGCAGTGCGGCCTTAAAGTCTTCACTGTCTGAAAGCTCCGCCCTGATGACGTTTTGCAAATATTCAGCCGCCTGTAACGCCCCGTCCATTACACTTGGATGAAGAACATAATCGTCTGACGTATGCATCACAGATTCGGGCAGTGATAATTTGGCAAGCAGCTGGCCGTCGCCTTTATATACGGCCTCTACACTTTTGTAACCAGGACCGTAATCGGCTCCGATCATTCCTTCATAAAACGAGGCAGCGTCCATTCTGCTTTGATCACATCGGGTTTTGATCTCAGAAAGATCAAGCAATTTTTCTTGCTTTACCTGAATCAATTCCGCTATACCTTGGTTATATACAACTGGTTCTGCATCAGCAGATTCCGGCTCACCATACATCCGATAAAGAATGTGTCCGCCGTCTTCATCATAAAGTCCGATGTTTACTTGAACAGGCTCATCCCCTGCTACAACCGGGCGAATCCACACGACATTTTTCAGCCTGATTCCAGTTTCATGATCCTCCACTCCGCCAATTCCTTGTTCTATAGCGGCTCTTGCCATTTCAAGCGTGACCGCCGCCGGCAAAATCGCCATGCCTTTAATGATATGCTCGGAAATAAAATACTCTTGTCCTGTGAAGATGGAGCTGAACCGCTGCTCAGACAGAACCGATGTATTATGGTGCACCAAGGGATGTAAACGCGATGGTTCAACTGTTCTTGGTTCGCTGGTGCTGCTTTCAGGCCAGTACCGTTCTTCAGCAAAAGGGTATGTCGGCAAACTGATGCGGCGCGGCTTCGTATTTTGATAAAGTCTGCGCCATTCAACATGAAAGCCTTTGGCCCACATCTCGGCAAGCTTTTTCAATTCTCCTTTTGACATTCGTGATGCAGCCATCTCTTTTGCTTCTGCGTTGCCAAGCAACTGTTCAGCGGAGGTCATTCTCGTTTTTTCTCCTTGGATACAGCCTTCTTCCAGCGGCTTTCCATCCACAAAAGCTTCCAGCTGCTGTTTCCATTCTTCCAGATCGTTCGCCATAAAAATGATCCTGCTGTCCATTGCTTCCCGGCCGATCTGGAAGGTGTATGCAATATCTCTTAAAGTGATATGAGCTTGCTCGTTATGACTGATATAGATCAGCAATTCCTTCACGTATGCTTGGAGCCGCTCTCTGTTTTTTGCTGATACAGGAATGAGGCAGGGCAGATTTCCCTCGTTCTCGGCCCTCACATCAGAGTGGTTTTCATATTGCTCAAAAATAGCATGGGCGTTAGTGCCGCCAAGACCGAATGAGCTCAGAGCCGCCCGATGGACACCTTCACTTTTCTCTAACGGCTTTCGTTCCCGGACAACATAAAAGGGAGAGCTTTCAAAGTTAATATTCGGATTCGGCTCAGTGCAGTTGATGGTCGGTGCAAGTTCATTATGGTATAAACTCATCGCAACTTTAATGCATCCGGCTAACCCAGCAGCTGTATCTAAATGGCCGATATTCGTTTTCACCGAACCAATTCCACAAAATTGTGTTTTGTCAGTGTATTGCCTATACACTTTATTTAAAGCAGACATTTCAATAGGATCGCCTAATTTTGTTCCCGTTCCGTGCGCTTCAATATAACTGACCGTTTCGGGATGAATGTTGGTTTTATCCAATACTTGCTGTATCACTTCTGTTTGGCCTTTTACACTTGGCGCATAGAAGCCGGCCTTATCTGCGCCATCATTATTAATGTCTATTCCGCGCATAATGGCATAAATATGGTCTCCGTCTTTTACGGCATCCACAGCTTTTTTCAGCAGGATGACCGCTACGCCTTCACCTCCGGCCATTCCATCTGCTGAAGCATCGAACGCCTTAACATGTCCGTCGCTTGAAAAATTCAACCCGTTTTGGTGCACGTAGCCTATCGCTGATTGCGCGTGCAATGTTGCGCCTCCGACAAGTGCGTATTGAGATTCACCTGATGTCAAGCTTTTGTATGCCTGATACAAGCCGACTAGTGATGAAGAGCAGTTAGAATGAACAAAATAGCTTGGCCCCTTTAATCCGAGCTTATGCGAAATCATCGTCGGAATGGTTCCGCTTTGAGCTAAAACCCATGAGACATAGCCATCCGGTGATTCATGCCCTTCTGTTGCCTCCTTCGGCAATAACGTTCTGTATGAATTGCTGCTTGCAGACATATATACACTTGTGCCCGGAATCTCCTTTGCCACATATCCTGCATCCTCAATCGCTTTCCAGGAATGCAGCAATAAGAGGCGGAGCTGAGGGTCCATATACTCAGCATCTTTCGGAGAGATTTGAAAGAAACCGGGGTCGAATAAATCTTTCCCTTCGATCGCCGATTGCACAGGCACATAGTCAGGATGTTGAATCAATTCTTCCGGAACGCCGTTTTCGCGAAGCTCTTCTTCAGAGAAGAACTGAATGCTTTCTTTGCCTTCTTTGATGTGATTCCAAAAATCATGATGATTTTTCGCACCCGGAAACTGGCAGGATATCCCCACAATCGCGACACTGTCATCAAAATAAGGAGGAATCGTCTGCTGCGGGTATTTTCCATCTCTTTTGACATCATGATTGCCTTCATTTTCAGTCGCAGCTTGATCTGAGTTTTTCATCTCCAAAATGTATTGGCTGATCGCACGGATCGTGGAGTACTCGAACAGCTCAGTGACACTAAACTCACAGTCCAGTTCTTTTTTGATTCGTTCAGCCACAGCTACAGCCAGAAGCGAATCGCCGCCCGCATCGAAAAATCCGTCTTCCGTCCCAAAGCCGCTGACCTTGAGCGTTTCCTCCCAAATACGAAGCACCTGATCCTCTATTTTCGTTAACTGCAAGTGATTTGGTTTCTTTCTATTGAAAACGATCTCTCTTTTTTCCAGTTCTTTACGGTTCACTTTCCCGCTAGGGGATAACGGCAGCTCATCTAAGCGGATAAAGTGTGATGGTATCATATATTCAGGCAGACTGGATTTTAGATGACGGCGTAAATCTTTTGGGTCTGCAAGGGAATGTCCGCTTTCCTCTGTATAATAAGCAGCGAGCTGTTGATGGCCTTCCAGCTGCTTTACCACTACCGCCTGATCTAAAATGCCCGGATATTCACTCAGCTTTGTTTCTATTGCACCCAGCTCTACGCGAAAACCGCGTATTTTGACTTGGCTGTCAATCCGTCCTAAATATTCTATGTTGCCGTCAGGGAGCCATCTTGCTGAATCACCCGATTTATAAAGCTTCGTCCCTGGTTCAAACGGATTGTCAATAAATTTTTCAGCCGTAAGCCCTGGCTTATTATAGTAGCCTCTTGCCAAACCGGCTCCTGCGATGCAAAGTTCACCAGGCTGTCCGATCGGGGCAGGCTTCAAATGCTGGTCCACAATATAAATTTTCACGTTGGAGAGAGGCTTTCCAATCGGTGTATGGTGACTTGCGATATCTCCTTTTCTGCACCCAAAATACGCAGCGTAAATGGAGGCTTCGGTAGGTCCGTAAATATTGTCAACACGGCAGTTTTTAAAGATCGATACCGCCTTTTTCACTAATTCTTTAGGAAAAGCTTCACCTGCAACCATCATATACTTGAGCGGTCCATTATCAGTTAACTGCTTGTTGTCTTTCGCCGTTTCTAAAAAAACATGCAGCATAGCCGGCACAAAATTAATGTGGGTCACTTGATATGTTTCAATATAATCCATGCATTGCTGCGGTGATTTCTCTCCGTTTGGCGGAAGAATCACAAGGCGGCCGTTTCCGATAAACCATCCGAATAATTCCGAGATCGATACATCGAAAACATAGTTCGTCTTCAGTAAATATGCATCCTCAGCAGTCACGGGATAGTGAGATTCAAGAAAATTCAGGGTATTCATTATGCTACGATGTTCTACCATAACCCCTTTAGGCTGTCCGGTGCTTCCCGATGTGTAAATGATATAAGCGAGATGCTCCGGTTTTACTTCTCGCTTTAAACCACTGCTTTGCAGATCTGTATAACCGTTTCGGCAAGCCAAATCGATATTGATTGCTTTTATATGGCTGCCAGTTAATCCGCTGATCCTTTGATGAACGTTAGATTGGGTCAGGACAATGGACGCCTGACTGTCTTTGAGCATGTACTCCAACCGTTCTTGCGGGAAGCTTGGATCTAACGGCACATACGCTCCGCCGGCTTTCAGTATTCCTAAAATCCCGATAATCATATCAAACGAACGCTCTGCACAAATTGCAACGGGGTGTTCAGGTCCAACCCCCTGATGTTGAAGGTAGACTGCCACAGATGTGCTTTTTTCATCTACTTCTTTATATGTAAGAGACCTGTCTTCGAAAATCACAGCAACCGCATTTGGGGTTTGTTTCGCTTTTTCCTCGAATATTTCATGTATACACTTGGCATTTGGCGTATTTGTGCCTGTCGCATTCCATTGTTCCAGTAAACTGCTTTGCTCTTGATGTAACTGCAAAGAGTAGGTTTCAAGCGGCAAAGACGGGTCCTCCATCATATGTTGCGCGAGCTTCATATAGTTCTCCATCATACTTTCAATGAAGGACAATTCATATAGATCAGGGTTGTATAAAAGATGAAGCACTGTTTCATTTTCTTGCTCGTATATTTCGAGTGCCAGCTCAAACTCTCCCTCTTGCCGAATATCCTCCATATATTCAATGCCAAGCGTTTGATATGATTCAAGCACTTTTTGCAAGCCTGTTGCCTGAAAGAAGTTTTGGTACAGAAAGGCTGTTTGAAAAACCGGGGAATTTGCAGCCGATCGGTCTACATTGAGCTCTCTTACCAATGCAGGGAACGGATATGCCGCATGGTCCAGACCGTCAGCCATTGTCAGCTGAAGCTCCCGGATAAATGCTGTAAATGGCTGGGATCCGATATTCTTGCTCCGAACAGCCATCATATTGATAAAGTATCCGATAATAGATTCAAAACTATCTTCAGGCCGTCCCATTGTCGGAACGCCCACAATAATATCCTTTTGTTTTGTATAGTGATGCAGCAGCACCTTGTAAATGCAGAGAAACACAGCCGATTCATTCACATGATAGGTGCGGGCAAACGATTTGATTTGATTCCTCAGGTTATGAGGGAGCAAGCTTTTATAAGCTTGCCCCTTGAATTTTCGTGCTGAAGACCGCGGACGGTCAGCAGGAAGATCAAGAACTGGCAGATTCCCAGACAACTGTTCTTTCCAGTAAGCGAGATGCTCTTCCCCTTCTTTGCTGTTAAGCATCCGGGTTTCCCATTCGACAAAATCGTAATAATCAGCTGTGAATAGCCGCAGCACGGGCTCAATTCCATTCAGCAATTGCTGATACGCCTCGAAAAGCGCAGATATCAATGTCAGCATCGACACACCGTCAAATATGATATGGTGAATCGTTATGAGCACAATGCATTCTTCTTTTGATCGATGAAAAAGATGTGTGCGGAATAACGGGCCAGCTTCCAAACGAAAAGGTTCTTTTGCTTTTTCTTTTAGAAAAGGCAATACTTCTGCTGATTTCATTGAAGATATATCCTCTTCCTCAAAATAAAGAGCCCCAGATGACTGAACCGTTTGAAATGGAATGCCATTCTCCTCTTGAATCACACTAGTTAAAACAGGATATTGTTTCTGTACAAACAGAAGGGCTTTCTTGAACGTCTCTGCATGTATTGGTTTGCTAATGCGAAAGCATAAAGGAAGATTATATGCATTCATATCAGGAGACATTTT
Organism: Bacillus sp. G16; assembly: GCF_021282335.1. Lineage (NCBI taxonomy): Bacteria > Bacillati > Bacillota > Bacilli > Caryophanales > Bacillaceae > Bacillus > Bacillus sp. G16. The sequence goes on along the minus strand of NZ_JAJSOZ010000003.1, from coordinate 300,247 downwards.
TTGAAGCATCCACAGCCCTTTTTGCCCTTCTGATAGCGGGCTTTTGAACTGCCGCTTCATGCCTTGAAGATGTTCTTCTACCTCAGTAATGGTTAATTCTCCTGATCTGAAGGCATCGAGAATTTCTTTATGATTCATACGATTTACTCCCTTCTATGATGTTTTGCACACTCTTAAAATCCAATTTTCCTTGCGCCACCTCTTGCATTAATCCGATGATCTGTTCGTCTGTATACGTGCCCTTTGTTTGATGTGCTGCCGCGCTTTGATTGTGTCTTTCTGCTTTCGAGGCCAAATGAGCGGATAGAGCTTGGACAGTCTGACATTCAAGGATTTCCCGGCCAGTCATCTTCATCTGCGTGGTTTTTTCGATATGACGCATCAATTTTCGGCCAAGAATTGAATCCATCCCATAATCCAGAAAGTTTCTTTTGAAATTGATTCGATCCTCAGATATGCCCAACTCTCGTGCTAAAAATTGAACAATGATCTTTTGAATGTGTGTCTCCCTATTTGGCTCGTCAATCTCTGTTTTCATGTCTTGTGTATGCGGTTTAACGGACTCTGATTGGTGATTGCCTGATGAAACCCAATATCGCTCCCTTGCAAATGGATAGCCAGGTAAAGGGAGCATCCGAACGTCATCACCTTCATGAAGGAGTTCCCAAGGGATCTGATATCCTTTCACCCAACATTCCGCAATGTTTTCCAAATTTGTCTCTTTTGCAAAAGCTTGCAGGAAAGCTTCATCTTGTTCTTCTAACATCCCTTCCGTATGTCCTGTATAAAGGAATGCCTGTTGGCCTGATACCCCACCATTCTTCATCGCTTCCGCATATTCCTTCAATTTTCGCACCAATTGCTCCTGATTGTTTACAACGATCGCGAGCCTTGCTTCCATGGCTTTTCTCCCCACCTGAAGTGTATATGCAACATCAGGTAAAGAAAGGTTATGATTCTGCTCAAGATACACAATCATGCGGGTGACAGCATCCTGAAGCCGATCGTCATTTTGGGCTGAGAGCACGATGACCTGCGGGCATTCAGCCGGCTCTTTATGTGGCTGTGTGAACGTCTGCTCATCCGGGATGTATTCTTCAATGACTGCATGCGCATTGGTGCCGCTGATTCCTGTCGTGCTGATTGTTCCCATCCTCGGCTTCTGATTTTCCCTGATCCATGGACGGTTCTCTTTACAAAGCACGAACGGGCTTTCTTTAAACTGAATATACGGGTTGTCCGATTCACAGTGATGAGTAGCCGGAATGGTCTGGTTTTTCATTGCCATCAGCATACTGATTAAAGCAACCACCCCTGACGCTGCAAATGTGTGACCGATTAAAGGTTTAATCGAGCTCATCATGCAGAATTGCTTCTGCTTCGTATATTTGCTGAACACGCTCGTTAATGCTTGGACCTCAAGCGGATCTCCAAGATTTGAGCCGGTACTGTGTGCCATCACATATTGAATATCGAGCGGGTTGATTTCATTTTTTTCATAAATGTTTTCAATCAATTCCGCCTGGCTGAAAGGATTTGGTGCAGTAATGCCATTGGTTTTGCCATCGTAATTCACACCGCTGGCCTTTATGCAGCCATAAATATGATCTTTATCTTCAATTGCCTTTGATAATGGTTTCAGGAGAACAGCAGCTACTGCTTCACCTGGCACCAGACCATTGGCATCTTGGTCAAACACTTTGCATTGTCCGTTCGGAGAAAGCATTTCGGCTCTTGTCAGCGCCTCAAAAGACATTTGAGAAATATTCAGGCTGACGCCGCCGGCTAAAGCCATTTCACAATCTCCTTGACGCAGGGCTGAACACGCCTGATGAATCGCCACAAGTCCAGATGAACATGCTGCTGTCAACGCCATATTAGGCCCTTTTAAATCTAACGCGTATGCGATTCGCGCAGATAATGTGGCGTTTTGCGTTCCATTAATGTAATCCGTATCTCCGGTTAAATGCGCATATTCTCCTTCTTCCACACCTACATAAACACCACAGGATTTCCCTTTTATCCGATGTCCCATATAGCCAGCGTCTTCAAATGTGTGCCATGCTTCCTCAAGAAAAATGCGCTGGCGCGGATCCATGCTTTCAGCTTCTTTAGGCGATATTTGAAAAAACAGCGGATCAAACCGGTCTATGTCCTTCAAAAATGCGCCCCATCTCGGCACTGCTTTTTCTGGATCTCTGTTAGCTCTTCCCCAGTCCCAGCGTTCTTTCGGAATCTCAGAGATACAATCTTTCCCCTTTTTCAGATTGTCCCATAGCTCATGAACCGAATCAGCTTGAGGAAACCTGCCGCTCATGCCGATAATGGCGATTGGCTCAGCGTGAGACTGCCGGACGCTTTTTTTATTGGTTTCTGGTTCTACAGAAACCGGAGCATCAGCTTCAGAAGGCTTTTGTGCCTCAGATGCATCATCCCGGTAAAATGCTTCGATCAGCTCTTTGTGATCCGTTAAGAAGAAGCGGATCAATTCTTGTAAAGTCGAATAGCCAAAAAATAAAGCCGGTGGCACTTCAATGTTGAAATGCTTTGATAATACATTCGAGAATTTAGCCAAATAGATCGAATCAAATCCGAAGTCGGCCCAATTTTTGTTCAAATTCAGCTTGTCCTTTGAGATTTTAAGCAATGCGTGAATATGCTCTTTCAAATCGTGTTCTAAACGCTTTTCAATGCTTAGCGTTTTGATCTCGCCCCTTTTTTCTTGTGCAGCAGGGGCTTGAATGGCCGGTTCCTGAATAGGTTCAGTCATTCCTAAAAAGCGGCTGACCCGGCTGGGCTGGCCGGCTATCACGAGATGCTGAGCATCCTGCTGAGACAGGATGTGTTCAAACATACGGATGCCTTCATCAGCTTCTAAGAAGCGCTGGCCGCTTGATTTCAGATACATATCGGTTGTTTCTTCATCACCGATCTTCATTCCGCCATCTTTCCATACAGGCCAGTTGATGACAAACGTTTTGCCGCTATGAAGCTCGTTTCTGTATTGTGCATAAGCCATTTGGAACCGATTCCCTATTGCATAATCACAACAGCCAAAATCTCCTAAAATCGCAGAAGATGAAGAAAAATAACAAATAAAATCAAGATTTTCATTTTTAAGCCATTCATCAAGCGCTATCGTACCGTTGATTTTCGGTTCAATGATGCGCTGGAAGCTTTCAATCTCTTTGTCAAAAATAGCAGAATCGCTCTCGACTCCGGCTGCATGAATAACGCCATTTATGGCGCCGAATCGGTCTTTCCCTCGTTTCACGCAGTCTCCCATCGCGATAGGATCAGAGACATCTGCTTCTGCATACATGGCTTCGCCGCCTAGATCCTTTACTTCTTTTATTTTCTTTTGCTTTTCTTCATTGAAAGGCGACCGCCCTGTTAAAATAACGTTTGCGGCATAGTGTTTAGCCAAATGTTTGGCGAATAAATAACCGAGCCCTCCTAAACCGCCTGTAATCAGGTAAGTACCGCCAGACTTCAATTTGCTGTTGTTCGGTTGTATCGCTGTCTGTTCAATGTGACTTACATATCGTTTGCCATTCTGATACAAAACAGTTTGTTCAGTTGAAGCCTGTAATTCCGTCCAGATCTTTCGAGCCCAATCATCCATTGATTTTTGTCCTGCCGGCTGAAAGATTCCAGTCACTTTTGTATGCGGGAGAACAAGCCCGAGTGAACGTTCGAAGCCAATCCATGATTCCAGATAGCTCCGGTCAAGACCATTTTCAAAACGTCCTGCCAGCAGAAGCCGTGAAGGATGAAGCTTTGCCGCGGACATACCTTGTAATAGATAGACAATCAAGGAATGGTCCTTTATACAGCTCGCGTCTTCCGCAGGCCACATATAAAGGACTGCATCTGGCTCTCCATGTTCGTCCTGAATGCTCTGGAAGGCTTTTTCAAAAGTGGCGGGTTGTTGCCGTACAATCTGATAGCTGTTTTGAGATTGTTTGACGTACACCTCACCCTGCGAAATAAAAATGACCTTGGTGTCTTGATCAACATTTTTCACAGATGCAGCGAATGCGTTTTGCTTTTCTCTATCAGTCAGAAAACAGATAAACGTTTTGAAGCGTTTCGATGTGAGAGACACTGGCTCTTCTTTCCACACTTCTTTAAAAGTCATCACCTCGAAATGTTCTTCTGTTTGCTGTTCATGATGCTGTTCTATAGGAGCTGGGGCCTTTGCCGTGCCTGGTGCCCAGTAACGTTCTTTTGCAAATGGATATGCCGGAAGACTGATCCGGATCGGCTTATGGGTTTCGTACAGCTTCCCCCAGTCAAAAGACAAGCCTTTCACCCAAAGATCCAGCAGTTTCGTGTATTTCCCTTTACTCATCCATGCCTCTATGATTTTTTCCGTATCTTCATCAGCTGATAAGACCGCTAATGCTTTTTTGTTATCATCAATGCGATCCAAGTAGAGGCTGTCTGTTTTGTTTTCGATAAAATCGTTTAGTTTTCTTTCAAGATCCTCTAATGATTCTGCTATAAAGCCCAGCCGTTCCTCCATTGCTTCACGGCCCGTTTGTAAGGTATAGGCGATCCGGATCAGATCTGTTTCGCTGTACCTTTTTTCCTGAATGGCTGTGAGCAGCTGCTCCGCTTTTTCTTGAAGCCGTTCCCTGTTTTTCGCTGACAGCACAATCAGCGCAGGAGGATGAGCTTCAGGAGTTTGCGCTTCTGTTCTCGGAATATATTCTTCCAGGATCATATGGGCATTGGACCCTCCGGCGCCAAAACTGCTCAATCCGGCACGTCTCGGCACCTCCTGCCCGTCAATCACCGGGCGCTTCCATTCACCAAGATCCTGCTGAACGACAAATGGCGTATGGTTGAATTCAATGTTTGGATTCAATCGCTGAGAATGCAATGATGGCGCAATTTGGCCGTATTTAAACTGAAAAAGTATTTTTGTCAGCCCTGCGATTCCAGCTGCACTTTCACAATGGCCGATATTTGACTTGCTGGAGCCAATCGCGCAAAACTGTTTCTCTTGCGTATCTTCCTCAAACGCTTTTGTTAATCCCGCTATCTCAATCGGATCTCCTAACGCGGTGCCTGTTCCGTGCGCTTCCACATAACTGATGGTTCGGGCAGGAATGTTGGCGCGCTCAATCGCTTCTTTAATCACCTGTGCCTGTGCATGAGGATTAGGAACGGTATAGCCATTCGTTTTTCCTCCGCTGTTAATCGCACTGGCCTTTATCACACTGTAAATATGGTCGCCGTCTGCTATTGCTTGCTGCAACGGCTTTAACACAATAGCTCCTACTCCTTCTCCGTCGACAAATCCATCTGCGTCATCGCCGAATGATTTACATGTATCACTTGCAGAGAGCATATTCATGACAGATAAGTTCTGATAATGGACCGGATCGACAACTAAATTAACACCGCCGGCAATGGCGCAATCACTCGATCCGCTATAAATGCTTTCCAGCGCTAAATGAATCGCTGTCAGAGAGGATGAGCAGGCAGTATCGACGGCAAGGCTCGGGCCTTGGAAATTCAGCAAATAGGATATTCTGTTGGCGATAGACCAATAGCCGTAGCCGGTCGGATAATTTTTGTTCATCACTCCGGCAAAGACGCCGATTTTTCTGCTTGTACAGAGCGTGTCAGGCGTGTATCCCGCATCTTCTATACTTGCATAAGCGGTTTGCAGAAATAATCGCTCCTGAGGGTCCATTCTTTCTGCTTCGAGCGGAGAAATCTGAAAGAATAAAGGATCAAACTTGTCCATATCCTTGATAAATCCGCCCCATTTCGTATAAATCGACCCTTCTTTTCCTTTTTCTTTATCGTAATAGGCTTTCCAATCCCAGCGTTCTTTCGGAATTTCCTCAATACAATTTCTTCCTTCTTTTAGGTTGTTCCAAAAATCTTCTGCTGTTTCAGCCTGAGGATAACGTCCGGAAATGCCGATAACGGCAACGTCACGGCTGGCAAGAGCGTGTGTTGGCGTTTCTTTCTCCCTGCTGAAGCCGAGCTTGCGAAAGCGCCGCGATCTTTTAGCGGCCTGTCCAGACTTTTGTAAAGATTCATTCTTGCTTGCGGCTGGTGGCTGTTGTTGAACTTGACGGTCAAGACCAGTCAGTTTCATGAGCGCTTCTGATTTTGTTTTGATTAAGTGTTCCACTAACGCGTCAATGGTCTGATACTCGAAAAATAAAGTGCTGCTTACATGGTCAAATTCTTTACGCAATTTATTTGTCAACTGGACAACGACGATAGAATCAATACCGTACTTTTCAAGCGGTTCAGATGACTCAATCTTGCCTACAGGAATTTTCAATGTTTCTCCAATTAGTTTTTTCATATATTCTGTGCTTTTTTCTCTGAGAGCAGCAGTATTTGATTGTCCATCTTTCTGCGTATCTATGTTTTGTGTATAGGCTTGCTCTTTATTAGACGCGGGGGAAACATCCTTCTCTGGCGAGACCACACTTTTCATCATCATACGGCGAACCAGCCCATTGCTTGAGGCTACGACGATCTGGTGACTGAGATCACGGGCCGCTTCGGCCGGGAAGAAGACAGATTCAAAGCCTTCGCTTTCTAGTGCCGATTTCCAGCTGTTAGGATATAAGCCTGGACATCCGGGAATCCGCACTGCAGGATCTTCATACAGCCACCAGCCTTCCAAGAGACCAAAGGTGATGTGAGGGAACAGGCTGTTTCCCGCCATTTCATTCAGCAGCAGCATTCCGTTGTTTTTCATCACTGCTTTTGTATGCCGCAGGGTTTGACGGATATTTTTTGTCGCGTGAAGGACATTAGCGGCAATGACGACATCATAGCCGCCAGCCTCGATCTCCTGCTGGTCAATCGGTTTTTCTACGTCAAAAAGCTGATACGTCAGGTACGGATTTACGGCCCCATATTCCTTTTCTGCATGCAGCAAAAATGCTTTCGACAGATCTGTATAACAGTATTCTTTAATATGATTTTGATAGGCTTTCAGTTTTTGAAAGATTCCGGCACTCGTGCCGCCTGTGCCTGCGCCTATTTCCATAATGCGAATCGATGCCTCAGGATCATGCTTCAGCCGTTCATCCAGGTAAGCTATTAACGTATCGGCAAGCACTTTATTAAAATAGTCTGCCACTTGGTTTTGCTTATAAATGCCTTCCACCAATTCCATTGAGGAATGCGGGAACATGATATCTGTGGCAGGCACTTCCCCTGTCAAAATATCCGGTAATCCTTTCAGCATAGTCTCTGCTAAAACAACCATCGCCTTGGTGTTGCTGTCTTTGAGCCATTTTTCTTTTTTCGCATTCCATTCTTGCCAAAGCAGCGCGATATCCTCTGCTCGATTCTTCCTTACCAATGAATCTCCATCTTTCTTAAGGTAATCATGCTGCAGAAGGAATTCACTGCTTTGCTGAAGCCATTTTTCATAAAATTCACGAGTCTTGTATTGTTTAAGGCGCTCAACTGATAATCTATGACCATCAAACAGCCCGGCCGTTTGCAGCTGACCTAATAACAGCCTGTAAAGAAGATCGTCCAGCTCTTCATGTGTAGCTCTTTGTACTTGTCCTGTTTTCGGCAGGCGCTCCTTCAGGCTTTCAGCGTCTGCTGAAGGGTGCTCGGGATAAAGGGTGATGAATTCATTCTGATTCACACCTTCGACTGCGACAGGTTTTGTCGTATGAATGAAAGCCGTTTGACTGACTGGCCCAGAAAGCAGTGCTTCCAGCGCCTTCATACCTTCCGCAGGTTCAATTAAACCTAAGCCAATTTGATTCATGAGCTGTACATATTGTTCATCCTCGGCCGCTTCACTGTTCCCCCAATATCCCCAGTTCATGACTTTTACAGGGCAAGCCCAGCTTTGGGAGAGCTGGTGAGCAAAAGCATCTGCAAATGCACAGCCAGAGGCATAATGGCTTTGCTTTACGTTTTTGATATGAGCTACAAGCGAAGAGAAGAATAGTACAAAATCCAAACGTTCATGTTGGAACACTTGAGCCGTACGGACACTGGCATCCACCTTGGCCGCCAGTCCGGTTTCAAATTCTTCCAGTGTCATATTTTCCAGGCTTTGCTCAAATAAAACCATTGCAGAGTGGACGATCCCGTGAATGTGAGGATGACGCTTTTTCACTTGATCATAAGCCTGCTGCAATGAATGCAAGTCCGCTGCATCGGCTGAAATATAGTAAGGCTCAGGGCCAAGCTCGGAAAGACGGTCTACTTTCGCCTGAATGGCATCATTGATTTGACTGCGTCCAATCCAAACGATTTGCGCCTGATAGCGGCGGATCATGTACTCACTCCATGCCCCCCCGATGTACCCGGCACCTCCGATGACCACATATACTCCGCCTGTTCGATATAGCGTGTCATTTGACGGTGAATGGCGATATGGGATCAGTTGCTGCTGATGCCATTGCTGATTCCGATAAGCCCAAGTGTGGCCAAGATGGTCAGCAGGGAGCGTAAACATTTGATGTACCGGCCATGTGCAGCCTTCTTCAAGATCAAGAAGACGGATGTTCCAATGCGGATATTCCTTAGCGATTGTGCCGGCGAGTCCATGAATGCTTGCATGAGCGGGATGTACTGTCTCGTGTTGAGTAACCGGCTGCGCTTGGACGGTCACAAAAGACCATTCTAGCTTTTTCTCACCATAGCCTAATTGAAGACATGCCTTCACAAGCTTAAATGCCTGAAGAACAGCCTCTCCTTGTCCCTCACTAACCATATTCTCCGGGTGTGACGGGGCAATCCACAATACATGGTCAATGTCTCCGCATGCTTGCAGCTTGTCCGCTATTGCAGCAATGTCATCTGCAGGCCGGATATCTACAAATGAAACCTGAGGATGATGCTGCTTTATTAACATCCGTTCACCTTCAGTACCGCCGCATAAAACAGCCTGCATCCCAACAAACGAAGCATTGTCTTTACCATTTGGAGAAACCGGTTCCCAGGCAGGGATCATCATTGTATGCCCTGTCAGCGGAGAATCAGCTGCTGCTTGAGGTTTGGTCTGCTGTTCTCCCTCAAGTGCTCGCATCGAAGCCCCCTTCATTCGAACACAAACGTTTCCGTTCTCATCGCATAAATCAATGTCGTACTTCCTGACTTTGTCCTCCGCTTTACTGTCTGAACTGTATCGAATATAAGACCAAATCTCCTCAGGACACGGGCTGAAAACGTCAAGCTGCTGCAATGCAAACGGGAGAGACAGCTGATGGATTTGCGCTTCAGCATTGACTGAGCTAACGATAAAACCGACTGTGGCATGGAAGGCGGAATCCATCAAACTCGGGTGGAGCGTAAAATGCTGCTTGCCGTCTTTTAGAAAAGCGGGTAACGAGATTTTTGCAAGCAATCGATCTTGTCCGACAAGCACTTTTTCAATCCCTTGATAGCCCTTGCCATAGTCAAGCCCAATCTTTCGAAACGCTGTATAGCATTGTTCTGACGTCACTGTATCCAGATTGCATTCTGTCTGTATTGATGCAAGGTCTAAAACAGGAGTGTCCGCTTCAGCTGAAATGACTGCACGACCTTGACTGTGTATCATCGGGGTTTCTTCTTTATTTTCAGAGCTGCTGTAAATGTCAAAGGAAATGTCCCCGTTATCCTCAGGATAAAGGCCAATATGTATTTCTTTTGGTTCACTTCCTATCGTGATAGGACGAATCCAGACGATGTCCTTAAGCGACACAACTCTTTGTTCACCTTCCGGATCTCCCGCAGCTTTTTCGGCTGCTTCCCTTGCCATTTCTAAATAGGCAACACCCGGCAAGATTTTTTGTCCCTGCACAACATGATCAGATAGGAAAAATTCCTTGCCTGTAAAAACAGAGCTAAAGCGCTGCTCAGTAAAGTCTGACGTATTGCGGTGCACCAGCGGATGTAAGGTATGATCTACTGTGCTGGTTTTTGTTTTAGGAGCCGGTATCCAGTAGCGCTCTTTAGCAAATGGGTATGTCGGAACACTGATTTTAAGCGGCTTGCGATCACCGTATAGGTCGTCCCAGATGACCCGCTTTCCTTGAACCCATGATTCCGCCATTTTCTTCAATTCGCTGTCTGTTATCGTGCTGTTTCTCAGCGCATTCTTCGATGTTGGCCCGGCGGCCTCCTGATTCTCCTTGGCTTGTCCGGTCCAGCAGCCATCGAGCTCTTTGTCACCATTTGCAAACGCCCGAAGTTTAGCAGTTAAATCCTTTATGTCCTTCACGATGAAGGCTGCCCGTTCCTCCATTTCCACCCGTCCTGCCTGCAATGTATAAGCTAATGCTACAATATTGATATCCTCGCTAAGAAAATCAAGGAGTTTTAGAGCATAAGCCTGCAGACGGTCTTTGTTTCTCGCGGACAACGGAATCATTATTTGGTCATTTTTCGCTAAAACCGGCTCTGAAAAACTCTCTGCCGGAATATATTCCTCCAAAATAAGATGTGCATTTGATCCTGAAGCGCCAAACGAACTTAAACCGGCGCGGCGGGGATATGTGATGTCCATCCCGTTTTCTGTCAATGATGGCTGCTCCCATTTTTTCGTTTCATGCTGGACAAAAAACGGGGTTTGATCGAGCTGCAAATATGGATTCAACTCTTCTGAGTGTAATGATGGCACCAATGTTTTATGATGCAGCTGCAGGACAGTCTTCGTTAAACCGCTGATGCCGGCTGCAGATTCGGCATGGCCAATATTTGATTTAACAGAACCAATTGAGCAGAATTGCTTGTCCTGCGTATTGCGGCTGAAAGCCTTCACCAATCCTTGTATTTCAATCGGATCTCCTAATGAGGTGCCAGTGCCATGGGCTTCAACATAGCTGATGGTGCGCGGATCAATTCCTGTTTTCTCTAAGCACGCTTCGATAACATCAGCTTGAGCTACCGGGCTCGGAACTGTAATTCCGCTTACTTTTCCTACATGATTAATTGCACTGCCTTTGATGACAGCATAGATCCGGTCGCCGTCCTGTTCAGCTTTTCGCAGCGGCTTTAACAGCACTGTTCCGACACCTTCTCCGGATACGTAGCCATCCCCGCCTTTGCCGAATGTATGGCAATAGCCGTCACTTGAGTGCATCCCCACACTGCCGTAGCTGATATATTTAGCCGGATGCAGTGACAAATTAACACCTCCGGCAAGCGCGGCCTCACATTCTCCATTCCGGATGCTCTCTATTGCCAGATGAACCGCAGTTAATGAAGAAGAGCAGACTGTATCCACCGCCATGCTTGGACCGTGGAAATTACAATAGTAAGAGACCCTGTTGGCAATTTGCGCATAATTCAGCGATAAAGGAAATGCATTTTGTTCTGATAGAGCCTCCGCTCCTATAAGGGAGTAGTCCTTATGCATAACACCTGCAAATACGCCGACATGCTGCCTTTTATTTTCTCCCTGCGGTGAAGCAATTGTTTCTGGTGTATACCCCGCATCTTCAATGGCTTCCCAGCACGTCTCTAAAAATAAGCGTTCCTGAGGGTCCATGGTTTCCGCTTCACGGGGTGAAATCCTGAAAAATTGAGGATCAAAACAATCAGCATCCTCGATAAACCCGCCCCATTTTGACAATGGCTTGCCCGAAGGTGAATCCAGCCCATTGTTTTCCTTCCATTCCCAGCGCGAGTTTGGGATCTCCGTGATGCAGTCGGTACCTGCCTTAAGATTTTCCCAAAATTCCTGTATGTTTTTTGCCTTAGGATAACGGCCTGCCATTCCGATAATGGCGATATCTTCCCCGAATTCTCGTAAAGAGGGAGCGGCGTCTGAAGAATCCTGCATTGGTTTAGGAGACTGGCGGACTGTTTCGTCCGCCTCTCCCATTGAATAGTGTTCAGCAAGATGCGCAGCTAGTTCTGCAATCGTTGTATATTCAAACAGCAGCGTTGGCGAAAGATCCGCTCCAATCTTAGCCCCTATCTCCTGAACTACCTTAAGCAAAGATGGTGAATCCAGTCCAAGCTCATAGTATCCGGCGTGGATATCCATTTGTTCTGCCGGCCTTTCAAGCTGTTCAGCAAGCAATTGTCGCAAATACGTTTCAAATGCAGTATAGTCCCGACCGGTATTCTGAGAGACAGCATGTCTTTCTTCTTGAATTTCTTTTGCCGAATGAAAGGCTGACCCGTCCCGTACAGACTTGCCTGCAAACTGTTTCAGCTCGGCCACTTTTTGTCCGGAGGAATTAAAATATTCAACCGTCATATAAGTGAGTTCTTTCTTCTGGCGCACGGATGAAGAGAGGATCCGGGCTGTACATCCTTTTTGTAATCGTTCTGAAGCTGAAAACGATTCATAACACAATGGCAGATACATCGTTTGTTCTGAGAGCAGGCAGCTTGAACCTATGCCGCTGCCGTCAATGAGAGTCGGGTGAAACAGAAACGCCTCAGAATGAAGCAATGCTTCCTGTCCGACAGATAGATCAATTAAAGCACCCTCCTTGGTTTCATAAATCTGCCCTTTTGCCTTCATCATGCCTGTATGAACTAATTGTTGAGAGCGGCATTGTTCATACAGGTCATCTAAATTCAGAATCCTGTCAGCTGTACTTTTCCACTGATTAAGGTTTATGGTTTCGGCAAAAGCAGTCCGTTCTTTACGATGCATTTCAGCCGTCACATATTGTCTTTTGTCCGATAGCGACTCGCCATGCTGTTTTTGTCCGACGATGATGATGGACCATGTCCCTTCCTTGCTTTCAGACGCATGAATGGTCAGGGCAATGTCATACGATTCGTCTGCGGTCAAAGGGTAAAAAATGATCAGATTTTTTAATTCAAGCTCTTCGTATGAGAAACCATGTTCTTGGAATACTTGATAGATCAAATCTATATAAGCAAGGCCGGGTAATAACGCTTGTCCATATACCTTATGGTTGGACATAATCGGATTATTTAATGAAATGTGCAGTTGTTCAGTTATCATTTTCCCACTCCTCTCTTATTTGAAAGTTTTCCAAAACATTTCTTTAGAAGCTCCCGTGCCTGAAAGCACTTTTTTCTGCACGGTCTGAGCCGATGGTTCTCTTAAAACGGGCTTCCGATTTAATTCCAGCAGAGGCAAAGGTTTTCTTCTGATTGCACGCTCGGCCGAGTCTTTCCAGCCTTCTACAATCAGATGGGCATTCGTTCCGCCATCTGCAAAACAATTGATTGCTGCAGCCGGCGTTGTCTCCTTCCACTCGTCTTGCGATTTACAGAAATACAAATCAGTCTCTTCTATATCAAAATGCGGCATGTTTTCGTCACCTGACAGGAATGGAACCAATTGTCTATGTTTCAGCATCAAAGCGACTTTAATCAGGCTCGCTATTCCTTCTGCACATAAAGGGTGGCCGATGTTAGGTTTCACTGATCCCAGCCCTAATGGCGCCTTTGAGCCGGAACGGTAAATGGCTTGAATCGCCTTCAGTTCAAGTAAATCTGTCACCGCTGATCCCGAGCCATTCGCTTCAAGATAACTGATCTCTTCAGGCTTTTTGCCGCTTTTTTCAAGCGCTGTCTGCATGACATCCTTTTGCGCCTCGAGATTCGGTGAAGATGGGCCTGCCGTTCTTCCGTCATTGTTGATAGCGGCGGCTTTAATGACAGCATATATGGAATCTCCGTCTTTGAGTGCCTGGCTGACGGTTTTGACGAGAACCATGCCCACGCCTTCTCCTAAAATGACACCGTCTGCCCGCTTATCAAAAATATGGAATGACGGCTTATCACATAAGAGTCCGCGCTCCTGAAACATTTGATGCGCATCAGCATCAAGCAAACTGACGCCGCCGACAACCGCTGCCTCAATATCTCCGCTCCGCAGAGCCTGAATGGCCATATTCAGTCCGACCAGTGCAGAGGAACAAGCAGTATCCAGTACAATACTCGGGCCCCTTAAGTCAAAAAATTGCGAGATGTTAGCTGCTAAATAGTTTTGTCCGCCAGCGACAATCGGATTTCTTGCTTTTGAAAGACTGGACGGATCAGGCTTGTGCTGGCTGCGGCCTCCTATATAAACACCAGCTCTCATGCCTTTCACTTCTTTCTCTGTATAACCGGCGTGATACCACAGCTTCAGGCTTTCCTCCAATACGGCCAACGCTTGAGGGTCCATCGCTCTGACATCGTTCTCGGACATCATGAAGAAATCATGATCAAATCGATTTATATCATCAATGAGGCCCGCGTAATTAGTACTGGAGTACCCGAATCGTTCAGGCAGTACAGGTTTAATTGCAGACTGTCCATCACGTATTAAATCCCAGTATGCCTCAAGTGTTTCCGCTCCAGGGAACCTGCAAGTAAGACCGATGATGGCAATATCTTCTGCAAGACCCGCCGTTTTTTCATGACTTATTTGTTGTGGCTGCTGTTCTTGCATGGGCGCCTGTTTCACTGCCGATTGTGTCTTAGCAGGTATTTGTGTCTCAGGAACAGATGGATGCAAAACAGCTGACACATCATATTTCGATATGAGCCAGTTTGCAAAGGATTCTATTGTCGGATATTCAAACAAAATCGATGGATCAATATCTCCATTTAATGTTTGGTTCATCTGCTGTACCAGCTGAGCCAATATAATTGAGTCGATTCCATATTCTTGGAAAGGCTCGTCCGTTTCAAAGTCTTCAGCTGCTATCTTCAGTTCATCTGTAAAAAGAGTTACGAGCCAGTCAACTGTTTCAAGGAACAGGTTTTGAGGGCTGGCTTGCTCTTTAGTCTCAGGATGTGAGAGGGCTTCAACAGGCAGTGACTGCTGCATAAGCTTGTCAGGCTTCCATACATTTGTATCTGGAATCGCCGGCAGCACGACAGCATGCTGTGTATCTGATAAAATCTGATCCAGCAGTTGTAATCCCTCATCGTTTCTCAAGCTCACCAATCCAGTCTGCTCTAAAGCTTTGCTTCGAACCTCACCTAAACCGGTCTCCTTCCAGTTAGGCCACTGAATGCTGACAATTGGACATTCATCTTTATGGGCCTCCGCAAAATAATCCATAAAAGCATTCGCCATGGCGTAATCAGCTTGTCCGGCTGCAAGAACAGGAATGACTGCTGATACTGATGAAAACAAGGCAAAGAACGCCAATGGTTCGTCTTTAAGCTGGTCAAATAACGTTTGCAGGCCTTCGACTTTCGGTTCAAGCACCTGTTCGATCTCTTCTACTGATTTTCTGATAAATGCCGGATTATGTTTGTTCACCTTCCCGGCACAGTGGATGACTCCGCCAATTGCCCCCATTGTTTCGTGTATTGTCTTCAGGCTCTGTTTGACAGCAAATGAATCGGTCAGGTCCAGAGACAGCACTTGAACTTGCGCACCCATGACTTCTAGCTCTTGAATGGCTTTTATCTTCTCAAGTGAGGCATTTTTCACTGAATTCCACTGATCACGCGGCGGCAGCTCTTCCCGGCCGATGAGCACCAGCCGCTTAACGCCGTATGTTTTCACAAAATGCCGCGCACACAACGAACCGAGACCTCTTGTCCCGCCTGTAATCAGCAGGACTTTGTCTGATGAAAACGATACTTGCTCAGGAGTAATCTCGGCTTCTGCTGGTTTCTCTGCCAAATATGCGCGATACCTCTGTCCGTTTCGATAACATACTTCTGATTCGGCACTATTAGCATAAAACTCGTCTGCGATCAGTCTGGCCAGCTCCTCATGAGAGGCTCCGCACTCCATGTCTGCGTGTCTTGATGTAAGATGGCTGTACTCGTTTTGAAGCATGCGGTATAAGCCGGCCCGCGAAGCACCGGACAAATGAACAGCTTCATTTGCGTAAGCCTCCAGCCCCTTCGTTACACCCAAGATCATTAAATTGCGCTTGCTTGTACGTCCTTGCTCGATCAGCTTTTGGAGCCAGTTTATCCAGCTTGTAGACTGCTCATGGCTCGTTCCGCACCCGATCAGATCGATTGCTCCGTCAGCATCTTCATAGTCAGCGGCAGATACATGATCGAGCTCTTGACTGTTAAATATACGGTAATCCAAGAAATACTTCGAAAGCTCTGCCGCCAATGCCATAGTCTCCTCGTTTGCTAATATGGCTACGGCTTGATTCGTACGTACTGCTGGTTCAATCGGACAACGCTGCCACTGTTTATGCAGAATGCAATGCTTAGTAAGCGGTTCGGAGTGAGGCAGTGCTGAACCACTGTTTTCGGTGTTTTCTTCTAGATTTGGCAGCCAGTAAAATTCTTCTGCAAACGGATAAGCAGGCAGACTGATTCGGCGAGGCATGTGATCTCCATAAAGTCCGTTCCAATCGACCTGCAGCCCTTTCACCCATAATTCCGCAACTTTCTCCAGCCTTTTCTTCTCTATCCATGTTTGCAGCAATTCCTTGGCATCGTGATCTGTTTCAAACAGCTTGATTTCGCTTTTCTTCGTTTTCACGTGAGCGGCATATAAGTTGCTGTTCGGTACATCTGCCAAATAATCATCCAAAGCTTTGATCAGCGATTCCTTTGAATCCGCCAAAAACGCCATGCGATAATCCATGGCTTCCCGGCCCGTCTGAAGTGTATATGCCATATCCTCCAGATTGATTTCTTCAATCGAATTTGTGAAATCTTTCATTGCTTTTGCATAGGCCTTCAGCTGCTGCTCTTTTTTCGCTGAGAGTACAAAGAGTGTTGAATGATGCTGCTTTGTTAATCGATCATGCCTCTTTTTCGGCTGATATTCTTCTATCACGATGTGGGCATTCGTCCCGCTATATCCGAAAGAGCTGACACAGGCTCTCCGCGGTTTTCCGTCAGCCGTTTCCCAAGGCTTGAGCTCCGTATTTACATATAAAGGAGAATGTTCAAATTGAAAATGCTCATTCGGCGTCGTGAAGTTCAATGTCGGCACCAACATTTTATGGTTCATACACAATAACACTTTTTGAACTCCAGCTACTCCGGCCGCCGCAGATGTATGGCCAATATTGCTTTTGACTGAACCGATAGCGCAAAACTGTTTTTTATCTGTTTTTTCTTGAAAAACGGTAGATAAGGCCTCTAATTCAATTGGATCGCCTTGTTTTGTTCCGGTGCCGTGCATTTCTACATAACTAATACTCTCAGGATCTATTCCGTATGTTTCATATATACCTCTTTCCAGATCCATTTGGCTTTTCGCACTCGGTGCCGTGATTCCGTTTGTTTTCCCGTCCTGATTAATACCTGAGCCAATGATAATGCCGTAAATATGGTCACGGTCCGCTTCCGCATCTTTCAGCCTTTTCAGTACCAACGCACCCGCACCCTCGCCGGGCACAAAACCATTCGCGCCATTGTCAAATGCTTTACATTGTCCATCAGGTGAAAGCATGCCGGCCTCACACATACTGATGTAAGATTCCGGCGTCAGGTATAAGCTGACACCGCCAACCAGCGCCATATCAATTTCTTTGTTTATGAGTGCCTGTCGTGCTAAATGTGTGCCGACCAATGAAGATGAGCATGCGGTGTCAATAGGAATAGCAGGCCCTTTTAAATTAAGAAAATACGGAATACGCGCCGCAGCAATCGCAAAGCTGTTCCCTGTGGCGTTTGCTCTTGCCTGCCGATTCAGCATAACTCCATATTCATTGCTCATAATCCCGAGATAAACGCCGCATTTTTTCTCATTTAATGTTCGGGCGTTATATCCAGCGTCCTCAAAAGCTTTATAGCCTTCCTGCAAAAATATTCGATGCTGGGGATCCATCAGTTCAGCTTCTGACGGCGGAATATTAAAAAACAACGGATCAAAATGTTCAATATCATCAAGCATCCCCATTGATTTGCAATAGCTTTTTCCTTTTTGGTTCAGGGCAGGATCATAATATTTGTCAACGTCCCAACGTGATGTTGGAATGTCCCGAATCGCATTTCTCGCATGAACCAGGTTATCCCAATATTCTCTTACATTACTGGCGCCCGGGTACCTCCCCGACATCCCGACAATGGCTATCGCATCCTCTCGGTGATCTTGTTGAATAGGAGCCGGTTTCTGCTCATGCTCTTTCTTTATTGGGTATTGAACAGACTGAAGCGGACGGTCTGCCGGCTTTGCCTTAGGGAGTGCTGCCGGCTGTTTCACATGTTTAACAGCTTCAGAGACATCATGCTGATCTGTCATTTCTTGCTTTCTCTTAAAATGCGTTCCAAGCTCGGACTTTAGCATCTCGGCAAAATCACGTATCGTTGGATAATCATACACTCTGGTGACTGAAAAGGACGTGCCATATTGCTTATTCACCGCTTTTATCCATTCGAGCCCGGTAATCGAGTCCATTCCGATATCGATGAATGCTTCGTCAATATCCACCTCGTTGGGCTCCATGAATAACACGTCTGCTATGCTTTCCCTCAATTCTTCATGCAACGTTTCAATTGCCCCAGTATATTGGCTTGATGCGGATATTTCTGCTGCTGCATATTGAATGGTTGCTGCAGGTTCCTCCTGCAGCGGCTGATGATTCTCTAACGGCTGCAGGGATATATTGTCCGGTTTTGCAGCGGGTGCTGCTGTTTTCTGTTTCATCGGCGCGTACGGCTCTGTTTGTTTTAAAACATCGATTCCTGCTGTTTTTTCTCCAGATTGTGTGCTTAACTCTTGTGCTAAGTAAACAGCGAAATCACGTGTTGTCGGATAATCATAAACCTTGGTGACATTTAGTGATGTGCCATACTGTTTATTTATTGCTTTTATCCATTCGAGTCCGGTAATCGAGTCCATTCCGATATCAATGAATGCTTCGTCTGGATCAACCTCGTTTTGATCCATATACAGCACTTCCGCTAAGCTCGCCGTTAGTTCATCGCACAAGGCTTCCGCCGCGATCGTCTTTGTTTCTGTATCTGATGGAAGCGGAGATGCCGCACGCTGCAAACGATCCTGATTGGCCATTAAAGGCTGTAACGTGATATTGGCAGGCTTACCGCTGGCTTCTTTGGCTATAGACGGTTTTTGAATGACGGGCTGTACCGAAGCGGCCGGTTCGTCTTTTCTTATTTCCTCAGCCTTTGCATTTACGTCTATCCAATAGCGATCTCGTGCAAAAGGATAGGCGGGTAAACTGATGCGCCGCGGTTTTTGATCTTGATAGAGCGCGCTCCAATCGATACGCAAGCCTCTTACCCAAAGGTCTAAAACCTTCGCGTACTTTCCTTTTTGCATCCATGCCTCGATTGTTTTTGACATATCTTCATCAGCAGCAAAAGCGGCAATAGATTCTTTATTGCGTTTTACTTGTCCTTGATAGACATATTCTCGATTTTCTGTTCCAGAGATAAAGTCGTTGAGTTTTTCTTCAAGCTCCTCCATCGTTTCAGCAACGAACGCCAGACGCTCATTCATCGCTTCACGACCGACTTGCAGCGTATAGGCGATTCGGTGCAAATCTGCTTCAGCATATCTTTGTTCACGAATAGCATGCAGCAATCGCTCCGCCCGTTTCTGAAGTTTTTCCTCATTTTTTGCTGAGAGCACAATGACAGCCGGCTGTTTCCCCGCTGGCGAACGTTCCTGCTTAGATTCGGCAACATGCTCTTCTATTAAAATATGGGCGTTTACTCCCCCGGCGCCAAATGAAGAAATGCCTGCGATTCTTGGATATTCGATTTCTTTTCCATTGACAGAAATGATTGGTCTCTTCCATTCTTCTAGCTCTTGCTGTACTTTAAACGGTGAGTTAAGGAAATCAATATTCGGATTCAGCACGTTTGAATGCAGGGAAGGTGCAAGCTGCCTGTATTTCATTTGGAGCAATACCTTCGTTAATCCTGCGATACCTGCCGCACTCTCACAGTGCCCGATATTTGATTTGGCCGAGCCTATTGCACAAAATTGTTTGTCATCCGTTTGTTGCGTAAACACTTTGGACAGCCCAGTCATTTCAATAGGATCTCCTAGAGAGGTTCCCGTGCCGTGCGCTTCTATATAACTGACTGCCCGCGGGTCAACCTCCGCTTCCACAAACGCCTTTTTGATCACATCAGCTTGGGCATTCGGGTTTGGAACTGAGTAACCGTTTGTTTTTCCTCCGTGGTTAATAGCTGTCCCCTTAATGATTCCATAAATGTGATCGCCATCTTCAAGAGCTTTAGACAATGGCTTAAGAAGCACTGCACCAACGCCTTCTCCCGGCACATAGCCGTCTCCGCCCTGTCCGAAGCTTTCACATCGGCCTTTGCTGGACATAAATTTGTTCTGCCCAAGCATCAAATATTTATTTGGGTGGATTGAAACATTCACGCCGCCCGCGAATGCCGCCACACACTCTCCGCGCTGCAAGCTTTGACAGGCCAAATGAATAGCAGTTAAAGAAGAAGAACACATGGTATCCAAAGCGATACTTGGCCCATGAAAATCAAAATAATAAGATACCCGGTTTGCGATGGATGATGGATTTCCTGTTAAAGCCAGAGACCTGCCCCGCACCTGCTCTTGCGCTCCATACAGCTGGTATTCTTCGTACATGACACCTACGTAAACACCGACGCTTCCGCCAAGCTCCGAATCACGCTTACGGCCGAGATGCTCCCTTGTATATCCTGCGTCTTCCATCGTTTCATACACACACTGCAAAAATAAACGCTCTTGAGGGTCCATTAATTTTGCCTCACGCGGCGAAATATGGAAAAACTGCGGGTCAAACTTGTCTACATCCTTCATGAAGCCGCCCCACTTGCTGTAGGTTTTTCCAGGCTTGTCCTTATCTTCATCATAATAGAGACTATGATCCCAGCGGTCTTCAGGAATTTCCGTAATACAGTCTCGCCCGTCCCTCAGGTTTTCCCACAATTCATAGATGTTGTCTGCCTGTGGATAGCGCCCTGACATACCGATGATTGCAATTTCCTCTGTTCCCTTTTCTCTTGACTGTTGTTGCCCTTTTTCTTGCAAAGGAAAGAATCCAGACTTTCTTGGGGCAACAGAGATTTCTCTCTTTTCAGGCTCTGAATCAGTTTTTGTATTTTCTGCAGCAGAAGGTTTGTCTTTTTCAATTCCCAAAATGTCCAGCAGCTTTTCTCTGTGGGAATCAGTAAAATACCGGGTTAATGACCGAATATCCTGGTATTCAAAGAACAGCGTCTTGGACAAAGATCCAAATACTTTTTCTAATTGACCGGTTACATGCATGATCATAATAGAATCGATCCCGTAATCCTCAAGAGGAGCTTCAGCATCAATTTGGCTGGCCGGCAGCTTGATAACCGAAGAAAGCACTTGTTTCATATAGTTCTCTGCTTTTTCTCTCAATGTCTCTTCATCGGCTCCAAAGACAATGTCTGCTTTTTCCGTATCCTGATTGTCATTTGTATTTTTCATATTTGGGGATTGGCCTTGACCATGTCCCGTTTCATATAAAAATGCACGAATCCGATTGGCAACACCTGATGCCACCAACAGCTGCGGCTTTCCTGACGCCCAGCCATGGTATAATGCCTGAATCCCATGACCTGTTTCCATGGCCACCATGCCTGTTTCTTTTGTCAGCATCCTTGCAGTTTCAGCATCAATACGCATGCCCCCGTCTTTCCACAGCGGCCAGCACACCGAAAGCGTTTTTCCGTAACGTTTGCGGAGCGCTGCTTGGCCATTTCGATATTCGCTGAATGCATTCATAAATGCATTCGCCATTGCATAATCAGCCTGTCCCGCACTTCCCACTGCTCCCGCACCTGAGGAAAAAAGGATAAAGAAGTCGAGCGGAATATCTTTCGTTGCTTCGTCAAGATGAATCAGACCAGTTACCTTTGGAGCGAGCACGGTTTGAATTTCTTCTTTCTTTTTCTTAATAATGAAATTATCTTTTATCATACCGGCGCTATGGATGATGCCGTCCAAGCCGCCGTAAGCGTTTTGAATCTCTTCTATTAAGGCATCAACAGCTCGTTTCTCTGTCAGATCCGCTTTTCTGTAAACTGCTCGGACATTAAGTTTCTGTAGCTCTTGAAGGATCGCCTGCTTCCTTTCATCGAGCGGAGAGCGTCCTGTCAGGATTACAACAGCATCATTCGTTTCGTTTGCGATTTCATTTGCAAAGATGAAGCCAAGACCGCCTGCACCGCCTGTAATCAGATAAACCCCTTTATCCTTCCACGGTATGTCAGCACTTAGGTGCTCACCAGACGTCTCTTTCCATTTGCTTACAAACCGTTTCCCTTGCCAATAGCGGATATGCGTGTTGCGGGGACAGCGTCTGTTTTCTTCTAATATTTCGAAGATGTCACTAGCAGACACCCCAGTATCTAATTCAATCAGCTGTCCTGTCAGTTTTGGATTTTCTAACTCAGCCGTTTTGAGCAGTCCGGTTAAGCCGCTTAATAGCTGCGGCTCGTTCAATGCAGGCACCGCCACTTGAATGAGTGTATGTCCCCCGGCTTTTGAGTGCAGCAGCTGCTTGATTTCTTCAAATAACTGTACGGCATATCCTTCAAACCGTTCATCAATTGCCTCTGTATGATGCTGCAGTACTGTACAGTCAAGATGATTCCGAATACTTTCCATTTGTTCTCCAAAATCACAGACAATGATTTTATGTGTCTCATACCCTATAAGCTCTTGCTTCTCTGCAGGAGCATTTTCTTCCCAAACGTGTTCAAACAGCAGTGTGTCAATTGTCTCAGAAGGACTTTCTGCCTCTGTTTCTAACACTCTTGCAGAATAGCCCTTCATTCGCACGCAAACCTGCCCTTCTTCATTGCACAAATCGATATCAAGCTTCTGCATACGATCCCCAGCTGCACTGCCCTCGCTGTATGTGATCCAGACCCACATAGACGCCTCGCAGCCTTTGAAGATTTGAACATCCTGTAATGCAAAAGGCAGCATTGCCTTTCTGTCTGTTAAACTCGCATCGCCTCCCAGCCTCAAACCGATAGATGCTTGAAATGCCGAATCTATCATGCTCGGATGCAGAACATAACGGTCTTGCGTATCAGAGATCACAGATGGCATCGTCAATTTTGCTAGAACTCCGTTTTTGCCGGCATATATGCTGTCGATGGCTCTGTGGCTGTCACCATAATGAATTCCCATGTCCGCATAAGCGTCGTAACAATCAGAAGGTGACAGAATCCGCTCTTTATCATTTGCCTTCAGTTCTTCAATGTTTATTACCGGAGATTCATCAGCCTCACAAAGCACTGCACTCCCTTGTCCGTATACAACTGGCTCCTTCTCTGCGCTTTCCGGCTCCTGGCAGATTTCAAATGCAATCTCACTATTGTCTTCAGGATATAAACGTATGTGTATGTCTGCTTGCTGTTCTGTGACGGCAAACGGCCGAACCCAGACGATATTCCGGAGTCGGAATCCTGTCGGAAACTGATTGGCAGCTGCCTTTTCCACAGCAGCACGAACCATCTCCAATAAAGCTGCACCGGGTAAAACCTGCTCGCCCTTAATGACATGATCCTTCAGGAAAAATTCACGTCCCGTGAACGCTGAACGGAAGCGTATTCCCGAAATGTCGGACACATTTTGATGCAGAAGAGGATGAAGGACATGACCTTCCCGTTTGGATCGATCAGCCGCTGCCTCCGCTTTCGGCACCCAATAACGCACCTTCTCAAAAGGATATGTCGGCAAGCTGATCCGCTTTGGTTTCTTTCCATCGTAAAGAAGTTTCCAGTCAATCGAAGCTCCGTTGACCCACTGCTCTGCAATCAGATCGAAATTTCTTTGTTCCAGCGATTTATGTACGGTTTCGGCAGAAAGCGATAAATCGCTTCCTCTTGACACTCGGCCCATCCAGCAATGCTGAACGGTTTCGTGCCCTTCTATAAAAGTCTTCAATTGACCGGTCAATTCTTGAATTCCATCTGCTACAAAAGCAACCCGCTCTTCCATCGGTTCACGACCTACCTGCAATGTATAAGCCAAATCTCTAATCTGAATCCCATCATGAAGAAAATCCAAGAGACGTTTTGCATATACATGAAGACGTTCTTGATTACGGGCAGAAAGCGGGATAACAGCCGGCATTTCAGAATCTGACGGCAAAGTAACGTCCTGCTCCGCTGTTTGAGGAATATATTCCTCTACAATAATATGTGCGTTTGAACCGGTCGCCCCGAAGGAACTGATACCTGCACGGCGCGGATAAGGAAGGTCTTTCCCATTTTCCTTAATAACAGGCTGCTTCCACGTTTCTGCTTCATGCTGTACATAAAATGGTGACTTTTCAAAATCCACGTACGGATTCAGTTCTTCCGAATGCAAAGAAGGCACGAGAGTCTGATAGTGAAGCTGAAGGGCAACTTTGCTTAAACCGCTGATACCCGCTGCGGATTCAGCATGACCGATGTTCGATTTAACAGAACCGATTGAACAGAATTGCCGATCCTGTGTATATTGGCGGAATGCTTTCACCAACCCTTGTATTTCGATCGGATCTCCTAAGGACGTACCGGTTCCATGTGCTTCCACATAACTGATCGTCCGCGGGTCAATTCCCGTTTTCTCCAAGCATTTCTCAATCAGATCAGCTTGAGAAACCGGACTCGGCACTGAAATGCCGCTTACAGTGCCCACATGATTCACAGCACTTCCTTTAATCACGGCATAAATGCGATCTCCGTCTTCCTCCGCCTGGCGCAAAGGCTTTAATAAAACCGCAC
This sequence comes from Bacillus sp. G16, assembly GCF_021282335.1. Lineage (NCBI taxonomy): Bacteria > Bacillati > Bacillota > Bacilli > Caryophanales > Bacillaceae > Bacillus > Bacillus sp. G16. The sequence continues at coordinate 275,653 of NZ_JAJSOZ010000003.1, read as the reverse complement.
CAATTCCTTCGGCCGGCACATAACCGTCCCCATCCTTGCCAAATGTACGGCAGTGCCCGTCAGTGGAAAACATATCCCAGACCCCGTATGTCATATATTTATTAGGATGCAGGGACAGATTCACTCCGCCTGCTAACGCGACATCACACTCACCGTGGCGAATGCTTTCCAATGCCAGATGTACAGCAGTCAGAGACGAGGAGCATACCGTATCAACCGCCATACTCGGACCGTGGAAATTACAAAAGTAAGATACACGGTTGGCGATTTGCGCATAGTTGAGCGAGAGAGGAAACACATTTTCCGCTGATGCTTCTTCAGCGCCGACTAGTGTATAATCCTTGTGCATGACGCCCGCAAAAACTCCTACATGATGCCTTTTATTTCGTCCTTTAGGCTTAGCCAACGTCTTTGGTGTGTAGCCAGCATCCTCAATGGTTTCCCAGCAGGTTTCTAAAAACAGCCGCTCCTGAGGGTCCATTGTCTCTGCTTCTCTCGGCGTGATTCTGAAAAATTGAGGATCGAAGCAGTCTGGGTCATCAATAAATCCGCCCCATTTGGAAATATCCTTGCCTGAAGGAGATGTGATTCCTTCAAAGCGCCGCCAATCCCAGCGCGACTCAGGAATCTCGCTAATGCAATCCTTCCCCTCTTTCAGATTGTTCCAAAATTCATGAATATTGTTCGCCTTCGGATACCTGCCCGCCATACCAATTATTGCAATGTCGCCTGCCGCCTCAGAAGGTATAACATTAGAAGATTCAGTACGTACGCTTTCAGCAGTCTTATCGTCGGTTATGCGATCAGAGACGTGTTCTCTTTCATTTTGAACAACGGAACCAGCGGCACTAAAATGCTCGGCATATTCCCCGACAAGAAATGCTGACAACTCTGCAATGGTGGTATGCTCAAACAGGAGAGTCGGCGAAAGGCTCTCACCGATCTTGTCACTGATGGTTTCTACCACTTCAAGCAATCCTGATGAATTCAGTCCCATTTGATAATAGCCGACCTGTTTTTCAATTTGTTCAATCGACTTATTGATTTTGTCTGCGATTAATTGGCTGACGAACTGTTCAGCCCCGCCATAGGCTCCCATACTGCCGGTTGAAGATACGGTATCAGCAGCATGAGTATGCTCCGCTATGTCCTTACTCGTCTCTTGTTTCTCCTGTACATCCTGATGCTTTCCGCTAATCAGCTCTGCTTCACGCACTAGTTTGCTTGTGAAGTTCTTCAGTTCAGCCACTTTTTCTCCGGAAGCATTGAAAAATTCAAGTGTTACATAAATCAGCTCTTTTTCCTGACGGACGGAGGAGCGCTTAATTCTCGTCATACAATGTGTCTGCAAAAGTGCTGAAGCGGAAAAGGATTCATAGAACAGAGGCAAATACAGCCTCTGTTCTCCTTTAAGCAAAGATGTGAGCAAATTGTTGGCCCCCACCCCGCTCCCATCTATGAGAGTTGGATGAAACATAAAGCCTTCTGCGTGACGCATGGCTTCTGAGCCGAGAGAAAGATCAAGAAGGACGCCGTCTTCCTCTTCATAGATGCAGCCTTTCACTTTCATATATTCACTGTGCACCAATTCCTGACGTCTGCATTGTTCATATACATCATCAAGCTGAACAACGTTCCTCGCAGATGCTTTCATCTGACCGAGCTCCAGTGTTTCTTCAAATACAACCGGGGAATGAGCGTGCATGTCAGCCTTCATATAGAGCTTTTCTTCTGAAGCTTCTTTCCCGCCACTTTTTTCAAGGCCTTTGGCTGTGATTTGCCACTTTCCTTCTTTTTTCTCCGTACATTGGATATTGAGAACAATCATCGCATCCTGTCCCACCGTCAGCGGCTGATAGATGGATAAATTTCGCAGCTGAAGCTCTGAGCAAGAGTAGCCATGTTCTCTGAATATCTGGTAGATCATATCGATATAGGCCAATCCCGGAAGGACATTTTGTCCGTAAACCACATGGTGATATATAAACGGATTTTTTAACGATAATGTGAGTTGTTTCGTTATATTTTTCACGTTAGACCTCCACCTCATAAGTATCCCATATGTTTGCCGCATCCATTTTTAAGGTCTCCGCTTCCGGCTTTGACTTGCCAGGCGAAAACGCCCGTTTCTTTAATTGAGGAGGCGATATTGGATTGCGCTTGATCGCGCGTTTTTCATCTTTTTCCCACGCCTCTACGATGACATGAGCATTCGTCCCCCCATCGGCAAAGCAGTTAATGGCCGCCGCAGGCCGCGAATCTGTCCATTTTTCTAGCGTTCGGGTGAACGTGATATTCGCTTTCTGTTGATCGAAATGCGCCATCTCTTTTTCACCTGATAAAAATGGGACAAAACTTCGCTCTTTCAGCATCAGCACAACCTTAATAAAGCTGGCGATCCCTTCTGCACATAGCGGATGCCCAATGTTTGGCTTGATTGAGCCGAGAGAAAGAGGCGATGAGTGACCGGAACGGTACACCGATTGGATCGCTTTCAGTTCAAGCAGATCGGTTACCACTGAACCTGACCCGTTTGCTTCAAGATAGCTGATGTCCTCTGGTTTTTTTCCGCTTTTGGCAAGCGCATCTTTCATGACTTCCTTTTGCGCCTCCAGATTAGGTGTTGCCGGTCCTGCCGTTCTTCCGTCATTATTGACCGAGGCCGCTTTCACGACAGCATATATGGTATCTCCGTCTTCCAGCGCCTGTTTTACTGTTTTTAACATGACCATTCCAACGCCTTCACCTAACACAACTCCGTCAGCACGTTCATCAAACACATGGAAGGATGAATGTTTACTTAAAATGCCGCGCCGGTCAAACAGCCTGTGAGAAGCATCTGAGCTTAGCAAGCTGACACCGCCGACTATGGCAGATTGAATATCACTGCTACGCAGCGCCTGAATGGCCATATTCATGCCGACCAAAGCTGACGAACATGCTGTATCAACTACAACACTCGGGCCGCGCACATCGAAAAATTGTGAAATATTAGCCGCTAAATAATTTTGGCCGACTGTCACGATCGGATTCTTAGCATGATGAAGACTCTCTTCATCAGGTTTGTGCTGGCTTCTGCCCCCAATATAAACGCCGACAGGCTTCCCCTTTATTTCCTCAGGTGTATATCCGGCGTGATACAAGAGTTTCAAACACTCTTCCAATACGAGTAATGCTTGCGGATCCATTGCCCTTACATCTTCTTCATGAAGCAGAAAGAAATCAGGATCAAAATGGCTGACATCATCAATCACGCCGGCATAATATGGCGTCTTGCAGCCCCAGCGCTCTGCCGGAACCGGACCGATTGACGAACGTCCCTCAGATAATAATGACCAATAGGTTTCCAGCTTATCTGCTCCCGGAAAGCGGCAAGACAGCCCGACAACAGCAATATCTTCTGCATGGGAGCCCGGCGAAATAGTCGCCGGCGCTTGTATCTGGGTGGCAGGAGCACGATCTTTCGCAGGGCCAGTAACACCTGCCTCCATTTTGCTCTCCATAGGTGCTACTGTTTTCGAGATCTTGTCTCCGAATAAAGCGGACAGCGTTTCGGAATAAGAGCTGATCAGCCAATCTGCGAACCTTTGAATTGTCGGGTATTCATATAGAATAGATGGATCGAGCGCTGCTTCTAATTTGCGGTTTATACGTTGGAGCACCTGCGCCAAAATGATCGAATCCACCCCATAATCTTGAAATAATCCGTCAATTTCGAAGTCTTCACGATTAATTCTCAGCTCTTCGGTAAACAGTTCAACAAGCCAGGACTGTGTTTCGGATAATAGCCCATCACTTTTGGAAATGTCATCAATCTCTTTGATGTCTGTGGCCAGCGGGCTCTGCAAAGTTGCTTCCTGCTCATGACGTTTCCTCCGCTTCATCAGCAGCTCCGGCTCCCAATTTGTTTGATTCGCCACCGCAGGGAGAACAACCGGATCGAGTGTTTTCGATAAGATTTGATCTAGAAAACGTAAGCCCTCTGAATTTGTAATGCTCAACAAGCCGCTTTCCCGATATACATGATTTGTCACTTCACCCATACCGGTTTCTTTCCAATTCGGCCACTGAACACTGATGATCGGCGCATTTTTCTGATGTGCTTCCGCAAAATAATCCATATAGCTATTTGCCATAGCATAATCAGCTTGTCCCGCCGAAAGCTCAGGGATAATGGCTGAAACAGAAGAAAATAATACAAAAAACTGTAATGGCTCGTTACACACGTGGCGATATAGCGTTGTCAGCCCAGCCACTTTAGGCTCCAGCACCCGCTGAATATCATCGGCAGTTTTTCGGATGAATGCCAGCGTATCCATATCGGTCAGACCCGCACAATGAATGACACCGCCAATCGGCCCTAATGTTTGCCTGATATCCTGTAGCGTTTGCTCAACATGAGCATCATCAGATAAAGTAAGCGACAGCATTTGCACTTGCACACCCTGCGCTTCCAGCTCCCGCACTGCCTGGATTTTCTGTGCCGCGGATGTGTTTGATGTCTCAAAGCGAGCCCACTCCTCTCGCGGAGGAAGCTGCTCTCGTCCAGTCAGCACCAGCTTTTTCACTCCATAGCGCTCCACAAAATGCCGGGCGCATAATAGTCCGATGCCTCGTGTCCCGCCTGTAATGAAAAGCACATGCTCTTTAGGGAAGGTCATGCTTTGTTCGACTCCCTTACCTGTTTCAGAACGCGCTTTTAGAAAAGCCTGATACCGCAAACCGTCTCTGTAGCAAACCTCCGTATCGTGAGAATCCGAATAGAACTCATCAGCGATCTGCTTGGCGAGACGATGATGATCAATGCCCCCCTCTGCATCCATATGCCTTGATGTAAGGTGACTGTACTCACTTTGAAGCATCCGATACAAACCAGCTCGTGAGGCTCCAGCCATCCGGACGGATGTGTTTTGAAACGATTCGAGCCCCTTCGTCACACAAAGCAGCCTGAGTCCCTCTTTATGCCCGAATTCAATAAGCCTTTGCATCCATTCAATCCAATCCAGCCTGTCTTCATCATGTTCACCGCAGCCGATGACATCCACTAGACCGTCAAACTCTTTCCAATCGGTGTCTGACTGATAACAGTCAGTCCGGCTCACATCTAATAAAAGGTGATTCGGAAAATACTTAGACACTTCAGCTGCCAAATCTGCTGTCTCTTGATTGCTCAGGATGGCAACCGTTCGTGTCCCCGGCACTTTTGAACCAATCGGACTCAAACTCCATTCTTTTGTCAAAAAACATGCGGTGCGCTTTTCACTAGTATCAACAAGTTCTGAATGTTCCTTTGCCGGTAGCCAATAGTGATCCTTCGCAAATGGATATGAAGGAAGACTGATCAGGCGCGGTTTGGTTTCGCCATATAATGTATTCCACTGGATCACTACGCCTTTGACCCATAAATCCGCAAGTTTGGCGTATTTTCTTTTTCTGATCCAAGCATCAAGTGCCATTGCCATATCCTCATCTGCTGTAAAAATGGCCTGGGTTTCTTTATTGCGATTAGACTGCCCCCGGAAGAATTCACCAGTTTCTTCCTTACCGTCAACAAACGCTTGCAGTTTTTCTTCAAGTTCCTGCATTGTCCCCGCAATACACGCCAGACGTTCATCCATCTCTTCGCGCCCAACTTGCAGGGTGTAAGCGATACGATGCAAATCCTGATCTGTATATCTTTTCTTGCGAATCGCCTCCAGCAATTGTGAAGCACGATCTATTAGCCTATTTTTATTTTTAGCCGACAGCACAATTATGCTTGGCTGTTCTGGTGCCGTTTGTTCTGAATTCACTTTTGGAATATATTCTTCAATCACAATATGTGCGTTTACTCCGCCAATCCCAAACGAACTGATTCCGGCACGGCGCGGAAGCTTGTTTCCGTCACGATCTGTGACAGCCTTCCATTCCTGTTTTTCCTGAACGATGTAAAACGGACTGTCAGCCAGCTGAAGATAAGGATTAAGCGTCTCGCAATGCAGGCTTTTCACTAACGTTTTATGCTTCATTTGCAGCAGCACTTTGATCAGGCCAGAAATACCTGCGGCAAGCTCTAAATGACCGATATTGCTTTTAACTGAGCCGATGCCGCAACGGTTCTCTGGAATGTCCGCCTGGCTGCCGCCTCTCTTATTGGATAGTTCCTTAAACGCGGCTTTCAGCCCGTTTATTTCAATCGGATCCCCCAATTCAGTCCCCGTTCCATGGGCTTCAATATATGTGACCGTGCTTGGGTCTATGCCTGCTTGGCGATATGCACGCACCAACAGATCAGCTTGGGCTTTCGGATTAGGTGATGTCAGGGTATTGGCTCTTCCGCCGTGATTTTCCGCCGTCCCCCGAATAACGCCGTATATATGATTCCCGTCACGCTCGGCATCTGCCAGCTTTTTCAGCATGACCATTCCGACACCTTCGCCTCTGACATAACCATTCGCATTGGCGGAGAAGGTTTTACACCTGCCGTCTTTGCTGAGCATCCCCGCCTTGCTGTAGCTAATGTGCGCCTCTTCGGTCAGGATCGTGTTCACACCTCCTGCAATCGCCATCTCACAATTGCCGCTTTGCATAGCGGTTACAGCACGGTGGATGGCTACAAGAGAGCTGGAACAAGCTGTTTCGATTGGTTCGCTCGGACCGTGGATATTTAAAAAATAACTCATTCTATTCGGGCCAACCGAAGGGATCATATGACCTGTAGCCGCATGGCCTTCAATCGGAAGATTCGCTCTATGGAATAGATCTTTATAACCCGTGTTTCCTGTGCCGACAAAGATCCCCGTCCCTGTACCCGAAAGGCTTTGCGGCGAGCAACCCGCATCTTCCAGCGCCTTCCATACAAACGTCATTAAGAGACGCTGCTGAGGATCTACATAATTGGCTTCTCTCGGCGAAATACCAAAAAACAACGGATCAAACTCTTCGACACCATCAATAAACCCGCCCCATTTGATGTCGGTTTTATTGACATCAGTGTCAGGGTTTCCATAATGCTCCCGCCAATCCCATCGATCTTTTGGAACCTCTGTAATGCTGTCTTTGCCTTCCTCAAGGTTTCTCCAAAATTCATCTATATCCTTAGCACCAGGGAATCGGCCGCTGATGCCGACAATCGCAATCGGCTCAAAATCGGCAGTCTGCTTTTTGCTTCTTTCTTCTTTTGCAATAACAGGCTGTTTGAAGCGGTGCTTGCTTCGTGTTGTGATCTTCGGCACAGTAGAGGATATTGTCTGTAACTCTTCTTGCCCCTCTGATTTTTCGACCTCCTGAACAAAAGTCGCCTCATGTTCATCTATCAAATATTCACCCAGGCTTTGGATGCTTCCATATTCAAAGAAAATGGTCGGCGCAAGCTCCAATTGATATGCCTCGTTGATCTTGTTTGTAAAGACTGTAAATGTAACCGAATCAAATCCGTATTCACTTAGCTCTGTATTGACATCAATATCTTCACTATCTACTTTTAAAATCGCACTGACCATGTCGCCTAATGATGCCCTCAGGCTGTTTAAACTGTGTAATGAGCTTGACGTTGCATCTGTGTCATTAACAGCAGCATCTTGATTCAATTCTCCCGGATACGCCGCAATTACATATTCAGCCAAGCTTTGGATGCTTCCATATTCAAAGAAAATGGTCGGCGTTAATTCCAATTGGTACGCTTCGTTGATCTTGTTTGTAAAGACAGTAAATGTTACCGAATCGAATCCGTACTCACTCAGCTCTGTATTGACATCGATATCGTCAGTGTTTACTTTTAAAATCGCTCCAACCATTTGAATTAAAGACGCTTCTAATTTTTGAGTTTGACCGTGAGCCTGATCTGCGTTTTTCTGCCCCTTCCGTTTGGATGTCGTTTCTGCAGAAAGCAGTTTTTGCTTCATTTTCTGAAGCTGACCTTCCATCACAAAAACTTGCGGCTTATCGGATGCTATCCCTTGATAAAATGCTTTCAAGGCGCTATCTGTCGGCATCGGGACCATTCCCATGGTTTTCAGCATTCTCTTTTCATCTTCAGCGCCGACTTGCATACCGCCTTCTTCCCATAACGGCCAGTTGAAGGAAATGGTTGAACCGAATCGCTTCTTAGATGCAGCAAGAAAACTGCGGTATGCAGCAAATGCATCCATAAACGTATTGGCCGCAGCATAATCGGCTTGTCCAGCGTTTCCTAAACATCCTGAAACAGATGAGAATAAAATGAAAAAGTCCAATGGAAAATCCTTGCTGCATTCGTCTACATGTAACAACCCGCTCACTTTTGGCTGTAACACTTCTTGAAACTCTTCCTTCGTTTTATGAACGATGAAGTGATCTTTAATGCTGCCTGCACCATGGATAATTCCGTTGAGAGTGCCATACTTTTCTTTGATTTCCTCCATGAGACGCCGAACCGCCCTCTGATCACTTACATCAGCTTCTCGATAGACAACCTCCGCCCCCATGCTTCGAAGAGCCTTCAGTTCATTTTCCTTACGCCCACTTAAAACAGAGCGTCCCGTCAGCACAATGGTGGATCGAACAGTTCGATTGGCAATTTCCTTTGCAAACAGAAGGCCTAAGCTTCCGGCTCCGCCTGTAATCAGATAAATGCCTTCGTCTCTCCACGGCATATGAAGCTCATTAGCGGAAGGAAGCGCCATTTCCCGCCAACCTTTCACAAAACGGTTTCCAGCCTCATATCGAATCTGTTTATCAGCAGGCCTCCGGCTATCATCTTTCAACTTGAGATGAAGATCATTCATCTCTTCAGGCTTCTCAATCTCGATAACCTGAGCTGTAAGTTTGCTGAATTCTAATTCAGCTGTTTTAAACAAACCGGAAACACCGGCAAACAATTGTTTCTCTTTTTTCAGCGGAACGATAGCTTGAATAATGATACGGCCGGCAGAATGCTCACGGATCTTGCTTTGCATGAGTTCAAAAATGTTCTGCATGTAACATTGATAACGTTCAGCAATATGTCCTTCAGCTTCATTCAGTGTAATGACACGGGCATCCTTCATGTTTGATGCAATGCTGTCGGTGACGCTTCGTTCAGTTTCAAAGAGAACAACGATATGCTCTGCGAATGAAAGATCTTCGTCCTCAAATCTGCCATTCTGTTCTCTCCATACCGGCTCAAGCATTAAGCGTTCATGCCGTGATGAAGGCTTGGATGAATGGACCTCTCCTTCCAATACTCTCGTTGAGAATCCTTTAATCCTGACACATACGTTTCCACTCTCATCAATGACATCGATATCCGCTTTCTGAACAATCCCCCCGGAGAGATCACTGTCACTTAAGCGAGCATATGCCCACATAGCAGAGGAACATCCTTTGATCACCTCAAGCTCTTCAAGCGCAAATGGCAAAATCAGCTTTTGATCCGTCAATTCCTGCATGATGCATATTGTTGCCGTCTGCAAGGCGGAGTCCATGATACTTGGGTGCAGTACAAACTGTTCCTTCGTTCCAGAAACGATTTCTGGGAGCTTCAGCTGCGCCAGAACCTCTCTGTTTCCTATATCAACATTCTTAATTCCTTGGAAGGCCGGACCATGGAACATCCCTCTGCTTCTGCCTTCTTCGTAAAATTGACCAGGTGACATCTTTCCTTTGCCGCAGCGGCGTGAAATTTCAGCGAGATCAGTGACCGGCGTTTCGGCGGCAGATACCAGCTCCGCGCTGCCTTGACTATGAATAACCGGGTCGGCCCCGTCTTCCTGTGTACTGTAAATCTCAAAAGTGATTTTCCCATCTTCTTCAGGAAAGAGACCGATATCCACTTGAGCCGAATGTTCGTCAACCACAACAGGCTGAACCCAGACTGTATGATTCAATCTGATTCTGACCCCCTGGCCATTATTGCTTCCCGTCGCCTGCTTGATAGCCGCGTGCGCCATTTCAAGGTACGCAACACCAGGGAGCACCGGTTTTCCTCTTACCACATGGTCTCTCAGAAAGAATTCTTCACCAGTAAAAACAGAACTGAATTTTTGTTCAGAAAAATCAGATGTATTCTGATGGAGCAGCGGATGGATGGAACCGATCTCTGTCTGATTTCCGGATATCTGACCCGACGGCTTGCGGTCATCCTGCGATGGCCAGTATCTTTCTTTTGCAAATGGATATGTCGGCAGACTCATTCTGTATGGGCGCTCACCTTTGTAAAGCTGCATCCAATCCATATGCGCTCCCTTGCTCCAAATCTCCGCAAGCTTGTTTACTTTTCCTTTGGCCATCCACTTACGGATCAGTTCCGCGCTGTCCTCGTCCTCCGTCAGCCATAAAATCTCCCTGTCATTGTGCTTACTTCCTTGAAAACAGCCTTCAATCGCTGTTTTTCCATTGATAAAATCTGTGAGCTTTTGTTTTAACTCGTTCACATGATCGGCAGTAAAGGCAACGCGATGCTCCATCTCTTCCCGCCCGACCTGTAGGGTATACGCAAAATCAGCTAGCTGTCCGTCCTCAAGTCCTTTTCTTTCCAAATAGGCCAGAATATCCTGCACATACTCTTGCAGCCTCTCTTTATTTTTTGCCGAGATCGGTATGATGCAGTTCCCGTCTATCTTTCTTTTGTCAGAATCTCTTTTGTATTGTTCGAAAATCGCATGAGTGTTTGTCCCGCCAAGCCCGAACGAGCTTAGTGCAGCCCTGTGCGTTTTGATATCACGGCTTAACGTTTTCTTTTGATCGACGACGTAAAAAGGAGAGCTGGATAAGTCTGTATTTGGATTCGGCACCTTATAATTGAGGCTCGGTGCAAGCTCCTGATGGTAAAGACTCATCACGACCTTAATGCAGCCAGCCAGACCGGCGGCCGTATCTAAATGTCCGATATTAGTTTTCACCGACCCAATGCCGCAAAATTGCGTTTTATTTGTGTATTGCCTGTAAACGTTTGTTAAAGCTGCCAGCTCGATTGGATCTCCCAGCTTCGTTCCGGTTCCGTGCGCTTCCACATAGCAGATGGATTCAGGCTGAATCTTCGTTTGATTCATGACCTTTTGCACCACGTCAGCCTGCCCTTTGACACTCGGAGCATAAAAACCGACTTTGTCAGCGCCGTCGTTATTTACACCTATGCCTCTCAGCAAAGCATAGATATGATCCCCGTCCTTTACAGCATCCGCTGCTTTTTTCAGCAATACAACGGCAACACCCTCACCGCCTATCATTCCGTCAGCTGAAGCGTCAAAAGCTTTAATATGTCCGTCGCTCGAAAAGTTCAGTCCCGGCTGATGCATATATCCGATATTTGACTCGGTATGCAGTGTTGCACCGCCTACTAAAGCATAAGCAGATTCCCCCGACTGCAGGCTTTTATAGGCAGAATGCAATCCAATCAGAGACGATGAGCAGTTGGCGTGGACGAAATAGCTTGGCCCTTTCAGCCCGAGCTTATGAGAAATCATTGTCGGAATCGTCCCGCTCTGCGCAAGCACCCACGAGACATAGCCGTCAGGCGTTTCCAGACTCTCTGTTGTATCTGACGGCAGCAGCGCGCGGTAAGAATTATTGCTTGCCGACATAAAAACACTGGTTTGCGGAATCTGTTTCGCAGCATAACCGGCATCTTCTATTGCTTTCCATGAATGAGTCAGCAGCATCCGAAGCTGCGGGTCCATAAATTCAGCGTCTTTAGGAGAGATTTGAAAGAAGCTTGGGTCAAATCTGTCTTTTCCATCAATTGAAGATTTAGCCGGGACGTATCCCGCATTCTCCGCGATCTCCCCTGAAATACCAAAGCGCTGAAGCTCTTCCTTACTGAAAAACGTAATGCTTTCCTTGCCGTCTCTGAGGTTCTCCCAAAACTCATCATGATTTTTCGCCCCTGGAAATTCACACGATATACCAATAATCGCTACACTATCCTCATAATAATCCGGGAGATCGTTCATCTGGGTGAACTGATCTATATGAGCAGCCGGTTCTGTCGGCATAGAGGCGCTTGTATCTCCCATTCGCTGTTCAGTGATGTATTGGCTGATATTTTTGATCGTTGAGTACTCAAACAGGTCTGTGACAGAAAACTCACAGGATAGCTCATGTTTGATGCGATCAGCCACAGTAACCGCGAGAAGCGAATCCCCGCCAACATCAAAAAATCCGTCTTCCCATTCAATGTCACTCATTTTCAATACATCCTGCCAAATGGCGAAAACAGCTTCCTGAATGTTCAAAGGAGAGATCTCCCTTTGCTTTGGCTGCTTTGCAGTTAATTCGTTATGCTTAAGACTGTTTCTGTCTATCTTTCCGTTCGGTGTCAACGGCATATGGTCAAGCTGAATAAAATAAGAAGGCACCATATAGGCAGGCAAAACGTCTTTCACATAATGACGCAGCTCCCTCGCCGCAAGAGATGCATTTGCATCTTTAGTTGTATAATAGGCAGCAAGCTTATCCATTCCATTCTCCTCAGTTGCGACAACGACGCAGTCCTGAATGCCGAAATGCTCACTGAGCCTGCTTTCAATATCGCCAAGCTCAATACGGAATCCGCGTATTTTCACTTGATTATCGATACGGCCTATATATTCAATTCGTCCTCCCGGAAGCCAGCGCGCCATGTCTCCCGTTCGATAAAGCTTCGTTCCAGACTCAAAAGGGCTGTCAATGAATCTCGAATTCGTTAATTCTTGCTTTTTGTAATAGCCCTTCGCCACGCCGTCCCCTGCAATGCAAAGCTCACCCGGGACACCAGCCGGGACTGGAACAAGCTGAGAATCCGTAATGTACATTTGTGTATTGGCTATTGGCTTTCCTATTGTGGCATGTGAGCATTCTTCGTTAATGCGCTGAACCGCTGACCAGATGGTTGTTTCTGTTGGCCCGAACATATTCCAGGCTTCGCTGCCCGTATGTAAGAAATATCGTTTTAACGTCTCAGGCAAAGCTTCGCCTCCGCATAGAATTTTCACTCTCTCTTCATTTTCCCAGCCTGCATAAAAGAGCATCTTCCATGTAGCAGGGGTTGCCTGCATCACTGTCGGTTTGATCGTTTGGATGTCTCGTTTCAGTTTTTCAACGTCTTTTGTATGTTCCGTTTGACAAATATGGCAGTGTGCCCCCTTTATCAAAGGCAGATATAACTCCAGAGCAGCGATATCAAAACAGTAGGTTGTGACAGCGAGCATTTTATCCTCTGGCGAAAGACCCGGCGTTTCTCCCATTGAAACGAGAAAATTTGTCAAAGCTTTATGAGGTATCATGACACCTTTTGGCTTCCCTGTGCTGCCGGATGTATAAATGACATATGCCAAGTTTTCCGGCGTGACAGTGCGTGTAAGCCCTTTTCGATCAGAGGCAGTTTGAGCGATGTCATCCCAATCTTTATCTAACAGAGCAGTCTTGACACCGTTCCAGCGTAAAGTATTTACTAATTCTGATGTCGTCAGCGTAATGGAAACTTCACTGTCTTCCAGCATGTATTCCAGTCGCTCAGCCGGATAGGACGGGTCTAACGGCACATATGCTCCGCCAGCCTTGAGAATCGCCAATAATCCCACCAGCATGTCCAGCGATCGATCCACATAGATTCCCGCCAGACGGTCAGGCCCCACTCCATGCGCCTGCAAATAAATGGCCAGCTGTGTACTTCTTTCATCGAGCTCCCGATACGTCAATGTTTCATCTTCATAGCTGACAGCCGCTCTATCAGGCGTCTTTTTCGCCTGCTGCTCAAATAATTCATGAAAACAAGTATATGGATACGTTTTGTCAGTGGCGTTCCATGCTTTGAGAATCATCTGCTCCTCTGCTTCAGGTAACAAAGAATACTCTTTTAACGGCTGAGAAGGATTCAACATCGCCTGTTCTGTTACATAAACAAAATGATCGAACATCGCGGATATAGAAGCCGCATCAAACAGCCCGGTATTGTATTTGATATTCAGCTCCATTTTTTCTTCTGTTTCCCACAGTTCAAATACTAATTCGTATTCACCCTCCTGATGAATACGCTCAACGAAATCGACAGAAAAGAAGTCAGCATAACGGTTCAACAAGCTTTGATAGCTTCCAGATTGAAGAAAATTCTGATAGAAAAAAGCGGTTTGAAATACTGGTGAACCCGTTTGGCTGCGAGGAACATTCAAATCCCTCACCATTTTCGGAAAAGGATAAGCTGCATGATCAAGTCCATCCAACATGGTGAATTGCAATTTTGAAATAAATTCAGAAAAAGTGTTTGCCGGGTTCAGCTCACTCCGAATCGGGAGCATATTGAGAAAATGTCCAATGGAAGCATCAAATCTATCTTCCGGTCTCACCATCGCCGGCACGCCGACAATCTGTTCCTTTTGGCCGGTATAACGGCCCAGCAGCATCATATAGCAGCTCAAGAATACCGTCGAAACATTCACAGATTGCTCTTTCGCAAACGCCCTGACTCGATTCATGAAGCCACTGGACAGCTGCCGGGTGTATGTATCCTCTTCAAACTCAGAATCGGCTGAACTTGTACTGACCTTAGGCAGCTGAAGATTCGGCAAAGTTCCCGATAGCTGTTTCTGCCAGTATGAACGATGCTTCGTACCGTCTTTTCCGGCAAGCATGTTCTGCTCCCATGCCGCGAAATCATGATAAATGGCAGGAGAAACTGATATTTCCGGCTGCTGCCCTTCTAAAAGAAGCTTATAGCTGTCAAACAGACTGCGTATAAATGTGACGGACGAAACCCCGTCAAAAATCATATGGTGAATGACAATAAGCAAAAAATGCTCTTGATCAGATCTGGAAAAACTCATAACACGCACTAACGGGCTGTTTTCCTTTACATACGGTTCCTTTACTTTCTTTCTAAGAAAAGCAGGAATATCAGACTTTTTCATACCTGAGATGTCTTCTGTCTGGATTTCAAGTGAAAGCGCTGGCTCATTTTTAAGAAATGGCACTCCGTCTTTCTCTTGGATGACGTGCTTTAAGATCGGATGCTGCTTCAATACAAGGCCGAAAGCCTTTTGTAATGTTTTAAGGTGAAGCCCTGACGAAAATCGAAAACAGAGAGGTACGTGATATGCACTTTTTTCAGGTGACATTTTCTGCAATGTCCATAATCCTTTTTGAACCTCAGAAAGGGGCTGAAAAGATGCCTGAATCCTTTCCTGTTCCATTTTGGATGTGCCAGTGTCCTCTCTGTCAGCAGACAAGCTGCTGATGTCTTCATGTTCAGATAGATAGCGAGCCAAGCGTTCAATCGTAGGATATTTATGTATCTCTCTGGCTGTGAGTTTGATGCGGTATTTTTTCTCGATCGACCGAGTGAGCTTCATCATCTTGATAGAATTCACTCCAAGACTCTGGATAGTTGCATTTGGCTCTACCCAATCACGGGAAACGTGCAGCTCCTCAGTCAAACAGCTGAGCAGATGCTCCTGTATCTCTTCCCTTATTCTTTTCGCATGATCTGCTTGCTGCATCTCCCCATCCTGGACCGCATCGTTCATCCGGTTGGATTTATGAAGCAAGAAGTCGAACTCCCCATTTTCAAATGAAGTTTTCAGCTGGGTGCGCTGGATCTTCCCGATAGCCGTTTTCGGAATCTCTTCTTTTTGTACCGGCAGCAAATATTCTGGAGTAACTCCGATCGCCTGTGAGACATGGGATTGTATCTTTCTAAGAAGCTGAGACATCTGCTCATCATTCATTTTTGCGGAAGTAACAAAGAAGATTGCCAGCTGATCCGTTGAATTCTGACCCACGCGGACTCCGCAGGCAGCTGTATAAGAAGTTTCGATTTCCGGTAATTCTTCAACAGCAGACTCAATCGCATGACTGTAGTAATTAATCCCGTTAATGATAATGGCATCTTTCGTGCGCCCCGTAATGGTTAAGCGCCCGTTTCGCAAAAAGCCAAGATCTCCGGTTTCAAACCATCCATCTTCTGTAAACACACTCTCATTTAAATCTGGGCGCCGGTAATAACCGCTTGTAACGGAAAGTCCTGAGACTTGAAAACGGCCAATCTCCCCTTCCTCAACCACTTCATTTTGGTCATTCACAATCCTCATAGAGAATCCAGGAATCGGGGAACCTATTTCAACAAAATGATCGTTATCACTAGTTGCAGCCCGGGTAAACTCATGAGAGAAAATAACGCCGGATGAAGTTTCGGACATTCCCCATGCAGGTCGGATGGCATCAGCAGGCAATCCATGAGGTTCTAAAAGCTCAAGCATTCTGCGCCCTACCTTGGCTACCATTGCTTCGCCGCCATTGAGCATGTAACGCATTGAGGACAGATCCCATTTCCGATCTTTCATTTCTTCTGCAAAGTCAGTGACAAGACCGAATGCAAAATTCGGCGCCCACGTAACAGAAGCACGGTAATGATCAATCCAATCCAGCCATTTCAGCGGCTCCATTAAGATCGTTTCACTTGAGACGTTAATTTCTTGGCACCCAAGATAGACATCCCGCAAATGCAGCATCCCGATGCCTCCGACATGATCAAACGGCATCCAGTTAAATGTGATATCTTCTCTGGTGAAGCCTTGCATTTGAATAATCCCTTTCACCATGCTCATAATGTTTCGATGATTCAGCATAACCGCTTTGGGTGTTCCCGTACTGCCTGAAGTCAGCAATAAAAGCGCTAAGTCTTCAGGACTGGATTGATGCCAATCCGTCTCTGCTTCAGCACTGAGCAGATCCTCTACAGCAATTGCACGGAATCCTTCAAGGCCTTGCTCTCTTGCCCAATCGAGCATTTCCTGGTGCATGTCCTGATCAGTAATTACCGTCGGCTTGTCAAGAAGCGTCCATGCGTCTTTCAGCTTTTGAGTCCCGCTGCTCGATTCAGCGTACGTTGGCGGAACGGCTAACGGAGCCGGAACAATGCCTGCTAAAACACACCCCCAGAACGCAGGGAGAAGCTGTGAATTGTCGCCAAGCTGCAAAATCACGTTTTGTTTTGCTTTCAAGCCTGATTGGCGGAGCCCCTTCACGATACGCAGTGCATCATTCCACAATCGTCCATATGATTGGTACACTTCAGTTCCATCCGGCTGCAAATAAATGATTCCCTTTGTATCCCCAAGCTCCGCAGCCGTTCTGTATAAAACTTCAGGTATTGTTGCCGGCTGCTCTTCAGATATATGTAAAGGCTCACCATAGCTGACAGAAGGGTTAGCTAATATGCGGGTATTATCATTATTTCTCATCGCGCTGCCTCCATTTCACCTGCAAATTTTTATGTAGGTTCTCAGTTAATTTCCATACATACCTTTGATTCTCGTTTTGACTTCGTCATGATGAAATGTTTTCTCATGCATCATTAATTCCTGTTCTATGATGCGCGGCAGCTGCTCGCGAAGCGGGGCCACCAAATGATCTTTTAATGTAATCAATGAGTTTCTCGGCTTTTCCGCCAGTTCACTCGCCAGCTCCACAGCATAATCTACTACTTCCGCACGGGGCAGCACTTTAAAGGGAACCCCTCTTTTTTCAAGATCTGCTCCCCGGTAGCTGCCCGCATTCATTAATATTTCCTGGGCCAGGCTGAATCCCAGTTTTTTAGGGACGATAAAGGTAGCGCCCATACCAGGCGTAAATCCGTATTTCATAAAATTAGCCGTATACACGCTCTCTCTGCTTAGAATGACAATGTCAGCAAAGAGCCCCATGACAAAGCCGCCTCCAATTCCATGGCCCTGCATGGCCGCAATGACTGGAATCTCACAATCCAACGCCAGAGAATAAAGATTGTCATCCGTGAACTTGGTCAATCCCTGCTGAATACGAAGCAGTCCTTCTTGTGTTCCTCCTGAAGCAAAATAATTATCATATCCCGTCAAAATGACCGCTTTATAATCTGGTTTCTGCCGAATGAATTTAAACGCTTGAATTAAACCGTCTGTAAGTTCTTGTGAAAACGCGTTTTTATGAGTGCGGTCATGCATCTTTACCTGAATAATGGCGGGCTCAATTTCGATGAGCTCTACAACAGAATGCGTCATGATGTCCTCCTAACGGTTCTGATTGTCATCTTTTCAAATGATTACTGTTCCTCCCATGGAAATTGCCCTGTCTCAACATACCTGATGATTCCCATTTGGTTTTGAGGATCAGAAAACATGTCTTGATTTGCAGTTAAAGCGATGGATTTCGAACGGCTGACTTGATGATCAAGTGAGCTGATATACTGTTTATAACGTGCGATTCCTTTTTTATTCAGCCTCCGCAAGCGCAATAAATGCTTTCTCAGCAGCACCTCACTTTGAGCATCAAAGGCATCTATTAACCCCCATTCACTGGCTTCCTGTATGGAAATCGGCTTTGTCATTAGCGTCATATAATGTGCTTTCTGCCAGCCGATCCGGCGGATCAGAAACGGTAAAACACAAGCCGGATACAGACCGAATAAAAGCTCAGAGAGACTGAATGACGCCGTTTCATCCGCAATGGCAATATCTGTGGCAGATACGAATCCAAGGCCGCCGGCATTCACTTTTCCCCTGACATGCGAAATCGTGACATAAGGGCCAGTCTGCAGTTTCAGCCACAAATCATAGAGAGGCTCTTGGGAGCTTGCCTGTTTTTTGCCGCTTTTCATTTCCTGATAGATTTCTTGAAAATCCGCGCCGAAGCAAAACACCTCGGGAAGCCCTTCTAAAACAACAACCGTAACTGATGATGTTTCACATTGGTTTAACACTTGTAAACATTCTTCTATGAGTGTGTCATTTATCGTATTATTCGCTTCAGGACGGTGAAATGTGATGTAGCAAACCGACTCATGGATGCGGACCTTTATTGTTTGATAGGTCACGAGGTCCACCTGTACTTCCGATGAAACTCAGAAATTTCTTCTAAAAACAATCGAGGCTTCTCTTGAGTAAACTGCATGATGCCCGGTATCATCTCAAAATCCAGCTTTACATTGCGCGTCCCGAACCGCACCATTCCGCTCCCCTTAAACAACAGCTCATACTCATCCATGGAGAGCTGATATCGGCGATCTAAATGCTTCTCAATGCCAAATGAGCGCTGGCGTTCCTGGCCTTGCGGAGTTGTTATTCCGCTGTAAAATTCAGAACAGCAGCCTGATCCGTAAGAAAAACAGCCGATTCGTTTAGGCGAATCAAACCGCCCTTGGTCTATCGTGCTGGCTAATGCCAGAAACAAGGCAGCTCCCATAATATTTCCAACCCTTTGGCAGTAGTTTAAACCTGGCTTTACCCGATTTAAAAAATCCGTTTCAATCTCAGCTGTTTTCACCTTCGCCACCTTACGCATCATTGTCCGGTGCGCACCTTTCACCATCCCGCCAAAAGGCGTATGGTAAGCAAGATATTGAAACGTGTCCTGATAATTGGCACCGGGTACACGTTTTTGATATTCCAGAAAGGTTTGTTCACAGCAATCCAGATATGACATTAAAGACAGGTCAGAATCTCCCGCTTCACTATCAGGAATGGGACGGCAGGTATCCATCACTTCATAGCCGTAATAGCCATTTGCTCCCGGATCTATCTGAAACACCTCGGGATTTTCGCCTACTAAAATGGCCACCGCTCCCGCTCCTGCACTCGGTTCGGCATAAGACCAGTCTTCACTTAAAGCGTCTCCGCCCTCAGCGATTAAAAAACGTGAAATATCACTGGCGATAACCAGTGCTTTGGCACCCGGAGAGGTCTGGGATAATATAAAATTCACCGCCATCTGAAATCCCGCTGTTCCTGAATAACATGCCTGTTTAATCTCAAACAAACGGCAGTTGCGGTTCAGCCCTAAATATTCATGGATATATGTACTTAACGATTTCCCAAAGTCGATCCCGGATTCAGAACAAGTGATTAACAATTCAATCCGGTCCTTCTCGGCTTCGGATAAAGCGTCAATAATCGGCTTAGCTGCATTGACTCCAAAGGTCACAGGATCTTCATAAGGCAGTGCTACCGCTTTTTCTTTCATTAATAAGTTTTCAAATCTTGCAGTATCTAAATGTCTGTATTTGGCCAGTTCCATGACATCAAGGTACGCCGTTCCGCCAAAGACATTCATCGCTTCTATTCCGGCTGAAACCATTTATGATTCGCCTCCACATTTCTCAATGTTTTGTATACAAACCGCGGTGTTCATTCCGCCAAAGCCCATGCTTAAGTTCAGCGCATTTTTGATGCGGTATGAAATCGATTTCTCATTTACCCAATGAAAGGAATCATCGATTGGATGATCCAAATTCCGGCTCGGGTGCAGGGCAGATTCTCTCATTTGCAGCAAAACAGAAACAATCTCTACGATTCCCGCCGCGCTGAGACCGTGCCCGGTTATCGATTTTGTTGCGTTGATGTAAGCATGGGAAAGCCGGCATGCATGCAGCGCCTTTAGTTCAATTTCGTCCCCAATAAAAGAACCTGTGCCATGGGGATTAATATAATCAATGTCTTCTGGTGAAAGACCGGCACGCTCCAGCGCCTCCTGGATGACATAAATCTCTCCTTCTAATGAAGGATCGGGATTCCGGTTCCCGTCTAGTTTGATTGACCACCCAGACAATGCTCCATAAGGTTTGACACCTCGGCGGACAGCCGTCTCCTTTCGTTCTATCACCAGTGCGCCGCAAGATTCTCCATAAATAAACCCGTCTCTGTTCTGATCGAAGGGACGGCAGGCTTTCGCAGGCTCATCAGCATATTTGTCCGTTCCCATAGCACCTAAAGCCCTGAGCGCTCCGCATTCCATGTAAGAAAGATCCATTAATGCACCCAGTGCTATGCAAACATCAACCTCGCCTGATAAGACTTGCTGAATCGCATGAATCACTGCTAACTGGCCGCTGGCGGAGGCTCCTCCCGCCGTATAAGCTAAGCCTGTGATGCCAAACTGATCTGTGCATAGCCCGCAAAGATCGCTATCCATGAAAGACAGGCCATATGCCGGCGAAATAAAACCAGAGCGGTCTTGATAACTTTCATAAAGCTGTAAGATTTCTCTCTGCTGAAAATTTGACCCGCCGACTACCAGTCCGATACGTGCAGAATCGACATCATCTAATTCAGCCTCCTCCCAAGCCTCTGAGAGGGTCACCAATGCAGTACGGCTCGAAAATGACGCTTTTCGCAGCAATTTTTTAGAAAGGCGGTCGGGATAAGACAATGACGCAATTTCAGCGCCGATAAACCGGCTGTCTTTTTGTCTGCCCGGACGCTCCATGACACCAAAGGCATGCCTGCCGGACAGCAGCGAAGAAGCAAATGCCTCTTTCCCTTGACCGATGGCAGCCGTGACGCCTACACCGGTCACCACCACCTCAGACAGATTGCACTTTGTCATAAAGCACCTCAGCTAATTCGCCGATGTTTTTCACCCCGGACAGCTCAATCCGGGGAATCTTTAATGATAGATCCTCAAGCACCATTGTGATAATTTCAGCTCTGTCTACAGAGTCAGCTCCTAACTCAACTAACTGATCTTCAGGCTCAAACCTGTGTCCGTCTAATTCAGGTAGCACCTCGCAAATATTGGTGACTAACACTTCAAAAATTTTCTGTTTATCCATAACGCGCTCTCTCCTTCAAGGGATCATTTTAGTGCTTTTTATAGGTATATTTTCATAATATTCGAACGATTAATCTTATGCTGTCTGCTTAATGCGCCGGTTGATACATTGATTGCATCCGTTTATGAAGCAATGCTGCTGTTTCTGTCATTAATTTTTTTCCGATCTCATCCACATGGCGATTGCGCCAGTTTTCTAATTCCGACCCTTTGACCCATTGATTAAAGGCTCCCAGCGCCGGACCGCAGTGAATTTGGTAATCGACCTTGGAATGTTCGTTGCCGCTGATTGCCAAGTTGGAGCTGTATCTGAAGTACCACCGGAAAATCAAAGCCATTTTATGCTTCGGATTTTGTTCAGCCTTCTCAATTTCTGCTGCAGGATAATGTAATGTCATATCTTCATAGATGTCTTCTATACTGCGTTTGAAGTATTTCTCCTCAAGCTGAGTCAACGTTTTTGCATCCAGCTCACGTATTGACCCATATCGCTGGTACAGTTCATATAACTTGTTTGCCCGCGCCGGAAAGAACACGCCTTTCTTCAGCACTTGTACTTTGCTGCCAGATTCGAACATATCACCCGCAGGCGCATAGGCAGTATCTTGTACATTCATTTGCTGAAGCAAATCCTTTACTTTGTCACTTGTTGCCGCCTCAACTGTACATTGATTGATTGAGCCTGTAACAATAAAATCCGCACCAAGCATAAAAGCTGCCATCGCCGCATCAGGCGTTCCAATTCCTCCAGCTGCACCCACTCTTACTTTTTTCGGATATTGATATTTTTTCATCATTTCATCTCTTAATGATGTCATGGCCGGCATCAGGCTGTATGCCACACCGCTATCTGTATGACCTCCTGAATCAGCTTCCACACAAATATCGTCAGCCATCGGAATGCGCCGCAATAATTCAGCTTCGCTCACTGTGATTTTATTTTCTCCTAAAAGCTTTTGCAGCATATTCTCAGGCGCAGGACTCAAAAATGATTCTGCAACTTCCGGCCGTGATATTTTCGCTATGAGACGATTTGAGCACATGACGTCACCATTGGGGTTTCGTCTCACTCCTTTTGCGCGATACCTTACCAATGCGGGAGTGACACTTAGAAATGCTGAAGCTTCCACATTTCTCACTTGATGCTTTAATAAAAGGTCGATCATCTTTTCTTCTGATTCAATATGTTTCATATTGTGGACGAGATTTATGCCGTAGGCTTGGCCTTCCCCTAGTTCACCTTGAATGGTGAGGATCGCATCTTCAACCTCATTCAAGCTCAGGCCGCCTGTGCCAAAGAACCCCATCATTCCCGCTCTTGACAGCTTTACTACCATTTCTTTCGAAGCAATGCCGCGGTACATTCCTCCTGCAAGATAAGCATATGTAAGATGATAATCCCGTTTAAATTCAGCACTTCCTAAAGACTCTGCCGTAATCCCAGCTTGAACATTATGTGGATAGTCAGCAGCTTCTGGATGACTTAAAGCAAGTTTCTTTTCGGGTGCATGCGTTAACGGTTCAGCTTCATTTTTAATCCGATGGATGAGACTGGTCAATACAGTTCCAGGCCCGATCTCTTCAAACTCCATTTCTCCTCTTCCCATCAGAAAACGTATGCTGTCCGTCCATTTCACTGTGCTGTCCATTTGTTCAGATAATGTCTCCTTTAACCTGTCCTGATGATATGGCTCTGCATAGACATTGGAAATAACCGGGATAGCCAGAGGCTCAAAATGGAATGAGTCAATAAATTGCTTAAATTCCTGTTTTGCTTCATTCATATATCTGGAATGAAAAGCCCCGCTTACATTTAAAACATGAAACAGCTTTACATCCTTGGTGTTTTCAAAAACAATTCGCGCTTTTTCAATCTCTTTTTTTGGGCCGGAAATCACAATTTGCCTGGGCGTATTTTCATTTGCTACATCAATGGCATGAAGACGGTGCTCTTCTAAAACGGCTGTAACTTGTTCCTTATTCAGGCCGATCACAGCAGCCATTCCGCCTCCTGTAATCCGCCCCATCAGTTCGCCTCTTTTTTTGACAAGTCTTAATCCGGTTCCGAAATCAAATGCACCCGTTGCAAACAGCGCATTGTATTCTCCTAAGCTATGTCCGGCCGCAAAATCAGGTTTTCTGCCGGTCTCCTCCACTCTCTTCAAATAACTGAGTGCATTGACGACGTACAAAGCCGGCTGCGTGTATTGCGTATGATTTAAATCCAAATAGGATTCTTCGGTACAGAGCTTTTCTATTGAAAAGCCCAATATTTGATCTGCTTGATCTGTCAAATGCCGATATTGTTCAAACAGCCCTTGTCCCATTCCCTTTTGCTGGGAGCCTTGCCCTGGAAAAACATATGTAATCATCTTGTAAACTTCCTTTCTGGTCTACGGAAACACTCAACCGTATTCAGATTTTTCAGCTCCTGATGAAATGGTGTCATGATCGAGCAGCTGCGGTTAGCTGAATCTCCCGGGAGTAGCTGTTTCACAAAAGCAGCTAAGGTACCGGATGGCCCCAAATCGATAAACCGGCATGCATGCTGACTTTCCAAATATCGAATCGCTTCGCGAAATCTCATTGGCTTTCTTACCGCATCCCAAAAGAAATGCTTGTCCATTTCGTGAAGGCAGCTTCCCGTTAAACTCGATACAACTGGTATTGACGGGTTTTTAAAAGATATTGACTTTAAATATTCTGCATAGGCACTTTCTGCCGGATCAATAAGTGAAGAATGAAAGGCATAGGACACAGGCAGCAGCTGGCAAAGAATCTGTTTCTCTTTTAAGTCCTCCATGATCTGCTTTATGTTTTCTTCTTCACCAGAAATGACGAAGTGCGAATCATAATTGATAGAAATGAGTTCACTGTTTTCAAATAGTTGTGGATGATCATTCAGTAATTGCGGTTTATCAAGAATGGCCAGCATTTTCCCTTTATCGCTGGATTTTTGGATGACAATAGCCTGTTCAAGTATGCAATCCAGTATATTCTCTGCGTCTGATACACCAGAAACAGCCGCTGATGAGAATTCTCCCAGACTTGATCCCAATACGTAATCAGGATAGATTCCCCTATCTTCCAAAACTTTGTATAAGGAATACTCAACCATAAAGATTGCAGGGTGGGAAAAAAGAATGCTGTCAAACGGATCCGACACACGTTTATCCGGATGATAGATTTCTTCAACAATCGATGCGCCGATGCGCCGTGCTGCAATGGCATCCATTTCAAGCATCGATTGGCGAAACACGATATTCTCCTTAAATAATTCCTTCCCCATATGATAGTACTGGGAACCTTGTCCGGAAAACATAAAAACGAGCGGTTCATTCATGTGCATACCTTCTTTTTTTATATTTATGACGGCTATTTTGATATCTCAACTCATTGTATGCAATACATAACAGCGATTGAGATCCGATTATTTAATCGGTAAGACATGATGTAAAAAAGAAAATGAGAAGAATCAACTTTAGGAGGATTGCTATTAGTGCTCTGGATGCAACTCTTTTATGAAGTGGTCATAGATGTATGTTGTTAGTCTCAAAAATAGATATGACAGGATCAGCAAAGAACATCGACTCTAAATTTGGGTACGGTTAAAAAGTAGGCCATCTTGATGTGAGAGCGATGGTCAGTCATGATATTCCGGCTGTCTAACATAGTTCAAATGTCTAATAGGGTGCGGATATGTTTGATCAGCCTCTTTATGTAACAGTATATAAAGTTATTCATTTAGAAACAGTGTCTATTGAACGATTGCGTCTCTAAAGCTTTATACCCTAAATAAAAGGAAATCTGTCCTTAGCCTTGCCTATGCGGTGCATGGTCTTAGGAACAATCATTTTCAGCGGGGCATTGGTTCCGCATCTTTCTTAATACGGTGAATCAACCCTGTTAAAACATTTCCTGGCCCTATTTCCTCAAACTCCATTTGGCCTTTTTTCATTAAGTAGCTTATGCTCTCAGTCCATTTCACTGAATGATTGATTTGATCGGCCAGCGTCTGCTTCATAAATTCGTATGTATACGGTTTGGCATACACATTAGAAATAACCGGGATAGACGGAGGCGAAAAATGGAAGGTATGAAGAAACTGCTCGAATTCTTCTTTTGCTTTATTCATGTATCTGGAATGAAACGCGCCGCTTACGTTTAAGAGGAGTACCATTGTAACTTCAGTCATCGTTTCAAAAAGAGATGCGGCTTTTTCGATATCATCTTTTTGGCCTGAAATCACTATTTGATATGGGGCGTTCACATTAGCGATATCAACATTGTGTAAATGGTATTTTTGCAGAGCCTTTGCAACCTGCTCTTCATTTAATCCCATAACAGCGGCCATACCGCCGTTGCTCACCATACTCATCAGCTCGCCTCTTTTTCTGACAAGCTTTAAACCTGTCTCAAAGTCAAAGGCCCCGGCTGCAAATAGCGCATTGTACTCACCCAAGCTGTGCCCGGCGACAAAGTCAGGCTTAGCTTCTGCTTCTCGGATTTTTTTCAGGTAACTTAATGCGTTTACCACATATAAAGCCGGCTGAGTAAATTGCGTTTTGTTTAAATTAGAATAAGGATTTTCTAAGCAAAGACGTTTAATTGAATACCCTAAGATCTCATCTGCCTGAGCCGTCAGTTCTTTAAATTCAGCAAATATATCGCTGCCCATTCCCTGTTTCTGTGAACCCTGACCCGGAAAAACATATGTGATCATTATCTCAAAGCCACCCTTCCGATAAGTAGATTTGTATCACTTCTGTATGATTTTATAAAAAAATAGTGATGACCGGATAAATAGTAGCATGTTCATGTTGATGGTAACCTCTGTAAATATGTCCGTCAAGTTAATTTTTCCTACAGTTTACTCGATTGCTTTCCTGCTTTTTT
This sequence comes from Bacillus sp. G16, assembly GCF_021282335.1. Lineage (NCBI taxonomy): Bacteria > Bacillati > Bacillota > Bacilli > Caryophanales > Bacillaceae > Bacillus > Bacillus sp. G16. The sequence goes on along the minus strand of NZ_JAJSOZ010000003.1, from coordinate 249,268 downwards.
CAATTAAGGCATAAAGGATCAGGGCATATCACACAACATAAGAAAAATGACCTGCATCCCATAAAGGTCGCCATATGCTGACAATGCGCTTCAACTTATCACCTGAGCCTTTTCGATACAAATCAAATCCTTCTATGTAATCATTTTAAAAAATACTAATCATTTAGATATTCGAAGAAAAATAGGATAATAGATTCAGAAGAATTATTTAAAATCAAAAATACCTTTTTGGTTTTTACGGGTGCGAAATTTCACAAAATATTCTATCTTATCAATTTGAAAATAAATATTATACTGATAAAGATCCTCTATCGTATAGCCGGGCACTTTGCCAAATGAGTGACCAGGATAAACCCGTACATAGGGTGAAACCTCTGACTTAATCCTTTGAATGCTTCTGAACATCTCTTCCGCAGAACTGCCATCATCCTCACATATGCCGCACCCTTCTGTAAATACCGTATCTCCGGTAAAAATACTATTAGAAAACAAATAACACATTCCGCCGGCTGTATGCCCCGGCGTGAGAAGGCATTGCGCTCTTGTGTTTCCTATAATGATCGTCTGATGATCATGAAGGCCAATTAAATTTCTGCATCGGAATTGATAATAATCAATTTCTTTTTGGGACATATAAACTTGAGCGTTAAACATCTTCGTCAGCGGCTCTACAAGGTTTACATGATCATAATGAGAGTGTGTCAATACAATTGCTGTTAATTCAGCTTCGAGTTCTGAAAGTTTAGTTGTTATTTTACTCAGTTCCCATGAGGGGTCAACAACAATTGCAGATTTACTTACAATATCTTCAATGATATAGCAATAATTCGTCCAGCCTTGATACCTTGTTTTAATTGGATGTACCTTATAAGTAAGATTCATTTACACCATTCCTATCATGTAAAGTTCTTAAATGAAAGTTAGACAAACTGTTCAACCCTCAGTCCGTCTTTCATTCCACTTTACCAAACGGCATGATTGTTTTCCATTTTTTTCAGAGGCCCTTGTTCTTTTTGCATATAAAAAAGCTATTCCTTTGGAAGCATGTCCAACAAGAATAGCTCTTCGTTTAGGTATTTCTTTCTTCTATCCCACATGTTTCTTCTATGCAAATTGATGCTACATGCTGCATAATGACACGTTTGATGCGATCTTTATTCACTCGCACAGGGTCAAGCATCGCATGTAAAGCCAAGCCGTCAATTAGCGCGTAAAGTCTCTCAGCTTCAATGTCTTTATCAGCATTCTGCTTCAGTAAATCAAATTCATCTAAATAGGCAACCAGATTCCGCATGCCGCTGTAAATCCCGTCATGATCCGCATCAAACATATCCTTTTTATGTCTGGCGTAAACCGTAAAGGCGAACCACACCTCCATCTCTCTAATCGTTTCTTCATTCGTTGGGACAATTTCAAGCAAAATATGCAACACTTTTTCCTTAGGGGGCAAATCCTTCATTGCAATGTCCTTAATTCGGGCCATCGCCTTTTCCTGAACAAGTTTCATTGCAAAAACAAGCAGTTCATCTTGAGTAGAAAAATAATGGCGCAGCGCACCTAATGACAATCCTGCTTCCTTTGCAATGTTTCTGGCTGAGGCTCCCTCCATCCCCCGTTCTAAAATCACGCGCCACGTCGCTTCTGCAATTTGTTTTCTTCTTTTCTCATGGTCAATTTGTTTTGGCATAGCTTTATTGTAACAGGAAAAAAATAAGAGAGCAATTTTATAATACAGTTGTGTTATAAAAAAGAAGATGGTAAAATATTGTTTAAATAATACAACTGTATTGAAAAGAGGGGAATGAATTGAACGGTATCGCATGGATGATTGTCTTCTGTGAAATTGCATTTTGGGTTGTGATTGTTTTAGGGCTTGCTGTACGCTACCTATTCAAACAACGTACTTTAGGATTGCTATTCTTGGCCTTAACCCCAGTGATCGATTTGATCTTATTAGCGGCAACTGCTGTGGACCTTTACCGCGGAGCCTCAGCGACTGCTGCCCACGGGATTGCGGCTGTTTACATCGGTATATCGATCGCTTATGGGAAACAAATGATTCAATGGGCGGATGAAAGATTTCAATATTATGTGACAAAACAAGGAGCCAAACCGCTGAAGCGTTATGGAATGGATCATGCCAAGCACTATGCAAAAAGCTGGATAAGACACGTGCTGGCCTACCTTATTGGTGCGGGATTATTAGCAGGAATGATCTACTTCATCAATGATTCTGCCCGAACCGAGGCATTAAGCGGCATTCTTAAAACATGGACAGTCATTTTAGGCATTGATTTTCTCTTTACCGCCAGCTATTTTATTTGGCCGAAAAAAGAGAAAGCTTCGGAGAATCTCAGGAGTTAATATGAAAAAAGAAGGTCCTTTTCGCTGGAAAAGGGCTTTTTAAGTTTTTGTAAAAATATGTTATGCTATTTTACGGTGATCTACTGGGATCTCGACCCTTGCTGTTTTCATTAAAATAAGCTTAGGAGATTCATATTACAATGAGTAAGTAAGCATGTGAAAGGAGTGTCGTGCTTGAGCCAAAAAGAACAGAACGAGCAGTTTAAAGAGGTAAAGCTGAGCTCGAAATTAATCGTAATTGTATCTATCATTCTTATTGTTTCTATTGCACTAGCAGTGATCTTCGGCGGCTATTTCTTCGGGATGAAAGGGTTATTCTCTATACTGGGCATCACATACGATTCCAATCAAACATTAGTTTTATTTATTTTAGTCTGTTTTGCTGCAGGCTTGATCATAGACCCACTCACAATGATTGTCTCTATGATTCTGGCAAAATCACTTTCATTGAAAAAGACTGCACTTTTTGCTTTTATCCTGTACTTTATCAGCAATTTCATAACGATCTGTTTTGCGGATTACTTTATGCAGTCTATATATATTCCAGATGTCTTGCTTTTTGTGATATCAGCATTGATGGCTTTCATTGAACTTGCATTTGATGACCAGCCTAATGAAGGAACTGTTAAAAACAGCCTGTGATATTTCAAGCGGTTTTTACTTTTACCCAGATTGAAATATGAGAGAAAAAAATACATTTCCATAACTGATACACTCAAACAACAGCTCACATCTTTTTGCTTTCTCATCACAAAAAAACTCCCTGTTCATAAAAAACAGGAAGCAAAACAATGTTGATTTGATTTAGATTCTGCATTCATAAATAATTCCTTCAATCTCATGCTCAAGCTCATCCAAAAGGATAATTCTATTTGGATCGAATGTCATGTTCCCACCTCCCTACCTAAAATATACATTTATTTGAATTATTTGCAACATTTTATTATGGCAAGGGATATGTCCATAAACCCATTACGAAGTATAACGCTAAACATTGTTTTACACGTTACAGCTATTCTTAATGTATGACTCCAAATGAGTACAAAAAAGCTTTGACAAAGAATGTCTCAATGCTAAATGCTCCCGCTACATCACGCTTGAACATCTTTTCCATCTCATATGTCATGTTATTTTAGATTTCAAAATAACACCCAACCCTGATGAAAATCTGATATTTCAGTGTTTTCTTAGACTAAACATTTACAATAATTGAATTAACATGATTATTTATAAAACATGGGCAAAGTCATTTATTTGATCTTGCCCATTTCGCCATTAAAAAGTCTGCTTATTATTTTGATCAAGTTATTATATGAATTAAATTCTATGGTTGGATACATTTCATTTGCTATTCGATTTGCAAAATATTCTTTCCAAACCATAGGAGCTAGTGGAACTATTGCTAAATCTGTTCCTTTAGCATTAAAATCATTAACACTAAAGTTTACTGGATCATTTACGTGAGCTAATTCATGAAAAAAGACATTCAGACCTCTATTGTTTTCTGGATTATCTTTATCTATTGATCTAATATTAGATATCATCTCCGTTAAAATTTCAGAGTGATAAACAATAGTAGCTTTTTGTATATTCTCGGCTCCTAAATACTTCACCATCATCGCACGACCTTTTCCAATACTATCATTTGTATATCTGAGAGGCTTGCCTTTTTCCTTGAGTACTGCAAATAAATCTTCTTCATAGCATTCACTAAACACTATTTTCTCTAACTTATCTGTCTTTAAAATTGTATTGGCTAGATTCTCTATAACTTTTTTAAATAGATCCATTTTATTATCACTTAAACTATATTGTTTATTATCTATTTCGATAGCATTTCTTATCTCTATTTCCAAAGTTCCACACCCCCTTTTCATTTAATACCCTATTTTTCTCAATTCCCCATATGTTTTATACTGTGCAACTCGTCGAACTGTGCCAACCCCTTGCCCTATCTGTTTTCAAGCTAAAACCCTAACATTAATTACACACCTGTTATCTTTTATGGAACTCAAAAAAATTAAAATAAAACGTTCACCATAGAGTTCTGGATGAGTCATTAAAAACAATGTTAAAAAATCTAAATGCTAAGTACACAGTTTAGCAAGTGATTAATCCCAATAAAAAACGCTCTCCCGATTTTAGGAAAGCGTCTATCGATTTGCTTTATTGCTTATTACTTAAATATTTCTAGGGAAACACTATAAAGTGGTTTTCATGAAGCTTCTATCATAGGCCGTTACTGTCCATTTTAAGAATAACCAACCTTCTCTATTTAGGATAGAACGGAGTTGATCCTTTACTCACTTTATTTCTTTTTTGTTTGGTAATAGGTTTATTCACGTATTTTTCACCTGAATTAATTGTTTTATCAACTGCGTTACTCTTTTCTTGAGCAATTGCACTATCTCGCGTATCCTCGGCTGCATTACTTTCCTTCATAGCTATTGCTGCTCTCTTTACATTGCTAATACTTGTAAGTTCAGGGTTTTGTTCTTGCGTTAAATAAAGATTAATATTTATTTGAAGTGGTGTATCTTCTAATACTTCTTCTATTTTCTTTTTTATTTCTTTATTTAATAAATCTCTATCATTGATTTTAAAATTCCTGTCCACATGTCTTTCTGGTCTATTAAACATGGTGCTTTCACCTCTTTCTAATAAAAAGATACCACCCTACTACTGTTTAAGAATGTAGATAGGGTGGTGCCACTATTCCCCTTAAATAGCACTCAACTAATGTTTAGGAGTCCAGACTTTAGAACTCCCTTTATGCTTACCGTCATCTTTCTTATATTCAGTGTCTTTTTTACGTTTTTTATGCTTAACAGACTGATCAAAATCTGAATTTTCGGGATCACGAGATGCATTACTATGACCTTGAGCAACTGCGCTTTTCATTGGGTTATCTGAAGCTTGACTATAATCTTGGGCAATTGCACTGCCGTCGTTATCCTCGGCTGCGTTACTATTTCTAATAGCAATTGCAGTATCAGCAAAATCTCCAATCGAGATTAGTACCGGATTCTGTTTTTGATATTTTTTTGACTTTTCCTTATCTTTTTCTTTATCTTTTTCCTTATGATCTATATCTTTATATTTATCATCAAAAAACATATAATAACCTCCCTTATATTAATCCTTTTTGGTTTTTACAGATTGATCAAAATTACTGTCTTCAGGGTCCCTAGATGCATTACTGTAATCTTGAGCAACTGCACTATCCATCGGGTTATCTGAAGCACTACTATGACCTTGGGCAACTGCACTGTCATCATTACACTCAGCAGCATTACTGCCATCAATAGAAATTGCAGAGTCATTAAAGTTGATAATACTAATTAAAATAGGTTCCTGCTCTTGATCCGGCCGCTTTTTCTTTCTCTTTTCCACGAATTATTCACTCCTTCATATCAATAATTTTTATTCCATATAAGGTATAATCTTTTAACAATTTTGCTTGGACAAATAGTACAAGTTATGCTATTTCAAACATTTTCCTTAAGACCATTTTTTATATAAGGATTTAAGGATTTAAGGATTTAGCAATTAATCAAATACTATATATTTGCCGATCACTTACCCTCTCTTTTTGAAGATATCTCATAAATGAATTCCATACCTTTTTATTAAGATTTAAAGAAAAGACTCATCCTTGTTGTTTTGGATGAGCCTGGTTATATTTTAAATTTCTTCATAGCGTTGTTCATGGCGCCTTGATTGATTCCGATGTATCGCAGGGTTGTCCGTTGGTCTGAGTGATTAAATATCTCCTGCAGCATAGCAACGTCCTTTGTTTGTAAAAGTGATAGCCGAATGTTTTCCTCAATGTATGCGTGCCAATGTCATCTAACCCCACATAGGCCTTAAATTATTAAGGGCTGAAGTCATATCGATTCTCTTTTTTCTTTTTCTTTTCTTCTCTATGAGATCGTTTAGCGTCTCTTGCTCTCAGTTGCAGAATATCCGATATGCGGAGCCCTGAGTTGATACTGGTCACGAATAGTATGAAATTCTTCATGTTTTGCTCTTTTAAAAACCTCTTGATGTAGAAGATACATTCCGGATCACGTATTCTCAAATCTCCCCAACAACATTGTTGGTCAGTATTATACCTCACTGCTTCATTTCCTTAAGCGACGTACTATAAAGCAAAGTCAATTCTAAATCAACTAGTTTTTCTAATGAAACAGCCAAGAAAACCACCCTTTTATAATTTATAATCATATTAAATCACAAAAAAGTGAAATTATATTTTTTAATCATAAAATCCCCTTATGAATCTAAATATCGGATAAATCTGCTTGCGCAACAGTTGCCTAATCCTTAAATTCTGTCCACCAGATTGGGAACCCCATGAGACCACTCTATACACGCCGGGTTCAGCTAGCAAGCCAATAACTGATTCGGTTCCTGTTTGAAAATGACTGAAACCAGTAATGTCTGATGCTTCCAATTCGGTCCTATTGGCCCCTTACAAACCCTGACCGTAAGTGTTGGCAACATCACTGTATCCACCAAAGAACGGCTGCCCTGACGATTTCATCCCCTAGTCACTTTAGTTAACGAATTAACAAAATATAAAGACTGACAAGAAATAACAAGGAAACGTACGGCGAAAAATATGATGACTCCCCTTTCTTTATTACAACTCCAAAAGGGAAAGATTTTGGGCCTTACGCAATTAATAAAGTAATAGACGCGGTTCTAGAAAAAACTGATTTACACCATATTACTCCACATGGTCTAAGGCATACTCATGCAATCATGCTGTTAGAAAGTGGTGCAGATCTTAAATATGTAAGTGAACGACTTGGTCATACTACAGTCAAGATAACTGCAGATGTTTAAATTCATTTCACTGAAAAAACACAATAAAAAAAGCATTGATCAATTCGAAGAATATCTCAATGCTTGAAAAATGTATGGGCAAAATATGGGCAAAGGGGGTATTCCCCTCCGCCAACCCCCGCTACATCACGCGTTTGAACATCTTTTCCATTTCATATGTCGAATGGTGTATGATGATCGGCCGGCCGTGCGGGCATGTAAATGGGTCTGATGTGCTTCGGAGGTCGTCCAGAAGCGCTTTGATTTCGTCATTTCTGAGGTGGCGGTTCGCTTTGATGGAGCCCTTGCAGCTCATCATAATCGCCGCTTCCTCGCGCAGTTTTTTAATATCAATATGTTTGGAGTCGAGCACCTGCTGAATGATTTCTTCAATCAGCTCAGCTTCTTCCCCCTTTGGAAACCAGGCCGGGTGGCAGCGGACGATGTAGCTGTTTGAGCCGAATGACTCTAAAAAAACACCGACGCTTTCGAGTTCTTGTTTGTGCTGTTCAATAATCAATGCCTCGTTCGTGGAGTAGTGGAACGTCAGCGGCACGATCATATCCTGCACCTCAGGTTCAACCTCTCCCACCTTTTCACGGAAGTATTCGTACTTAATACGCTCTTGGGCGGCGTGCTGGTCGATAATATACAGGCCGTTTTCGTTTTGTGCCAATATATAAGTCCCATGCATTTGGCCGATCGGGTACATAATCGGAACCCGCTCAGACGTTGGCTCAGGCTGTTCTTCTTGATGGTATTCTTGCTCAAATGCTTCAGGCTGTTCTTCTGAAACATCAGGCACCTCAATGCTTTGTTCCTCATCAACGATAGGAGGAGCATTAAATTGGAGAGGAGGCAATTCTTCCTCCGCATCAACCGGCTCTTTCACGACTGAGCTGAGCTTCATTGGGGAATAAGATGGCGCAGGCGCTTTTTCCGGAACTTTTCTTTCCGCAGGCTTTTCATCAAAGGTTATGAACTGTTGCTCATTTTTGATGACAGGTGCCGATTTTTTCGGGAGCTGGGCACTCGGAATCAGCTGCTGCTGTTTAAATACATCTTTAATTCCGTCACGAATTAAGTCATGTAGCTCTGTTTCCTTGCTGAGACGAACCTCAAGCTTCGATGGGTGCACGTTGACATCGACTAAAATCGGGTCCATCGTAATTTCTATAAAGGTAATCGGATGACGCCCAATGGGCAGAAGCGTATGGTATCCTTCATGGACCGCTTTGACGAGCGGGAAATTTTTAATGTAACGGCCATTGATCACAGACGACATATAATTTCTCGACGCCCGTGTAATCTCTGGGAGAGCGATATATCCCTTTACTTCAAAATCCAAAGAGCTCACATGCAGCGGAAGCATTTTTTTGGCGACAGCCGTGCCGTAAATCGCTGCCAGGACATGGCGCACATCTCCGTTTCCGTTCGTTTGAAGCAGGTTTTTCCCATGATGGCGCAGGCGGATCGATACCTCCGGATGCGCCAGCGCAATACGGTTGACTACATCAGTAATATTTCCAAGCTCTGTATGAACGGTTTTCATATATTTCAAGCGGGCCGGTGTGTTAAAAAACAGGTTAGAAACGACGATTTCAGTTCCCTTTCTGCTTGAGGAACGTGATTCAGAAATGACGTTTCCTCCTTGGAGGACGAGCTTCGTCCCTGCGCCCTCACCGGTGCTTGTCGTAATCTCCAGATGGGAGACTGACGCGATACTCGGCAGTGCTTCTCCCCTAAACCCAAGCGTTCTCACCCTGAATAAATCATTTTCATCTTTAATTTTACTCGTTGCGTGGCGGCGGAAAGCACGCTTGCAATCTTCATTTTCCATTCCTTCGCCGTTATCCAATACTCGAATGGATGCAAGACCTGCTTCCTCAATATCGATTTCAATGACTGTGCTGTCAGCGTCGATCGCATTTTCCACCAATTCTTTGACGACTGAGGCGGGCCGTTCCACAACCTCGCCCGCCGCTATTTTATTTGAAAGCTCATCTGACAGCTGGATGACTTTTGCCACATTCATCACCCCGTTTTAATGTAATTTCTTTTGCAGCTTGTACATTTCATTCATCGCTTCAAGCGGTGTCATATCTAATATATTAAGTGATTTGAAGGCATCAAGCACTTGCTTTTCTTTTTTTGAAAGCTTCGGCGCTTCAGCAGGCTTTTCCGCTTCATCAAAAAAGGACAGCTGTGCCGGCTCTTCTTTCACCTCGGGCTTCTGCTTCTGCACTGGCACTTCCGGTTTGTTCCCTGAATGCTCAAGCTCTTTTAAAATATCTTGAGCGCGCGAAATGAGATCTTCCGGCAGCTCGGCAAGCTGGGCTACATGGATACCGTAGCTTTTGTCGGCTGCCCCTTCTTTTATTTGATGAAGAAAGACAACCGTTCCATTATATTCCTCTGCACGCACATGAACGTTTTTCAGCTGATGCAACTTGTCCTCAAGAACGGTCAGCTCGTGATAGTGTGTGCTGAACAGCGTCTTGGCGCCGATATGATCGTGAACGTATTCGATAATCGCTTGTGCCAGCGCCATGCCGTCATAAGTGGACGTTCCCCGGCCGATTTCGTCAAACAGAATAAGGCTGTTTTTCGTCGCATTGACAATTGCATTTTTGGCTTCAAGCATTTCCACCATAAATGTACTTTGTCCGGAAATCAAATCATCTGCAGCGCCGATTCGAGTGAAGATTTGATCAAAAATCGGAAGCACCGCTTTCTTCGCGGGTACAAAGCAGCCGATTTGCGCCATGATGGAAATGAGCGCGATTTGTCTCATATACGTACTTTTCCCTGACATGTTTGGACCGGTAATGAGAAGCATTTGTCTGTTATCGCCCATCATACAATTGTTCGGGACATATTCCTGGCTATCCATGACTTTTTCAACAACTGGGTGTCTGCCTTCAATCACTTCGACTTCATCTTCAGAGAACTCCGGTTTCGTATAGTGACGATTTTCACTGATTGTCGCAAAGCACTGAAGTGCATCAAGCTCGCTCATCTGTTTGGCAAGCTGCTGCAGACGCGGAATATACCGCTTCACTTTCTCACGCAGTTCGGTGAACAGCTCGTATTCCAGTTCGCAGATGTTATTTTCCGCTTCTAAAATGAGCGCTTCTTTTTCTTTTAATTCAGGTGTGATGTAGCGCTCTGCATTCGTTAACGTCTGCTTCCTCTCATAGCGCCCTTCCTCAAGCAAGTGCAAATTCGCTTTTGTCACTTCAATATAATAACCGAAAACTTTATTGAAGCCGACCTTTAAAGAGCGAATGCCTGTGTATTCGCGCTCCTGCTGTTCCAGGCGGGCAATCCAGTCCTTTCCGTTTCTGCTTGCATCACGGTATTCATCGAGCTTTTGATTGTATCCGTCTTTAATCAGGTTCCCTTCTTTTAACGATAAAGGAGGGTTAGCGTACAGCGCTTCTTCCAGCAATTCAAGCACATCCCCGCAAGGATCAATCCGTTCCGCACGTTCCTTAGCTTTGTCATGAGCCAGTGAAGCAACCAGCTGTTTGATACCAGGCACTTGCTTTAACGATTCCTTCAGCTGAATTAAATCCCGTGCATTGACATTTCCGAATGCAACACGGCCTGCAAGGCGTTCTAAGTCATATACTTCTTTTAAACGTTCACGCAGATCTTCCCGTTCAAAGAAATGGGATATCAATGTTTCCACCATTTCTTGGCGCTCTTCGATTTGATTGACTCTGATGAGCGGCCGGTCAATCCACTGTTTAAGCAGCCTACCTCCCATGGCAGTTTTTGTTTCATCCAGCAGCCACAAAAGAGAACCTTTTTTATTTTTCGAACGGATCGTTTCAGTGAGCTCCAGATTTCGCTTTGAGTACAAGTCAATTTTCATCGCTTCCTCAAGCTCATACACCTGCACGGGCTGAAGATGATCAAGACTGCGTTTTTGGGTTCTTTTCAAGTACGTATATAAGCGCAAAAATGTTTTTGTTACATCTTCATTATTTAAGTGCTCAATGATCGTTACGTGTTCGTCTGTTTCTCCGTCTTCAATTGAGATCGTTGCATCGCACCGCTCTTTCAGCTGTACGACCTTATTGGGATCCATGCTTCCTGAAACGACGATTTCCCGTGCACCGACTGAATAAATTTCTGATATGACGTCTTCAAGCCGTTCAATCAAGACAGCCAAATTTTCTCCCGTTGTTAAATCAGACAGCGCCAGCCCGTATCCGTTCGAGCAGACGGAAACAGATGCGATAAAGTTATTTTCTGATTCATGGATGCCTTTACCGTCCATTACTGTTCCTGGCGTAATAAGCTGAACCACTTCCCGTTTCACAACGCCCTTTGCGGCTTTCGGATCTTCCGTCTGTTCACAGATCGCCACTTTGTACCCTTTTTTAATAAGCTGCTCAATATACGCAGAAGCAGAATGATACGGCACACCGCACATCGGTATTTTTTCAGCCGCACCTCCATCTCTGCTCGTTAATGTAATTTCCAGCTCTTGTGACGCTTTTTTGGCGTCCTCAAAAAACATTTCGTAAAAATCACCAAGGCGAAAAAATAAAAAGGCATCCTGGTGCTCTGCCTTTATTTTTAAATATTGCTGTATCATAGGCGTATAACCGGCCATTGTTTAATCCCTCACTATGTATCAACGTTTCTATTTTCCAGCCTTCATTATAACATAAACAAAAAGTGATAAAAGAATGATATATCAATATAAAAAAGAGACTTGGGGGTACTGCCTCCCCTAGTCCCTTTTTTATTCTTCAGGATCTCCCACTAAAAATTCAGGATTGATGTCTTCCAGCTCTTCATCAAGCTCATCTTCCCAATCTTCTTCGTCCTCTTCTTCCCAGTCAGGATTAACCTCAACAACAACTTTTGTTTCTCCCACCACTTCCGCCAAAAACTCCCTTTCTGCCTGCACAACAATTTTATTTCCATTCGGTGAAATGGTCACTTCAAGACAGTTAGGCTGCTGAAGGACTTTTGCAATCACTTCATGCTCGTCATCTAAGTAATTGTTGTCTCTGTATCTGAGTTTAATGACATCTACGTATTTCACCCGTTCTGTGACAACCTCTGTTTTTGTGTTGTCCGCGTAAGAGTACCATACGTTTATATCATAATACCCTTCAATTTCTACTGTTTTCCCGATTTTTTCAGCGTCATACTTGTGGTTAATGATCCAACCACCCAAAATGCTGCTCGGTTTTTTCTCAGGGGAGATGGTATTGGTGCATTGGGTGAATTTTCTGCCTTTCGCTACTACCGCCTTCGTAATAATTTCCCTGTATTCAGACATTCCGGCATGCCTCCTTGTTCTTCTTCGTGTTATCTTATGCTGGGCATTTGTCTAGTGTGCATTTTTATAATTAAAATATAAAAATACAAAGTTTCTGTTCCATTGTATGCAGGCGCGCCTAGAAACTTTACTTATAAGTGCGATAAAGTTTCTTCGCGGGTGAGAACCCCAAAAAACACTTTGAAGATTTGGCACATAGATTTTTTAGTTCATTTTTAGCCGCATAAGTCTAAAAAAACACGGGCCTGTAAAGGCACCGTGTTTAGAAAGAACAGCTGTTATTTGAATGCTTCACCTTTGAACCGGTTTCCCCTTTCAGAAGGTTTCCTCCGGTTGACGTGATGATTTCATTTGTGACTTGGTTGGAAATGGTGTGTGCAACGAGCTGCAGAAGGTCATTTACCTCCATCTGCGAGTCTCTGAATTCCTGGATGACAGGAATCTCTTCAAGCTCTTCTTGCAGCGCGTCAATTTTTGCTTCTACTTGTTTGAGCGCTTCATGCTTTTCGTAATGCTTCAAATTGACAGCTTGCTTTTGCAGGGCTTTAATCTGATTAATGATTGCAGACACTTTGTCATTCTCATTGATTTGCGCTTCAGCCCGTTTGAAAAAATCAACCTCTTCTGTTTCAGAGATCATTTTTGCAAGGTTTCGTGCCTGCTGCACAATGTCTTTTTTTGAGTAGAGCGTCATCTTATTTCACCTCGATTGCTTCTCCTACCATTTCTCCGTCAAGCGACCATGTTTTCGCTTGCTGGATTTTCACGCGGACGATTTTGCCGATTGCTTCCTTCGGCCCTTTGAAATTGACAAGCTTGCTTTTTTCAGTGTAGCCGGCAAGAATATCAGGGTTATTTTTGCTTTCACCCTCAACTAATACTTCGACAACCTGGCCTTCGTATTCCTTCATTTTTTTAGCAGAAATTTCATTCACCAGTGCGTTCAAACGCTGCAGACGTTCTTTTTTCACGCGCATCGGAACATTATCTTTCATTTTGGCAGCCGGAGTGCCCTCACGCGGAGAGTAAATGAACGTATAGGCGCTGTCAAACTCCACTTCACGGTAAAGAGAAAGCGTTTCTTCAAACTGTTCGTCCGTTTCGTTCGGGAATCCGACGATAATGTCCGTTGTCAAAGATGCATTCGGCATTGCTTCCTTAATTTTTCGAACGAGCTCCATATAACGCTCTCTGTCATATTTGCGGGCCATCAGTTTCAGAACCTCTGAACTTCCTGATTGAACCGGAAGATGAATGTGATCAAGCAGGTTGCCGCCTTTTGCCAGCACTTCAATAAGGCGGTCGTCAAAGTCACGCGGATGACTCGTTGTAAAACGTATTCTCGGGATATCGATTTTTCTCAGTTCATCCATCAAATCACCGAGACCGTACGTCATATCTTCAAAGTCTTTTCCGTACGCGTTTACGTTTTGGCCTAATAGTGTAATTTCTTTGTAGCCTTCGCTTGCGAGCCTTCTCACTTCCTGAATGATCTCTTCAGGGCGGCGGCTTCTTTCTTTTCCGCGTGTGTAAGGCACAATGCAATACGTACAGAATTTGTCACAGCCGTACATGATATTGACCCAGCCCTTAATTTTTCCGTTCCGGACTTTCGGAAGGTTTTCAATAACGTCCCCTTCCTTGGACCAAACTTCTATGACCATTTCTTTTGAAAGGTATGCTTCTGACAAAAGCTCTGGCAGGCGATGGATGTTATGCGTTCCGAAAATCATATCGACAAACGGATGTTTTTTCAAAATCCGGTTCACGACTGATTCCTCTTGGGACATACAGCCGCACACGCCTAAAATCAGATCGGGATTGTTTTTTTTCAGCGCTTTTAAATGCCCCAGCTCACCAAACACCTTGTTCTCGGCATTTTCGCGGATTGCGCATGTATTTAACAAAATGACATTGGCATCGTCAACAGAGTTTGTCGCTTCGTAACCGAGCGCCATAAAAATCCCTGCCATAACCTCTGTATCGTGTTCATTCATTTGGCAGCCGTACGTACGGATATAGAACTTCCTTCCGTCTCCCAGCCCTTTAAATTGTTCAGAAATTTTAAAGTCATTATGATAAGTAACGGCTTCCTTGCCTCGTTTTTTCGCATCTTTTAAGGAAGGCGGAATGTAAACAGCTTCAAAGTACTTGCTGTAATCCTTCTCGGATTTTTTGTCCGATGGATTAACTTGTCCGCTCTCTAATTTTTGTTTTTCATTCATGTCATGATTTCTCCTTTCAAACCAAACTTCCACCCTCCAGTATAAAGGTTATTGAAGCTCTGCACAACTGGCAACCTATCATTGTACACTCATTGAGAATAATAATCAATAAGGAATAAAAAGAGGAAGAGTATACTCTTCCTCTTACAATAGCTGGAGTTCTTCAGCCGTCTTTTTGATGACGTCAAGCGCCTCATTCAGTTCTTCTTTGGTATGCTCAGCGGTGATAATCGTGCGAATTCTGGCTTTCCCCTTTGCAACAGTCGGAAATACAATGCTTTGGGCAAAAACGCCGCGCGAAAGGAGCTGATCAGAAAATTGCTTTGCCACACCTTCATCACCTATTAAAATCGGAAGAATCGGCGTTTCACTCTGTGTGAGAGTCAAACCCATTTTCATAAGCATTGATTTAAAATAGGCCGTATTTTCCCATAAGCGGTCCATATGCTCCGGCTCCTCCAGCAATACATCAATCGCTTCCATACAAGCTGCGGTGACAGCCGGCGGATGGGACGTGCTGAATAAAAACGGACGGCCTTTATGGCGCAAATAATCGATCAGCACCTTTGAACCGGCAGCGTAGCCGCCGAGCACTCCGATTGCCTTGCTTAGCGTTCCAACCTGAATATGGACTCTGCCGTCAAGACCGAAGTGGTTCACCGTTCCCCTCCCGTTTTCGCCAAGCACTCCGGATGCATGGGCGTCATCCACCATCACAAATGCGTCATATTTCTCAGCGAGCGCTACAATATCAGGCAAAGGGGCTATGTTGCCATCCATGGAAAATACGCCGTCTGTCACAATCAGACGCATCCGATAATTCATTGACTTTCTCAGCACCCTCTCTAAATCACTCATATCAACATGCTGATACACTTTTTTATCCGCCTTTGTCAGCCTGATTCCGTCGATGATAGAGGCATGGTTTAATTCATCTGAGATGACAATATCTTCTTTTGAAAGAATACTTGAAAGTACGCCTTGGTTGGTTGTAAAGCCTGATTGGAATACAAGTGCCGCCTCCGTTTTTTTAAAGGCTGCCAGC
Organism: Bacillus sp. G16; assembly: GCF_021282335.1. Classification (NCBI taxonomy): domain Bacteria; kingdom Bacillati; phylum Bacillota; class Bacilli; order Caryophanales; family Bacillaceae; genus Bacillus; species Bacillus sp. G16. Next base: position 233,499 of record NZ_JAJSOZ010000003.1, on the reverse strand, counting down.
TTTTGCTCAAGCTCTTGATGCATTGTAAGTGTACCGGCAATCGTTCTCACTGATCCGGTGCCGGCTCCAAATTGCTGAACAGCCTCCTGCGCGGCTTTGATGAGTCTTGGGTGTGAAGTAAATCCGAGGTAGTTATTAGAAGAAAGCTGAATGACGTTTTTGTGATTTACTGTGACAGAAGGTCCCTGCATTGATTCAAGCTGTTTTATCTCTTGCCATGTATGGTTTTCTTTCATTCTATCAAGCTCTGCTTTTAAAAACTCAAATTCCTTCGTCATGTTTATCCCCCTATTATGGAATTAAAATCACTTTTCCGCACTGGCCGCTTCTCATCAGTTCGAATCCTTTCTCAAACTCCTCTAACGGAAACTGATGGGTAATGACAGGTGAAAGATCTAGCACGTTTGATCTGAGCAATTGAGACACCTGCCGCCATGTCGAAAACATTTTTCTTCCTGTGATTCCTTGGATCGTAAGTCCTTTAAATACCACTTTATTCGTCAAATCAATTGTCACTGGATGTTCCGGCAAGCTGAGAATATGAAATCTTCCGCCATTCGCAGCCATCGCAAGACCTTGGGCAATCGCTGAAGGATGGCCCGACATTTCACAAACGAGATCCGCTCCTTCCCCATCCGTTAAAGCGCTTACAATTTTGAGCGGATCTTCTTTTTCAATAGAAACAGTACGTGCAGCTCCCATTTGTTTGGCAAGCTCCAGCCTGTATTCATTTTTATCAATCGCAATCACCTGAGAAGCACCTGCTGCTTTTGCAACCGCAACAGCCATAAGACCAATCGGTCCGCATCCAATGACTGCAGTCGTCCCTCCTGCCGGCTGGCTCTCGAGTACTGTATGAACCGCATTTCCTAAAGGCTCTTGAATGGAAGCAACCGCTGGGTCCATATCGGCGGGATTCTTCCAAACGTTATCAGCGGGGACTTTTACATACTCCGCAAAACAGCCTGCTGTGTCCACCCCGATAATAGCAGTATTGGTACAAACATGAGATTTTCCGGTTACGCAAGGGACACATTCACCGCAGACAATATGCGTTTCAGCAGACACATACTCCCCCACTTTTACACTGCCGACATTCTCTCCTACAGCTTCAACAATGCCGCTGAACTCATGGCCGAAAACATAAGGTGTTTTGATTCTCTGACGTGCCCATTGATCCCAATTATAAATATGCACATCCGTGCCGCATATGGAAGCAGCTTTTACTTTTATGAGGACTTCATGTTTATCGATCTCAGGAATGGGAACTTCAGTCAGCACAGCACCAAACGCCCCGTCCTTTTTCATTAGAGCTTTCATCTTTCCACTCTGCATGTACAATCCTCCTTGAAAAATTCTTGTTACATTCGGATTGTACCATGATATGGAATAAGCGTAAATAGCACTGTCTTTCTGAGAAAGACAAAAGTATCCGTCTTGAAAAATGGGCGAAATTTTTTTCTGAAACGTTCTAGTTCATTTCTGACTTTTGTATTCCCGTCATTTATATGCCGAAAATACTATCGGAAGAAAATATCACAATAAATGAAAAACAACCTGTTTGCATGAGGCAAACAGGTTGAGAATGCTTTATTTGTTTTTAGCGAGGCTCCACGATTAATTTAATCGCCGTTCTTTCTTCACCATCGATTTGAATATCAGTAAAAGCCGGAATACAAATCAAATCTACGCCGCTAGGCGCCACAAATCCCCTGGCAATCGCCACAGCTTTTACAGCTTGGTTTAATGCACCCGCTCCAATTGCTTGAATCTCGGCGGCCCCTCGCTCTCTTAACACACCTGCAAGCGCACCTGCCACTGAATTTGGACTCGATTTTGCTGAAACTTTTAAGATTTCCATTTCTGCTCCCCCTTAGTTTTACAATGGATAAGTGAGTGTTCATTAGAACAATCATTATTAGATGTTGCTATCCAAAAAGCCATCCCCACAATGCTTTTCAAAAATAGCGGGCTACCTTCCATTTTTACTATATTCACTAAGGAGTTGCTATATTCCTGCTTTTCTTTTTAATATTTTTATAAAATAACCATATGTTCAATTATTCAAAGAACATGTGATCATCATTGATTAAAATACGTTCGATTTTAACGGCTTTTTTCGTTTGATCGTCGATGTCGATGACAACACCGCTCAGTGTTGTTTTTCCTTCAGCGACAGTAAAACGCACTGGAAGGTTTGTTTTGAAGCGCTTGATAATCGTCTCTCTGTCCATCCCCAGTATACCGTCATATGGGCCAGTCATTCCTACATCAGTAATATATGCTGTACCCTTCGGCAAAATGCGGTTATCCGCTGTTTGCACGTGTGTATGAGTTCCAACAACAGCTGATGCCCGTCCATCCGTGTACCAGCCAAGTGCGAGCTTCTCACTTGTCGCTTCAGCATGGAAGTCGATAAAAATGTACGGTGTTCTTTTTGCAGCTTCAGCAATCAATTCATCGACTTTTAAAAACGGATCATCAAGCGGCGGTAAAAACGTGCGTCCCTGTAAATTAATGACGGCAAGCTCTTTGCCGTTTGCTTTCACATAGGTTATGCCTTTTCCCGGTGTTCCCTCTGGAAAGTTTGCGGGACGAACCAAATTCGGAACGTCATCTATAAAATCGAAAATTTCTTTTTTATCCCATGTGTGGTTCCCCATCGTGATTGCATCTGCACCGGCTTGTATTAAGCTGTGATAAATTTTTTCTGTCAGGCCTTTTCCATGTGCAGCATTTTCACCATTAATAATGGTAAAGTGAGGCTTATATTTTGTTTTTAGCTTTGGTACATATTCTTTGACCATGTCACGGCCCGGTGAACCGACAACATCTCCGATAAATAAAATTCTCATTTTGTAAATCCTTTCTTCTTGAAAATTCCTTGGCCGTCAAAAAAATAAAGTGATGCTTAGCGCATCACTTTATTTTGCATACTCTACGGCTCGAGTTTCTCTGATTACCGTCACTTTAATATGACCTGGATAATCGAGCTCGTCCTCAATTCGCTTACGGATATCTCGCGCCAGTCGATGAGCTTCAAGATCATTAATTGAATCCGGCTTCACCATAATACGCACTTCGCGTCCAGCCTGAATCGCAAATGATTTTTCTACACCTTCGTAGGACTCAGAAATTTCTTCGAGCTTTTCAAGTCTTCGAATATAATTCTCGAGCGTCTCACTTCTTGCGCCAGGTCTTGCAGCGGAAAGTGCATCTGCTGCAGCTACCAGCACAGCGATAATGGAAGTCGGCTCTTCATCCCCGTGGTGTGATGCAATACTATTAATCACGACTGGGTGCTCTTTATATTTGGTCGCAAGCTCTACCCCGATTTCAACGTGGCTTCCTTCTACTTCATGGTCAATTGCTTTTCCGATGTCGTGAAGAAGGCCCGCACGTTTAGCAAGCTTTGCGTCTTCTCCGAGCTCCGATGCCATTAGACCGGCCAAGAATGCGACTTCCATGGAATGCTTGAGCACATTTTGACCGTAGCTTGTACGGAACTTTAAGCGGCCGAGGATCTTGATAAGATCTGGGTGGAGGCCGTGAACGCCAACCTCAAATGTCGTTTGCTCACCCATCTCACGAATATAGTCATCGACCTCGCGGCGAGATTTTTCAACCATTTCTTCAATCCGTGCCGGATGAATACGGCCATCCTGAACGAGTTTATCAAGAGCAATCCTTGCTGTCTCACGTCTGATCGGATCAAATCCGGAAAGAATGACAGCTTCAGGTGTATCATCAATAATCAGGTCAATACCTGTCAGCGTTTCAAGCGTACGAATGTTACGCCCTTCCCGTCCGATGATACGTCCTTTCATCTCATCATTTGGAAGATTGACAACTGATACCGTTGTTTCGGCAACGTGGTCCGCTGCGCAGCGCTGTAAGGCGAGTGAAAGAATGTTTTTCGCTTTCTTATCCGCCTCTTCTTTCGCACGGTTTTCAGTTTCTTTTGTCATGATGGCGATGTCATGTGAAAGCTCGTTTTCAACCCGCTCAAGAATGATTTGTTTTGCTTCATCACGAGTCAGACTCGAAATTCGTTCCAACTCTGACTGCTGCATACGAATCATCTCATCCACTTTGCTTTCCATCTCTTCAATATGTTGTTGTCGTTCATTCAGAGAATGATCTTTCTTCTCCAACATCGCTTCCCGTTTATCAATTCCCTCATGTTTGCGATCAAGGTTTTCCTCCTTTTGGAGTAAACGGTTTTCTTGTTTTTGAAGCTCATTTCGTCTTTCACGAACTTCCTGTTCAGCATCTATTCGAAGTTTGTGGATTTCATCCTTTGCTTCAAGCAGAGCTTCTTTTTTCAGTGCTTCAGCATCACGCTTTGCATCTTCAAGAATTTGCTCGGCTGCACCGCGTGCGCCCGCAATTTTCGCTTCGGCAATGGTTTTACGAACAAAGTAGCCAACAACTAAACCGAGTAGAATCAGCAAAATGGAGATGAGAACCATCATAATTGGGGTCATACTTTCACCTCCTCTTGCTATGAACTTGGTTGTTGCTTAAATAAGTGTCGGCATGTACATTGTCTAGTTTTCTCAACATACAGAACCTTCACAGGGAATGAGTATTTTCATCGCCCTTGTCAAGTTTAAATGGTTTAACAATCATGTTAAAAAAACAAATGTTACAACTTCATTGTAAATGTGTCGGAAATACTTGTCAAGCTTGCCATCTTAACGATTGCGACCAGATGCCTTTTAGCGTGCCGAATGCAATCCTTCCAAAAGAAGATCATGAATTATTCTTGATTCAGAAGCTGGTATATTTTATTGTTCACTTGGCCCAGTTTAGCGTTATTTTGAATGTTTGAGAACAAAACTACAATCGTTTGCCCAGATTTGCTAAAGCTGTTCAAGATGTTGAAACCAGGCATGACACCATGGTTTGAATAGCTTCCGGGAGCAACATAAAATCCCATACCGTATGTAGAACTGCTCCCTGGCGTCAGCATCTTTTCATAGCTTTTTTGCGAGTACAGTTTGCCGTCTATCAGCGCTTGGTCAAATTTGTACATATCTATAGCACTCATATATATATCACCGGCTCCATACAACTGGGATAAATCGGGCATATACGGCGTAAACGCTCTGCCGCCCTTCAGCTTATACCCGACAGCAGGATAAGGTTCTTTATCATATGTTTTATAAAAGCCTGCATGTGTCATTCCCGCCGGTTTAAAAATATGATTCGTTATGTATTGTTCATAGGACTCGCCGCTCACTTCAGCAACAATATAAGCGAGAACAGAATAGTTGGAATCCTTATAGTCCCATACGCCCGGCTGGCGTTTGATTCCCTGACGTTCTATGTCTTTTACTAAATCTTCCGGAGTGATTGCGCCGTTTCCTTCAATATGTCCGTTTATTCCCGATGTATGTGTAAGCAGATTCTTCAAAGTAATCGTTTGTCCGTTAGGGAAATGAGGTAAATACGTGCTTACCGGATCACTTGTCTGAAGTTTCCCCTTTTCCTCAAGCTGCAAAATTGCGGTTGCAATCAGCGCTTTTTGTGACGAACCGATATAAAAAGATGTCAACGGATTATTTTGAATGTGATGTTTACGGTCTGCATAACCAAAACCTTTACTTGTTACGATTTCTCCATTTCTGACAATCATGGCTGTTCCGCTGAAACCGATCTCATTTAAATAATTGCTTATTTTTTGATTACGATCGACTGTTTTGATTTGTTCCTCTGTTTTTTTGGCGGTTTTCTTTTTGACTTCTTTTTTCTGACTGGTATCTGAAACTGCTGCAGTTTCTTGAGATGGCTCGTTTTCTTCACTATTTCGATGAAGCGCATTCCAAATCGTAAAGCAAATCATCACTGCTAAAAGACCAAGCAAAAGTTTGCCTCTTTTATTTAGTTTTCTCCGTCTGCGTTTTGCAGTTCTCCTGCGGGTTGGGCTTGTCATTCATTTTTTCCTCCCAAAATAAATTCCATTTTGCACACGTTTTGTTAGACGAATAAAGCACTGAAAAAGTTGTCAAAAAAAGCAATATTTTTATCATTTTTTTGCAAAATACAAAAAGGCTGAGTTTTTCACTCAGCCTTTTGTATCATTTCAAACTTATTATATTTTTATTCTTCAAATTCGAGTTCTTCTTGTGCCTCTTCAGCTTGCTGCTGCACTACGCCGTGATTATCCAAGCCGTAATGTTCACGAATTTGCTCCTGGATCATCAGCATGATATCTTTATTTTCTTTCAGGAATTGTTTTGCATTTTCACGACCTTGGCCAAGACGCTCTTCTTCATAAGAGTACCATGAACCGCTTTTTTGCACGATATCAAGTTCAGTTCCAAGATCAATGATTTCGCCCTCTTTTGAGATGCCTTCTCCGTACATAATGTCAACCTCGGCTGTACGGAACGGCGGAGCCACCTTGTTTTTTACGACTTTGATTTTCGTTTTGTTCCCCATTACGTCGTTGCCTTGTTTCAGCTGTTCAGCACGGCGCACTTCGAGACGCACGGAAGAGTAGAATTTCAGCGCACGGCCGCCAGGAGTTGTTTCCGGGTTTCCGAACATAACGCCGACTTTTTCACGAATTTGGTTAATGAAAATCGCAATTGTCTTCGATTTGTTAATGGCTCCTGAAAGCTTACGAAGCGCTTGAGACATTAAGCGTGCTTGTAAACCGACATGTGAATCTCCCATGTCGCCTTCAATTTCCGCTTTCGGAACGAGAGCTGCCACAGAGTCGACTACGACAATGTCAACTGCACCGCTTCGAACCAGCGCTTCCGCAATTTCAAGCGCCTGCTCGCCTGTGTCAGGCTGAGACAGTAAGAGCTCTTCGATGTTGACTCCGAGCTTCTGCGCGTATACCGGATCTAACGCATGCTCCGCATCGATAAACGCGGCTTGTCCGCCTTGCTGCTGAACCTCAGCAATCGCATGGAGCGCAACAGTTGTTTTACCTGAGCTTTCAGGACCGTATACTTCAATAATCCGTCCGCGCGGATATCCGCCAATTCCCAGTGCCGTATCAAGAGCGAGGGAGCCGCTTGGGACAGTAGAAATTCTTGTATCTGTCTTTTCTCCCAGTTTCATAATGGAACCTTTACCGAACTGTTTTTCTATTTGTTTAAGAGCCATATCTAAGGCTGCCTGACGATCACTCATTCTATTTTTTCCTCCTTTATGTTACCACTACATATACTATACCCTGTTTGAAGGGATTTGCCAAGAAAAAAGCGAACGCATATTCGGATTTTTTCCTGGCGTGATTTCTATCAAAATATCATAATGCATTAGAGAAATCATGTTTTCTTAGGAGGATAATGTGCTGAAAATATTATTTTTGCTCTAAAAGCTTCAAGATTAAATGGCAGCCGTATTTAGCGCCTCGTTTTCTGATTCCCGTTCTGGAGCCCGCAAAGTGAAACTCGTGAACCTCTTCTTTTCCATTTGCTGAAATGCCGATAAACACATGTCCAGGCTCATGCCCTTCTTGAGTATCAGGTCCTGCTACACCGGTAAAGCTGATGCCGATGTCGCTGCCAGTGAGTTTTTGAACACCCTTTGCCAGCTCTGATGCGCACTCCTTGCTGACCGCGCCAAAACGATCTAATGTTTCCTTCTTGACGCCAAGCACATTCTGCTTCACGTCGTTTGTATAGCAAACGACGCCGCCGGCAAATAATTTTGAAGCACCGCTAAGATCCGTCAGCCATTCAGAAAACAGCCCGCCGGTAAAGCTTTCCGCCGCGGAAATCGTAATGCCTTTTTCCTTACATGTTTTAGAAAGCTCTTTTACAAGGGAAGTATCATCGTAGCCATAGAAAAATTCACCGACTCGTTCTAAGATAACAGCCTCTGTTTCTTTTAACAGACGCTCTGTTTCCTTTTCGTCAGCATGTTTGGCTGTCAGTCGCAGCGTCACCTCACCGTCAGCCGCCAAAGGAGCGATTGTCGGGTTCGTTTGTGCATCAATAATGTCTTCCAAATCGGCTTCAAGCTGAGATTCGCCGATACCGAAAAAGCGAAGAACAGTTGAAACAATTTTTTCATTTGAGCCCATCTTTTTCAGCAGAAGAGGCTTTGCTTCATTTTCAAACATTGGACGCAACTCGCTTGGCGGCCCAGGAAGAAGCATATAAAAGCGCGATTCATGCTCTGTGAGCATTCCCGGCGCCATTCCAAAGTGATTCGCCAGTACGTCAGATCCTTCGATCACAAGCGCCTGTTTGCGATTATTAGGTGACATCGTGCGTTTTGTTCGTTTGAAATAGTCCTCAATGGATTGGAACGCTTCATCATTTAATACGAGCGGACGTCCCAGCGCTTTTGCAATCGTTTCTTTCGTCAGATCATCTTTTGTCGGTCCGAGACCACCTGAAAAAATAATGAAGTCAGAGCGTTCTTCAGCAATGCGGATGACTTGCTTCAGCCGCTCCGGATTATCTCCGACTGCTGTATGATAAAATACGTTAACTCCGATCTCAGCGAGCTGTTTGCTGATAAATTGAGCATTTGTATTGGCGATCTGGCCAAGCAACAGCTCTGAACCGACTGCAATAATTTCTGCTTTTTTTGGAAATTCCATGACGTAAGTCCTTCTTTCTTAGTTAGATGTTTTTAGCGCTTCCCAGTTTTTAGAGAAATATTCCCAGCCTGATACGACAGTAAAGAAGACAGCTACCCACAACGCTAAGTCAGCAAACGGGAATGACACAAGTTCAAATGGAAGATTATGAAGAAGCAATGCGGAAACCGCAATGATTTGTGCCCAGGTTTTAATTTTACCAAGCATATTAGCAGCTACTACTTCTCCTGTTCCGGCTAAGACAAGCCTTAAACCTGTCACGGCAAACTCCCGGCTGATAATCACAATGACCATCCAAGCTGGAGCAAGATCAAATTGAACAAGGATAATTAACGCTGCGGATACAAGCAGTTTATCCGCAAGCGGATCAAGAAATTTCCCGAAGTTTGTCACGAGATTCAGTTTTCGGGCATAATACCCGTCCACCCAGTCTGTTGTGGATGCAATAATAAATAAAATAGCGCCCGCCAAGTGTGCGACCGGGATCGATTCGTCTCCAAATTCGAGCCTGCCCCAGTCAAACGGCGCCAGCATGATAATCATGAAGATTGGGATTAATGCGATTCTAGCTAGTGTGATTTTATTTGGTAAGTTAAACATAAAGCCCCTCCAGTTTCATACTCGGACGTGAAGAAAAGTCATCTGGTAATTAAGATGACTTTTCTTCCTTTTTATTTACAATCTTAATGGTTTGTGCCATCACATCATTCGGATCAAGTTCATATGAAAGAACCTTACCGTTGATTTTTATTTTCAGATTAGGTGCATATCCTGTGCGGATTTCAACTTGTTTCTGATCAGTTATGTCTTTTTTATAGGTTTCGTCTTTTTTCAGCGTTCCCTCTTTTAACGAGCTGCTGTTTTCATCGCGCACTCGAACCCAAGAGCTGTCTGATGCCTTCAGTTCAAGCTCGATTTTATCAGCGCCGGACACTTCATAAGTCGTTAACGAGCCTTCAGTGCCAGCCGCTTTAATCTCCAGTTTATCACTGTCACTTTCTTCTTTTTTATCTTCATTTTCTTTTGTTTCTTTTTTAGTGTCTGCCTCTTTTTCAGAGCTGTTATTTTGATTCTCTTTTAGTGTTGAATCTTTAGGGATTTCATACTTGCTTTCACTTTGCGTAATTGATTTTTCAGATGCCGCATTGTTATCATCGCTGTTTTTATGATTCGCAAATTGAATGATCGCGTACACAATCGCAATTACGACAATCACGCCGAGAATCACAAGTATTGTTGGCAGCAGCTCCAGCGCCTTAGATGCTGGCTTTGGCATTTCCTTTTGAAGATTCATGCCGGAGATCTTTTCAGACACATCGTCATGATACGTGTTCGGGATATCTTTTTTATGCTCCTCAAACAGCTGATCCGCATCTAGCCCGACGGCTTCTGCATATTGCTTGATGAATGCCCGAACATAAAACTTCCCCGGAATAATGTCATAGTTTCCTTCCTCCAAGGCAGTTAAATACCTTTTTTGAATCTTTGTTGCCGCTTGGAGATCATCCAATGACATTGCTTTTTCCTCTCTGGCTTCTTTGAGCCGGATTCCTAGTTCAGTCACAACAAACACCTTCCAATTTTAAAAATCAAAGCTTGAAAACCCGGATTGATCAAACATTTGGGGTTCCTCGGCATGTTCATATGTAATAACCTCATCAGGGTCATTTCTCAGTTCAATAATATAATCAAAGTCATCTAGTGTATACTCTGTATTTTGAACGAATATGTCTGGATGCTCCACCACTTTTGTTGCAGGCAGCCTCATAATTTCTCTGACCAGCTGGAGATGGCGTTCTGACCCTCTTCGTGTTGACACAATTCCGTCAACGATAAAGACATTCTCAGTGCTGTATTCGTCGGCAATCAGCTGGCTTCTTATCGTCTGCTTCAGCAAGGTTGATGACACAAAAAGCCACCTTTTGCTTGCACACACGCTGGAGGCCACAATTGATTCTGTTTTCCCGACACGTGGCATACCACGAATTCCGATTAATTTATGGCCTTCTTTTTTGAACAGTTCGGCCATAAAATCGACTAATAATCCTAGCTCGTCCCGTTCAAAGCGGAACGTTTTCTTGTCATCGGCATCCCTTTGAATGTAACGGCCGTGGCGTACAGCAAGACGGTCGCGAAGCCTCGGTTCTCTCAGCTTCGTTACTTTAATTGTTTCCATCGTTTTTAAGATTGATTCTAATCGTTTAATTTGATCTATATGGCGGCACCTGAGGAGCATTCCCCTTCTGGAAAGATCGACGCCGTTTATCGTTACGATGTTAATAGAAAGCATCCCAAGAAGAGATGAAATATCCCCGAGCAGTCCGGGGCGGTTCACTTGAATTTCATATTCAAAATACCATTCGAGCTTTGCCAAATGATATACCCCCTTCATTGTGGCAAAATTTTACCTTCCTTTATCATAAAGCATTTTTCTCTAATTAGAAAGAAGAATGTTGCTGTGATGAGGAAAACATAAAAAAGAGAGGAAAAATCCCCTCTCTTCCTAGTGAGTGCTGTTATTTTCAACAAGCTTAACCATCATATTGGCAATGGCGTGCTGTTCATCTTTTGATGCTACGCTCCAAAGATCTGCCAGCACTTTTTCCTGCTCGTTCTTAGATTCCACTTCATTAGCCAAGTAGCTGCCGATTTCTGTCGCAAGATCTGTAATAGTATCCTGGCTCATACCTTGATCTTGCGCATAGTTCAGACGGTCGCCAAGGAAGTTTTTCCAGCTATCCCAGTTTTCTAATACTGACATGCTTGTTTCCTCCATTTCATGTGAAGTTACAAGATTATTGTGTCCTTCGCAAAAGAAACTATACACCGAATATTTTCGGATCAGCAGTGCCAGCCGCCATTCACCGACAAAATTTGGCCAGTGATATATGACGCTTTTTTAGACAGGAGAAAAGCTGTTGCATCCGCAATTTCTTGCGGCCGGGCCAGCCGGCCGATCGGGATCTCATCAGCGATCTCTTCTTTTTCAGACGGGGTGAATTGATTCATCATATTTGTATCAACCGCGCCTGGCGCTACGGCGTTTACTCTGATTCCGCTTGGCGCCAGCTCCTTAGCCAGTCCTTTTACAAACGAGTGCTGAGCTCCCTTTGCCATGCTGTACAGCACTTCACAAGATGCTCCAGTCTCTCCCCAAATAGAGCTGACAGCCACAATTGCTCCTGATTTCTTCCGGATCATGCCTGGAAGAAGGTTTCTCGTCAGCATATAAGGACTCGCCACATGAAGCTGAACCATTTCCTGGACCGTTGCATTATCCACATCCGTAATTAGCCCAAAATGGCTTCTTCCGCTATTTAAAATAATCGCATCAAGCGGCTGAACAATTGAACCTGTCAGCTTATCTGCTCCTTCTGGCGCGGACAGATCGGCTTGTAAAATTTCAGCATGCACGCCAAACGTCTCTCTTAGTTTTTCAGCAAGCTCCGCTGCCGCGTTTTGATTTGTATTGTAATGCAGCAACAAATTATATCCATCTGCCGCAAGGGTTTCACTTATGCTTTTGCCAATGCCGCCGCTTGCTCCGGTGATTAGTGCTGTTTTGTTCATCCTCTTTCCTTCTTTCCGCAGAAAAACACCCCTCACACTGGAGGGATGTTTTGTTTATGATTTAGGAACAACCTTGCAGACGGTCAGTCTGTCTGCAGCAATTTCCTCTTGTATTACTTGCTGGACATCCTCGAGGGTAATTTGCTCGAGTACCGTTACGACGTCAAACAGGCTCATATCCAAGAAAGCATAACGGGTAAATTGATTGGCAATGTATTCAGGTGAATTCAGCGCCTTTAAGAATGAACCGATCTTTTTCTTTCTGGCAAGTTCAATCTTTTCAGCAGTAATCAGTTCACCGGCGCGCAGAAGCATGCTTGAAATGTCTTCAGCCAATTGATCAGGTTCCGGCGTATCGCCTCCGATCGCCGCAAAACCAAACCCATATTCTGCAGTAAAATCAAAGCTGAACGTTTCGTCAATATACCCTTTTTCATAAAGTGTTTCGTACTGGGCAGAGCTTTTGCCGAAAAGGGATTCAAGCAATAAGTTCATTGAAAGTTCATGCTTTAACAGCTCTTTGCCTAATTTAAAAGGGTTCTTTGATTTGAGCCCGACAAGGCATTTCGGTCCCTGCACGTTCATTTTGATCTCTTTTTCTTTTCGGAAAACCGCTTCTTGCTCCTGTACTTCCTCCCGTTTGATCTCCGGCTGATCAGTATACGGCTTTCTTTCCTGATTTTCTCTTACCTGAGAAATGATCGTTTCAGGATCTACTGAGCCAACAATGAAGAGGAGCATGTTGCTCGGGTGATAAAACGTTTCATAGCATTCATAAAGAAGGTCTTTTGTAATATGTGAAATGCTTTCCACTGTTCCCGCTATGTCAATTCTGACAGGATGTTCTTTGTACATGTTTTCAATGACCCCGAAGTAAAGCCTCCAATCAGGGTTGTCGTCATACATGTTAATCTCCTGCCCGATAATCCCTTTTTCTTTTTCAACCGTTTTTTCAGTAAAATATGGGTCCTGCACAAAATCGATCAGTGTCTCTAAATTGCGTTCAACATTTGATGTGCTTGAGAAAAGGTAAGCCGTTCTTGTAAATGACGTAAACGCATTGGCAGAAGCGCCCTGTTTGCTAAAATCTTGAAAAACGTCTCCGTCCGCTTTTTCAAATAGCTTGTGCTCAAGAAAATGGGCGATGCCGTCCGGCACGTGGACCATCTCATTTTTACCTAAAGGGACAAACCGGTTATCTATAGAGCCGTACTTTGTTGTAAAGACCGCATATGTCTTGTTGAAGCCTTTTTTCGGCAAAACGTAAACGTCAAGGCCGTTTGGCATTTTTTCATGGTACAGCGTCTCCTGAAGCTGTTCATATTCGATTGGTTTGATCAAGATGCACCCTCCGTCCCTTTTAAGAAATAAGTCGTATCAAGCTGAATCTTTTCGCCGGCTTTTATGATATCCTCTTTTGTGACCTGCTCAATATTGGCAAGAAAGTCTTCAATTGGAATATCGACCTGGGCAGTGGCCTGCTGATATAAAAATTCAGATAAACCGTACGCAGTATCAATGGTTTCCAGCACTTGATTTCGAATGACGGCCTTTGTCTGAGCGATGTCCTGCTCACTGAAGTCGCCGTTTTTCATTGCCTGAAATTGCTCAGCAATAATAGAAACAGCCTGTTCGTAATTTTTCACTTCAATGCCCGACATCACCATTAACAAGCCTTTAAAACTTTCTATTCGAGAAGCGGCGTAGTAAGCAAGACTGGCTTTTTCCCGAACATTGATGAAAAGCTTGGAATGAGAGAACCCGCCGAACAGTCCGTTAAACACTTGTAAGGCAGGATAATCCTGATCCGTATAAGTGATACCGGTGCGGTAGCCTATGTTCAGCTTTCCTTGTTTGACATCTTCTTCATCAATCACTTCTTTAGGCTGGGCTTTTTGCTCAGCTTGATTGTTTTCAATCGCTGCGAGGGTGCGCTCTTCTGTTTGAAAATACTTGTCAATTGACGCTTGCACTTGGTTACTGTCCACATCGCCAACAACATAAAGATCAAGCTGGTCTTTTTGGATCGCGCTTTGGTATGTTTCATACAATTGATCAGGCGTAATGGCATCGACATCGTCGATTTCACCATTGACATGGAGCGCGTAAGGCTCATTTTTGCACATTTCCTGTATCAGCCTTAAATTCGAGTAGCGCATTTTATCATCATAGACCGCTTGGATTCTTTGCTTGAGCGTCCGTTTTTCTTGAGCCACATATTGTGATTGAAATACGCCTCCCTCTAGAGCAGGTGAAAAGACGATTTCTGCGAGAAGCTGCAGTCCTTTTTCAAGAAGCGGCGTTTGATCTTTTAAATATTTTTCATTCGGGATTTCAAGCCTGAGCGTAATGACGTGCCGCTCTCCTTTTTTCGAAAGATCCGCCGAAACTGACGTGCCGTACAGTTCATCTAAATAAGAGCGCAATTCTGCTGTTTTCGGATGGTTTTTTGTTCCGCGAAGAAGCACATGCGGAAGCAGTGCTCTTTTTGTGACTTGGTCCTTTGTCAGCGGCGCAAGCATTTTAAAAATAAGCGAGACGGTTTTGAATTTTTCTGTTTCTACAATGTGTGCGGTTAAACCGCCGTGCTTTGTTTTGACTTCATTTACATATGACATATGGAACCTCCTTCGTTCATTTCTTATTAGTATGTATTATGACCAATTTTCAGCATACGCAGAAACACTCTTTCATGTAATTATAGCAACTGTAGGATTTATAAGGAAACAATAACCTCCGCCTGACAAACAGAGGCTGTATAGGTTGATCCTTTTTCATTCTTGAAGGCTGCTGTTTGAGCCTCACAGAATGAAAAATGCAAACTGCAAGAGAGAATGACTTTCCGCTAAATGACAGCATCCGGCCTTCACAGCAAAAAAAGACGGTTGGCTAGACCGTCCCTAAGTTTTTTTCTTCCTCTTCACTTTTTTTAGCATCCACAGTAAAGAGCACTAGAAATAAAGAAACAATGCTGCAAAACGCCGATAGAATGAAAATCAGCCAGTTTGCATTAGACATTAACGCCGCAAACACAGGAGGACCGAGAGCTACTCCTATAAAGCGCATGCTATTGTAAAAGGAGGAAATGGTTCCGCATTGCTCACTTTTAATGCCTTCGGTTATCAGTGCATCTAAAGCAGGGAGAGCCATTCCGATCCCAATCCCGCCAAAGCTTAAAAAGGCAAATAAAAAATAAAAACTGTGGTTCCACCACAAAGCAATAAACGACAGGGTTAACATAACCATTCCCGTAACAACGCAAAATTTCATGCGCCCTTTATCTTTACCGATCTTTTTGCCAGCTATAAAAGAACTGGTTGATAGAAACAAAAGTGGGATTGCCAGTAATCCGCCTTTAGCCACTCCGTCAATGGCATACTTGTTCTCCAGCGTATCTGACAAATAAAATAATACGCCGAATAACAAAAACATAATCACACACCCGATAATAAAGACCGTATAAAGCCAGCGCCCGTCCTGTTTAAAGATTTTCCGCACACTCTTGACAAACTCAGAAACCGCTGGTGCATCTTCATCTTCTTCAGGCTTAGACACCAGAAACAACACGAGCAAAAAGCTGATTAAACAGAAAAACGGAATAAACCAAAACGGTACAAACCAGTACCAGGAAGCCAGTAAAGCGCCAAGTATGGGACTCAGTACCTTCCCAGATGTGTTGGCGGTTTCAATATCGCCAAGACCGGCGCTGACCTTTTCATCGTCTCCTTCAAACAAATCGCCGATAAACGGCATGACGATAGGAGCTGCACCTGCAGAACCGATGCCTTGAAGAACCCGGCCCGCCAAAATCATAGCGTAAGGATTTTTCATATAGGTGGAGGCAAAAGCAGCGACCACCCCTCCTAATCCTGCAATGAGGAGGCATGGCAGCAATATTTTTTTTCTCCCGAATCGATCTGACAGATACCCCGCAATCGGAATGCAAATAATTGCCACGACCGAATATACAGTAATGATTAAAGACACTTGAAATGAAGTCACCGACAGCTTTTTCTCCATCATCGGCAGAACGGGAATCAGCATGGAGTTCCCGAGTGTCATCACAAGCGGTACGGAGGACAATGCAATAATATTTTTCATTCCATTTTTCTCTCTCAACATTTTCACCCATTCACTTTCTTGTCATCCCTTATATGTTGCGTTAACCCGAGTGAAAGTATGTAAAAAGACAAATAAAAAAACAGACACATCACAGGCGTCCGTTTTAGAATCGTTTACGCAAAACATGAAATCTGAATTTATCCGCTCTAAAATAATTTAATGAGTAAAGCACCGGTTGATCGTGCTGATCGTAATGGGTTTGTTTTAACAGCAGGAGAGCTGTTTCCGGATCGCATTCCAGCACTGGAGAAATTGTATCATGATAGCCGATCGGTTCAATATCAGTCACTGCATAGCTGATCACGGAGCCTGAATTTTTCTCAAGCAAATCAAACATAGATTCTTGCTGATGAGAAAAAGAATTCGGCAAAATATCCATCGGAATTTTGTCTATACAATACACAATCGGCTGTCCGTTAGCTGTTCTGACTCGTTCGAGGTAAAAAAGTTCTTGCCCTTCTGCCAAATGAAATCTCTTGATATCATCTTCAGACGGCATAAGCACTTGCGATGATAGAAAAATCGTGCCAGGTGTCAAATTTGCCTGTTCTATCATCTTGGTTACACTGTTCAGCTGTTCAATGCCCGAAAGAAATAACGGCTTAGAATGGACAAAAGTGCCTACACCATGCCTTCTGATAATCACATGCTCTTCTTCCAGTATCCGCAAGGCTTCTCTTAGCGTCGCTCTGCTGACACCCAGCTTTTTGGAAAGCTCAAATTCAGAAGGCAGCTTTTCCTTCTCAGTGTAGATGCCATTTTTGATATCCTCTTTAATTCGTTCAATCACTTTTAAATACAAGTGCCGATTATCAGCTTTTGTAGACATGTTTCCCCTCCGTAAACCACTTTCGATAAAAATTATTGAACAATTGGGACAACTATATCATGTTTTGTCGAAAAAATAAATAGAAAGGTTGTTAGTTTACATAATGTTATTATTGGTAACTGCAGAAAACTGAACTCCCTTCATTAAGAAGAGAGCTCATCATATTTCTCTTTTGATAATAAGACTTCCCTAGGTTTGCTGCCTTCATACGGCCCAACAACGCCTCTTTCCTCCATTGCATCAATCAGGCGCGCCGCTCGCGTATAACCGATTCTGAATCTTCTTTGCAGCATTGAAACAGATGCCGTCTGCATGCCGACGATTAATTCAACAGCTTCATCATAAAGCTCATCGGTAACCTCGGAATGTGTTTCCGTTGTCTCCTCCGGAATCATTTCTTCCTGGTATTGCGCTTTCTGCTGCGTAATCACATGGTCGACGATCTTCTCCACTTCGTCATCCGACATAAATGCTCCCTGCACGCGGACGGGTTTATTAGCCCCGACAGGCAAAAACAGCATATCGCCTCGTCCGAGCAGCTTCTCAGCGCCACCCATGTCAAGAATCGTCCTTGAATCCGTCTGTGAAGAAACACTGAACGCGATTCGTGACGGAATATTCGCTTTGATGACCCCTGTGATAACGTCAACCGACGGCCGCTGTGTCGCAATAATGAGATGGATGCCGGCAGCCCGCGCCATTTGGGACAATCTCGTAATCGAATCTTCCACATCAGATGAAGCGACCATCATGAGATCGGCAAGCTCGTCCACAATCACAACGATATACGGCAGCTCCGGCTGTTTCGCTCCTTCTTCATTGTTGGCGCGTTTTATATAATCATTGTATCCTTCAATATTTCTTGTACCTGTATGAGAAAATAATTCGTACCGCCGCTCCATTTCATTGACAACTTTTTTCAAAGCCTGTGACGCTTTTTTCGGATCGGTTACGACCGGAGCAAGCAAATGCGGAATCCCGTTGTAGACATTCAGCTCTACCATTTTAGGATCGATCATCATCATTTTCACTTCATGCGGTTTCGCACGCATCAAAATGCTTGTAATGATGCCGTTGACACAAACGCTTTTCCCGCTTCCGGTTGCGCCTGCGACCAAAAGATGGGGCATCTTGTTTAACTCAGCCAATACAGCTTCACCTGAAATATTACGGCCGAGTCCAATTAGCAGTTTCGCATCCGGTCTGTCATTTAATTTAGACTCGAGCACTTCCTTCAGTGATACCATTGCCACTTCTGCGTTCGGAACCTCTATTCCGATTGCTGATTTGCCTGGTATAGGCGCCTCAATCCTGATATCCTTCGCAGCAAGTGCAAGCGCTAAATCATCGCTTAAATTGACAATTTTGCTAACCTTCACTCCGACATCGGGATACACTTCATATTTGGTTACGGCCGGCCCGAGATGAACCTGTGTAACTTTCGCCTTTACGCCAAAGCTTTGGAAGGTGCGTTCGAGCTTTCTTGCATTTTCATAAATATTCTTTTTATCAGCCTGCTGGCCGGTATGCTTTGGATCGGCCAGTAAATCCAGTGACGGCATCTCGTAATCCTTATTTTCAAGCTCCGTAAAGGTCATAGGAGGAGCAGAAACAGTTTCCTGATCACCTGTCTCAGTCTGGATGTCCCGAAGCGGCTCTGATACAGATTCAGCTCGCTTTTCAATGACTGGAGATTCTTCATCTTCATTACGATCTGAAAAGCTTGAGATAATCGGCTCTGAATGAATAAGAGGCGATGCCGCTTCCTGGTCCTCCTCTTCATTAGAAGGCTCTGGTTCCATTTGCTGTTTTTTGCGGGCCGGCTTTTGTTTTTTGCTAGGCGCCTTCGTTTTTTTCGATGACTTCATATTTGTTTTGACGGATTTCATATCATCAATAAATGCAAGCCATTGTTCTTTTATAAAGCGGCCAATCGGGCTCATCCACTTTTTCAGCGTTTCTTGAAGAGAGCGACCTGTAACTAAAATCATTCCGATCAAAATCATGACAATCGCCATGATCTGAGAACCAGTCGACGCAAACAAAAAGTGTGAAGCCGCAAACAGCAGCGCACCGATCATCCCTCCGCCCAAATCAGGTGAAGCGGAGCTGCCATTCATGTCCATCAAAAACAATTCCCACGTGTTGCGCACCACGCTTGCGGACTCAATAGACCCTTTGTGCGTCAAATTTTTAAACAGCTGCACATGGGAAAGCAGCAATATGCTTGCGATGATGCAGTACAACCCAGCCTTTCGTCTCGTTAATAGGCTTGGTGTTTTCTTCTTCCAAAACAGCGAGACGCCTAACACCAATAAACCTAACAAACATAAAATAAACCACTCTCCAGCAAAAAAGCGGAACAAGTAAATAAAGGTTTGGCCGACTACCCCCAGCTGCAGAATCGCGATAATTGAAATGGCTATACACAGCAATCCGTTGAGTTCATATTTTATATTGAGCTGTTTCGCCTGTTTTTTTCTTGATTTTCGTTTTTTCTTTGCCACACTCATCACCTTACTGCGTTAAAAAATGTAAGTTCTTACATAATGAAGAAAGCAGCCGTTTACAGGCTGCGTTTTTTCTGTAGGATTCCCCTATTATAGCATATTTTGCCCTTAAAAAAGGGGTGGATCTTATACGTTTAATTTAAGCTTTTGTCCCGGAGAAATGTCTGGGTGCAGAAAATGCATTGGATTTGTGCTCATGATTTGAATGACTTCCGCTTCATTGCCTTTCATCTCGACAAGAAGCGGCACACCTTTATACTCAATTTGCTCATGAACGCTTGTCTCCTGGTTCTGTTCCGCAAACACAATTTCCTGCGGCATCACGGTATACAGAATCATTGAATCATCCGTCCTTCTTCTGCCCTTGCTTCCTCAATGAGCTCATTCAGCTTATTGATCGCCTGTCCAACACCGCCTGTGTGATCGATCAGCCCGTATTCAACTGCATCCTTCCCGACTACATTTGTTCCGATGTCTCGTGTTAAGTTTCCTTTTGAAAACATCAGCTCTTTAAACTTCTCTTCCGTTATATTGGAATGGCTTGTCACAAATTTCACAACTCTTTCTTGCATCTTATCCAAGTATTCAAACGTTTGCGGCACACCGATGACCAGTCCGGTCAGCCGAACGGGATGAATCGTCATTGTTGCTGTTTCAGCGATATAGCTGTAATCACAGGATACTGCAATCGGAACGCCGATAGAATGCCCGCCGCCAAGCACGATAGAAACGGTCGGTTTTGATAAAGATGCGAGCATTTCTGCTATCGCAAGGCCCGCTTCAACATCTCCTCCGACAGTATTTAATATAATCAGCAGGCCTTCAATTTTGGGATTCTGTTCAATTGCGACAATTTGCGGGATGACATGCTCATATTTTGTTGTTTTGTTTTGCGGAGGAAGCTGAACATGGCCTTCTATTTGTCCGATAATGGTTAGACAATGAATATTTGTATCTTGGGACAGCTGCGGGAGCGTCGTTTCCCCAAGCTGCTGTATTTTATTCATAATGCTGTCTTTCGCATCATTTTTTTCAGAACGCTCTTCTTCTGTGTTTTCCATACGATGATCCATCTCGCTTTCACCCTTTCCGAGTTTCTCTTTGTATTATGAACAAAGATACTCAATTCAATCCCGGCTTGAAAGGCAAAAAAATAAAGACCGGAGCAGCTCCGGTCTTTATTCAGACATTATACTTCCATAATGATTGGGATGATCATCGGTTTACGTTTCGTTTTTTCATATAGGAATTGGTTCAAAGCATCCCGCATTGCCTGCTTCAGCGTTGACCATTCAACATTTGATGCTTCTGTCGCTTCTGTCACGATAGAACGGACAAGCTCAGTAGCCTGTACGATAAGGCCTTCAGACTCTCTTACATAAACAAAACCGCGCGTGATAATTTCTGGTCCTGATACAAGATGTTTCTTTTGTTTATCAAGTGTAATGACAACGATTAAAATTCCGTCCTGTGAAAGTAAGCGGCGGTCTCGCAATACGATATTGCCGATATCACCGACACCTAAACCATCAATTAAAATATTGCCGTACGGAACTTTATCCCCAATTTTTACGTTTTGGCCGCGGAATTCAACGACGTCTCCTTTTTCAATTAAGAAGATGTCACTGCGCTTCATGCCGATTTCTTCAGCGATTTTTGAATGAGCTTTTTGCATTCTGTATTCGCCGTTTACAGGAATTAAATATTTTGGTTTAAGCAGATTGATCATCAGCTTTAACTCTTCTTGTGAGCCGTGGCCAGATACATGGACACGCTTTTGAGCAAAGATGACTTGTGCACCGGCTCTCGCGAGAAGATCTACTGTTTTAGAATAAATGAGTTCCTGCCCAGGGATTGGTGTGGACGCAATCACAACCGTATCCCCTTCTTCAATGTTCAGCTGTTTGTGAGCTTTGTTTGCCATTCTTGTCAGGGCAGCTAACGGCTCACCTTGGCTGCCGGCTGTAATAATGGCCACTTCGCGCTTCGGATATTTCTTGACATCCTGCACAGAAATAAACAGTTCATCATCGGCCTCAATATATCCGAGCTTTCTTGCCAGTTGCAGGACAGATTGAAGATTTTTTCCGGCTACGGCAATCTTTCTGCCATTTTGAGCCGCAGCATGAATGACTTGCTGAATCCGGTTAATATTGGATGCGAAAACAGCAATAATCACCCGGTTATCTGAATTATACAGCGCGTCCGAAATTTCGCCGCTGACAGCTGCTTCCGAAGGGGTATAACCCGGACGTTCCGCATTTGCACTGTCAGAAAGCAGGGCGAGCACGCCGCTATTGCCGATCTTGGCGATCTCGCCAATGTCGCACGTTTGATTAAGTGCAGGTGTTTGGTCAAATTTGAAGTCTCCCGTGCATACAATAGATCCAAGTGATGTTTTAAAACTTACACCTACAGAATCAGGGATGCTGTGAATCGTTCTAAAGAACGATACTTTTGTCGATTCAAATGTAATGACAGATTTGGAGTGAATTTCTCTTAAATCAGTTTTTCGGTTATGTCCGTATTGTTTTAATTTTTCTCTTAACAGTGCAAGCGTCAGCTTTGTTCCGTATACTGGAACGGACAGCTTGTTTAATAAGTAAAAAACGCCGCCGATATTTTCATCGTGCCCGTGCGTTAAAAAGATTGCCTTGACGCGGTCAGCCCGTTCAATCAAATATGATATGTCAGGAATCACAACATCAATACCGAGCATTTCGTTTTCTGGATGCATAAGGCCGGCATCAACAACAAATATGTCTGAGTCAATTTCAATGACATAAAGGTTCTTCCCAATTTCTCCGACACCGCCAAGGGCGATAATTCTAACGTTTTCTGTATTTTTCTTTTTCAAAATCTATATCCTCCTAGTCTCATACCCGTCCATCATCACTTGTTCCTATTATAACTGAAAGTAAATTTAGAAAACAAGATAAAGCAGAAGGTTTAGGGAAAACCAATATGTATAAGAAACGGTCAAACTCAGCTGAATGTGAGAATGACCGCGTTTGTTTCACTGTATGAAATTTTTCTTACAGTTCGCTGATCGTGCTGCTTAAGCTCAGCCGTTCATCTTCGCTTAGCGGGATAAGAGGAAGTCGCACTGATCCGACATCAAGGCCTTTCAGCTGAAGAGCTGTTTTGACAGGAGCCGGGTTAGGCGCTTTAAACAGTTCCTTCATAATCGGCAGCAGTTTCTGATGAATTAGTGCCGCATTAGCTGTTTGCCCATTCGTATAATTTTTGATCATTTGCTGCATATCAGAGCCTACAATATGGCTCGCAACTGACACAACTCCTCTTCCTCCGACTGAGAGAATAGGAAGCGTCAGGGCGTCATCCCCTGAATAGACAGAGAAGTCTTCCGGCGTTTCTGCAACAATTTTTGTAATCGCTTCTAGGTCTCCGCTCGCTTCTTTAATCGCAACCACATTCGGGATGTCTGCCGCCAAACGGATCGTCGTTTCAGGAGCGAGAGAAGCTACCGTGCGGCCCGGCACATTATACAGCATAACAGGAAGAGACGTTTCTGCCGCAATTGCTTTAAAATGCTGGTACATTCCTTCTTGAGAAGGTTTATTGTAATACGGCGTAACGAGCATAACCGCGTCTACGCCCGCTTCCTCAGCTTTTTTTGTCAGCTTAATGGAATCTTTTGTGTTGTTGCTTCCAGTACCCGCAATAACCGGCACCCTTCCGTTCACTTCTTTTACCGTATATTCAAAAAGCGCAATTTTTTCTTCAGTTGAAAGGGTTGGAGATTCTCCAGTTGTTCCCGCTACTACTAAAGAATCCGTTCCGTTTTTCAACAAGTAATCAATCAGTGTAGACAGTTTTTGAAAGTCTACGTTCCCTTTATTGTCAAAGGGTGTAATCATCGCTGTAGACACATTTCCGAAATTCATTTTTTTCACCTCATCATGATTCAATCACATTTACTTGGAAAGTTCAAACACTTCATGCAAAGCGTTTACAGCAGGTACCATATCTGCTTCATGGACGAGCACCCATATCGTCGTATGGCTGTCAGCCGACTGAAGGATCGGTATTTCTTTTTCTGAAAGAGCCGAAACAATTTTGGACGTGACACCAGGAACACCCATAATGCCCGCTCCGACCGCCGATACCTTCGCGCAATTTCTCGTTACCATCGGATCATAGCCCATATCCATTAAAATACGCTGAGCTGTTTCTGTTTTATTCCCGGCTACTGTATATACGATTTCACTAGGTGTAATGTTAAAGAAATCGACACTGATTCCCGCATTCGCCATCGCCTTGAACACTTCAGTCTGAACGTTATACTGACCGATTTTCGAAGGAACTTTAAACTGCGTGACATCTTTGACATGGGCAATTCCCGTAATCAGCCTTTCAAAAACATCGCTTCCGACTTTAGAAGAGTGATGTGATGTCACCAATGTGCCTTTATCTTTCGAATAAGTCGAACGGACGCGGATCGGAACCTTGGCCTGCATCGCAATTTCCACAGCCCGAGGATGAATGACCTTCGCCCCTTGATACGCCAGGTTGCAAATTTCCGTATACGTCACGACAGGGAGCGGTTTCGCATTTTCCACCACTCTTGGGTCAGCAGTCATCACACCTTCAACATCTGTGAAAATATCGATGTATTCCGCGTCAACCGCTGCTCCGAGTGCGGCTGCTGACGTATCGCTGCCCCCTCTGCCAATCGTTGTTGTATCACCCTTTTCAGTTGCCCCCTGGAACCCTGCGACGACTACAGCGTCATGATTCGCGAGCACACTGAATAAACGCTCCGGTCTCATTTCAACGATTTTCGCATTGGTATGCTGATCATTTGTTAAAAAGCCAGCCTGGGCCCCTGTCAGCGCAGCTGCTTTCACACCGTTATCAAGCAGCATGCTTGTAAAGACGACAGAGGAAATGGTCTCTCCGCAAGATAAAAGCAAATCCTGCTCTCTTGGAGAAATCGCTGATTGATCGCCGTAAAGCAGCCCCAGCAAAGAATCTGTTGCGTACGGGTCTCCTTTCCGGCCCATCGCTGAAACGACAACGACAACCTTATATCCTTCACTGATTGCTTCTTTAATATGCCCTAAAGCCAGTTTACGGCCTTTATCATCTTTTACAGATGTTCCGCCGAACTTTTGAACAATTATCTTCACTGTTTTCACTCCAAATTATTCGGACGTAACAGAAGAGAGCAGGCTGATAGCGCCTTACTCTCTTCTATTCGTCTTTAGGAAATTCTCTCTTTTATACGAGGTTTAGTTTTTTCAGGCTTTCTGCAATTTGAACAGAGTTCCATGCCGCGCCTTTTAATAGGTTATCAGAAACAACCCATAAATGAAAACCGTTTGCTCTGTCCAAGTCTTTGCGGATGCGGCCTACAAACACATCGTTTTTGCCGACGGCATCAGCAGGCATCGGATAAAGCTGCTGGCTTGGGTCATCCTGAAGTGTCACGCCCGGAGCTTCTTTTAATAGATTTTTAATATCTTCAACTGTAGCGTTATCACGGTCTACCTCGATGTAGACGGACTCTGAGTGCCCAGTTTGAATTGGCAGTCTCACACATGTAGCCGCTACCTGAAGGTCAGGCATGTGCATGATTTTTTTCGTTTCATTTATCATTTTCATTTCCTCAAACGTATAGCCGTTATCTTGGAATTTATCAATTTGCGGAATCGCGTTGAAGGCGATTTGATAGTGTTTTTTGTCACCTTTGACAGGCATGATCGCAGGCTCAATTTCTTCTTGATTTAAAATCGCCTGTGTTTGGCTGTAAAGCTCTTTTACAGCTTCATTTCCCGCTCCTGATACCGCCTGGTAAGTTGATACGATGACTTTATTTAAGCCGTATGCTTTGCGGATCGGTTCAAGAGCTGCAACCATTTGGATTGTAGAGCAGTTAGGATTGGCAATAATGCCGTTGTGTTCATGCAAGTCTACCTCATTCACTTCAGGCACAACTAGCGGTGTATTTTCGTCCATACGGAATGCACTCGTATTATCTATAACAATAGCGCCGCGTTTTACAGCTTCTGGTGCCAATGCTTGTGATACGCTTCCGCCGGCGCTGAACAAAGCAATATTTACCCCTTCAAAGCTCTCAGGAGAAGCTTCCTGAACAGTCAGCTCTTGGCCTTTAAACGTGACTTTTGTCCCCGCAGAGCGTTTTGAAGATAGCAATGTAAGTGTGTCCATTTCAAAGTTTCTGTCTTCAAGTGTTTTAAGCATTTGTTGTCCTACAGCTCCTGTCGCTCCGACAACAGCTACGTGTAAACCTCTTCCCATCTGTAAAACTCCTTCCGCCAATCAGCATCATTGAATTGATTTGACTATGATTTTACGTTTTATTTTACCATAGAATATGCGGGTGATGACCGAATTTTTTAGTTTGGGAAAGATTTTCTGTAAATTTAGTCATTTCCCTGATAATTCTCAACTAGAACCGGCTGAAGCTGCTGATACACCAATGCCTTTTCAATGGTTTGCGGTAACAGATCCATTTTGGCTACCATTGAATTCGGTTTTTTAAATGGATCGTCTTGCCCGAATGGAATAAAAAAGATATTTTTTGTTGACATGAGCCTCATTAAATTTGTTCCGTTTAAACCGAGAGCATCATTTGTGGAAATGCCAAGAACGACCGGCCGATTGTTTCGGATTGTCGCTTTTGCTGCCATCAGCACCGGACTGTCCGTCATGGCATTTGCCAGCTTGCTCATTGAATTGCCTGTTAAAGGAGCAATGACCATGCAGTCAAGGGGCAGCTTCGGCCCAAGGGGCTCTGCCTTTACAATCGAATCAATGGCCTCATATCCGGTCAGGTCTTCAATTTTTTCAACCCATTCTGCTCCCTCTCCAAATCGGGTATTTGTGGACTTCACGTTAAATGTGACAACCGGACGGACTTCAGCACCTTCGTTGATCAGCGCCTCAATTTGCGGAAAAACCGCTTCATAGGTGCAATGCGAGCCGGTCAGTCCAAACCCGATTCTTTTTCCTTTTAATGACGACATGCTTATTTTCCCTCCTCAGCTTGTATTTCAGCCAAAAGCTTGCTCAAGACGTTTGCGAGGATTTGTCCGGCTGTTTTAGGAGCGACAATCCCTGGAAGACCTGGGGCAAGAAGTGCTTTAATCCCCTGTTTTTCGGCATATTTAAAATCCGTTCCCCCGGGACGTGAGGCCAGATCCAATATTAAGGTTTTTGGTGTCATGCTAGAAAGTACCGTTTGATTTAAAATCATACTTGGTATGGTATTAATACAAATATCTATATCTTTTACATGCTCTTTCAGCTCATCGGTATGAAAAGGAATGAGCCCCATTTCAGTGATACGTGCCAGATGTGCTGAACTTCTTGCCCCCACTTTTACATTCGCCCCGAGCGCGGCAAATGTACGGGCAATCGTCATCCCGGTGCGCCCCAGACCTAGAACGGCCACCTTAGACCCGTGTATCGTATAATCCGTGTGCTGAATAGCCAGCATGATCGTTCCTTCTACTGTCGGAATAGAATTGTATATCGCAATGTCATCCCGCTCAAACAGCTTAACAAGTTTTCTGTTTGCTTGAGCTGCAATGTTTTCTAAATAGGCGTTAGAAATTCCTGAGAAAATGACACAGTGTGCAGGCGTTTTGTCGAGATGCTCTTGTTTTAACACAACCTCTTCATTCGAAAATACAGTCGATACGACACCTTCCCCTGTTGTCGCAGACACTGGTAGAATGATGCTGTCTATTTGCTGAAAAGGAATTTCATCAATGTTGCATTTTACTGCTCCGGTAAAACCATGATCCAATTGGTCAAAACCGACAAGATAGATGTCAGCCTGCTGTTCAGTGAGCTTTCTTATAATTTCGAGCTGTCTTGCGTCACCGCCGATAACTGCAATTTTCAATCCGGTTAACATTCTAAACGTTCACCTTCTTTGTATATACTGGATCTCTAGTTGTTAAGCTCCCCTTCATCTTATGATCAAAAGGAAATACCGGTGAATTAAAACATGCGCTTTTTCATATAAAAAAACATCGGCTGCCGGAGCCGATGTTTCATGTTTACTTTAGAGCCCGCATTACAGTCATTTTGGGCTTTTTTCATTTACTCTTGTCGAGGAGACATTTCCTCAGGTACGTCTAATATGATCATATCTGATCCGATCTTTTGAATATGATGCCAGGGGACACGAATGTCTTGACCGTGTTTTCTCAAACCAAACCACTTAACTGTCGGAATGAGGAGTGCTGTAATCTGGCCATCCTGTTCATTGATTTCTAAATCGGTCTGGCCAAGCACTCCCAGCCGTTCAGCTCTTTTGATGTCTACAATTTCCTTTCCTGATAATTCACTGAGCCGCATGTCTGTCACCCCCTTGTACTATGTATGTTCAAAAGGATAAAAAAATGCCTGCTCCGTTATAGGGCAGGCATTTCCTTTTAAGACGGCATATTGCCGGAAGGGCTGATGAGTGCTAATGCATAGTCATCAGTAAACAATTGTCTGGCAAGACCGTTGACACGCTCTAAGTTCACGGCGTTTAATTCATTGATGATCTCATCTAATGTTTTATGTTTGCCGAGCAGCAGTTCATTTTTCCCGTTTCGGCTCATTTTGCTGTTTGTGCTCTCTAAGCTCAGCATCAAGCTTCCCTTCATTTGCTCTTTGCTGTTTTCCAGCTCTTTCGAGGTAATGCCGTCACGTTTTAATGTCGCAAGGGTTTCTTGAATTGTTTCTGACAGCTGCTGAAGCTGATTTGCACCGGTTCCGCCATAAATGGTAAGCATTCCGCTGTCCTCATAAGAGCTGTGATAGCTGTAAACAGAGTAAGCGAGGCCTTTATCTTCGCGGACATCTTGGAACAGCCGGCTGCTCATACTGCCTCCGAGCACATTATTTAGGACGATTAAATCATAAATGCGTTCATGGCCAACCTCAAGGCCTTTAAATCCAAGGCACAAATGAGCCTGCTCTGTTTCTTTTTTTCTTGTCAGTTTTTCCGTGTAGAACTCGGGTTTCTCAAGACCTGTCGCTTTGCCCTTCGCCTCGTATGATCCGAACCATTTTTCTACATCTTTGATAAAACTGTCAGATATATTGCCCGCTACCGAAATCACCACTCTGTCCGGTGTATAATAATCATGCATGTATTGTCTGAGAGAGTCACCATTGAAAGAAGCAAGCGTTTCTTCCGTGCCAAGAATTGGGTAGCCTAAAGAATGATTGCCGTAAGTGGCTTTGCTCAGTAAATCATGCACAATGTCGTCCGGCGCATCTTCGTACATTTTAATTTCTTCATATACTACATTTTTTTCTTTTTTCAGCTCGTTTTCATCAAATGTTGAATGAAAGAACATATCTGCTAATACGTCCAGCGCGTAATTCGCATGCTCGTCAAGCACCTTTGCATAGTAGCAGGTATATTCCTTTGAGGTAAACGCATTGACCTGACCGCCAATACGATCAAAAGATTCTGCTATCTCGCGTGCAGATCTTGTGCTCGTCCCTTTAAAGAACATGTGCTCTAAAAAGTGAGAAATCCCGTTTATCTCCGGCGTTTCGTGCCGTGAACCTGTGCCGATCCACACGCCGATCGCAACAGAACGGACTGTCGGGTTATTTTCCAGCACAACTCTTACACCATTTTGACACGTATATCGTTTTATCAAATTTGTTCCTCCTATTCAAAGACAAGCTGCCTGCATCTGTTACTTCAACAGTCTGGTTTCATCCATTAGTTCAGTGACTGTTCCAAGCGCGTATCCTTTATCTTTTATCTTTGTAATCAGCGCTTCAAGACTTTCCGCCGTGGGTTCAGTCGGATGCATTAAAATCATGGCACCATTATGTATCTTGCTTAACACTCTCGTTTGGAGTACAGAAGGAGCCGGTTTTTGCCAATCAATCGTATCAACTGTCCACATTACTGTTCCCATCTGTTTCTCAGCTGCAATGTCGACAACCGCTTTTCTGAAACTTCCGCTCGGCGGAGCGAACCACTTCGGCTTATGGCCGATTGTTTGTTCTATTTGCTCATTTGTCTTGTCGAGCTGCTCGGAAATTCTTCCTGTAGTCAGTTTGCTCATATCCGGATGATTGTATGAATGATTTCCGATTTCATGTCCGTCTTCTGCAATCTTCTTAGCGAGCTGTTCATTGTTTCTCACCCAATTGCCTTCTAAAAAGAACGTAGCCTTGACTTGGTGCTTTTGCAGAATAGGGAGCATTTTTTCCAAATACTCATTTCCCCATGCCACATTAATTAAAAAAGCCACCATCGGTTTATCAGGATTTCCTTTATAAATAGGCTCAGGCTGAAGAGACTCAAGATGAACGCTTGGTTTTACTTGGCTGTATACCAGTTCGTTTTCGCGAAACTCGCCGTGCTTTTTCATTTTTTTATATGATTTTTCAATATTGACCTTCAATCCATTATAGCCGGGAATGCTTTTCCACACTTTATCTATTCTGGCATCCTGGGGCTTGACTTCGTACTCTGGCGCTTTTTGAAGCAATTCTTCATATAACGGGTCTTTGGACGCCGTGACAGTTACCGTATCTTTTTTCATTGCCCCTATATAATCAAGTGCGTACGGATTTTTCATCATCTCAAATGAGACAAAAAAAAGAAATAGAAAAACGGCAAACGGTACAAATTTTTTGTACATGTTCTGTCCCCCCTCACCTCACATTATGAAGGAGAAGGACAAGGTAGAACCCGCCTGCGCTTTAAAAGCTTCAAAATAAAGAAGCCGGGTCTCCCAGGCTCCTTTTATGTTTTCATTTAAGATTGTTGTTCTTCTTTTTCTTTCTCTTCACGGAGCACCGCTTTACGAGACAAATTGACTCGTCCTTGTTTATCAATTTCAGTGACCTTGACAAGAATTTCGTCTCCGATTTTTACAACATCTTCAACTTTTCCTACGCGTTCAAGCGCAAGCTCTGAAATGTGCACCAAACCGTCTTTTCCGCTGAAAATTTCAACGAAAGCCCCGAATTTTTCGATTCGTTTTACTTTACCTAAGTAAAGCTGGCCAACTTCAACTTCTCTGACAAGGTCTTCGATGATTTTTTTCGCTTTTTGGTTGCTGCTTTCATCTGTTGAAGAAATAAAGATTGTGCCGTCCTGCTCAATATCAATTTTAACACCGGTTTCTTCGATGATCTTATTGATTTGTTTTCCGCTTGGCCCGATGACATCGCGGATTTTATCAGGATTAATGGCCATTGTTAAAATCTTAGGCGCATATCGAGAAAGCTCTTTTCTTGATTCGCTTAATGTCGCAAGCATGCTATTAAGGATTTCCATTCTTCCTTTTTTCGCCTGCTGTAGCGCTTCTTCAAGAATCTCTCTGGAAAGGCCTTCGATTTTAATGTCCATTTGCAGCGCCGTTACGCCTTTTTCAGTCCCCGCTACTTTAAAGTCCATGTCTCCAAGCGCATCTTCCATGCCTTGAATGTCAGTCAGAACAGTGTAATGTTCGCCTGATTTGACGAGACCCATCGCGATACCAGCAACTGGAGCTTTAATCGGTACACCGGCATCCATCATTGCAAGTGTGCTTGCGCAAATACTTGCTTGAGACGTAGAGCCGTTTGATTCAAGCACTTCTGATACAAGACGGACAGTGTAAGGGAAATCTTTTTCAGACGGAATAACTGGCTCAAGCGCACGCTCACCCAGTGCTCCGTGTCCGATTTCACGGCGTCCCGGTCCACGCATCGGTCCTGTTTCCCCAACGCTGAATTGCGGGAAGTTGTAGTGATGCATAAACCGTTTCGACTCTTCTACACCTAAGCCGTCAAGGATTTGCACATCTCCCAGAGCACCTAACGTACATACGCTGAGAGCCTGAGTTTGTCCCCTTGTAAACAGACCTGATCCGTGCGTTCTTGGCAAGAGGCCAACCTCTGAAGAAAGCGGGCGGATTTGATCGACACCGCGGCCGTCCGGTCTTACTTTTTCTTCAGTAATCAGGCGGCGCACTTCATTTTTCACCATCTTGGATAAAATCTGCTTCACTTGCTTGATTGTGTCTTCATCATGCTCTTCATCCTCGAATTTTGCCACAACTGCATTTTTCACTTCATTAATGGCATCTTCGCGGGCATGCTTTTCATGAACTTGGATGGCTTTCAGCAGATCGTCTTCTGCTAAAGCTTTTACTTTTTCACTAAGCTCTTCATCAACTTCATAGAGCGTAATTTCTGATTTCTCTTTGCCGACTGCTGCAACAATTTCTTCTTGGAATGCAATCAGGCGTTTAATCTCTTCATGGCCGAACATAATGGCTTCAAGCATGGTTTCCTCAGGAACCTCGTCCGCTCCCGCTTCTACCATGTTAATGGCATCTTTCGTGCCGGCAACGACAAGATTGATGTCGCTTTTCTCAAGCTGATCGACTGTCGGGTTAATGATAAATTGATCATCAATGCGTCCGACAGTTACCCCTGCAATCGGTCCTTCAAACGGAATATCCGATACAGAAAGAGCAAGAGATGAACCGAACATGGCAGCCATTTCAGAAGAGCAGTCTTGGTCAACACTCATGACAATGCTGATGACTTGAACTTCATTACGGAATCCATCTGCAAACAAAGGACGGATTGGACGGTCGATTAAACGGCTGGCAAGAACCGCTTTTTCACTTGGGCGTCCTTCTCTTTTAATAAATCCGCCCGGAATTTTTCCTACCGCATATAATCTTTCCTCATAGTTTACAGTAAGCGGGAAGAAATCAAGCGGTTTTGGTTCTTTTGAAGCGGTTGCTGTACTAAGCACTGCTGTATCACCGTAGCGGATCATCACAGCACCGTTTGCCTGTTTGGCAAGCTGGCCGGTTTCAACTGTAAGCGTTCTTCCGGCCCAATCTATGGTAAAGACATGTTTTTCTTGTCCCATACGATTACGAACTCCTCTCTTCGTTGTGTGAAATAATCAATTACTCCTATTATGAACGAAATGAATTGAACATATCAATGTCAAAGTAGTATGTAAAAGGATTTCAATGATTTGTTATAAGAAATTTCGCTTTAATACGATAAAAAAGCGGGAATCCTCCCGCTTTTTACGATTATCGACGTAAGCCTAGTTTGTTAATTAACTCACGGTAACGAGTTACGTCTTTATTACGTAGATACGTAAGAAGATTACGACGCTTACCTACCATTTTAAGAAGACCGCGACGTGAGTGGTGGTCTTTCTTGTGAGTACGTAAATGCTCGTTCAAGTTGTTAATTGAGTCAGTTAGGATAGCGATCTGAACTTCTGGAGATCCAGTATCAGATTCGTGTGTTTTGAACTCGCTGATGAGTTGGTTTTTACGCTCTTGAGTAATTGCCATCCTGTTTCACCTCCAAATCATATTTAGCCCCAGTTACCTAGCAACCGTCGGTGACTTCGGATTGCCAAGCAATGGTTTTAAGACTACGAAAACTATCATACTAAAAATCGGGCCTATATGCAAATATTTTAGAATAAAATTTGTGTGCGTTGCATGTTATTTCCGCAGATTGCTGAAATAACGGATGGCTTCCTGCTTATCTTTCTCAATTTGCTCTGTTAATTCTTTGATGCCATTGAATTTTCGCTCGCTCCGAATCCGTTTATACCATTCGATCTTTATAGCGGCTCCGTATACCTCCTGATCGAAATCAAACAGATTGACTTCAATTGAAGGCTGCTCCGGACGTTTTTCATAAAACGTCGGCTTATAGCCGATATTGCAAACGCCATTGTAGACTTCGCCGTTCACTTCCGCTTTTACGGCATATACACCCGTCGGCGGAACGATATAGCTGTTATTTAAACCGACATTTGCTGTCGGAAACCCGATGGTCCGCCCTCTTTTATCACCGTGAATGACAATTCCCTTAATAAAATAAGGCTGTCCGAGCAAGACATTCGCCAATTCAACGTCTCCGTTTTGAAGCGCGGTACGGATATACGAGGAACTTATTTTCTTATCCTGCTCCGTTAATTTTTCTACCATTGTGCACTCAGCTTTTCCTTCTAAATCATGCGGCATGGTCTCCATTGTCCCCTTGCCGTATTTCCCGTACGTAAAGTCAAAGCCCGCCACTGCGTGCTGCACATTAAGGCCGATAATATACTGGTCTGCAAACTGCTTAGGAGAAAGAGAAGCAAATACTTCATTAAATTTAACGACATACAGAATCTCTGTGCCTAATTGTTCAATTTGGTTTATTTTATCTTCCAGAGGCGTAATCAGATCCTTTGGCTCCTGATCCCTGCCCAATACATGAGAGGGATGAGGATGAAAGGTCATCACAGCTAATGCCAAGCCCTTTTCTTCAGCTATTTGCTTCGCTGTGCCGATTACCTTTTGATGTCCAAGATGAACGCCGTCAAAATACCCTAACGCCATCACAGACTTTGCCTGCTCCTCTTTGATTAAATGATGAGGATGTGTAATATGTATCGTCTTCACAGAACGGTCACCTTTTTTCTATTGTTCGCTTTTTTGCATCAATACTTTTGCCGGCTTTAACAGCCCATTTTTTGTAGGATGGGGGAAATAGATCGCCAAACAGCTTCCGGATTCAGTAAAGACGGCAATGCGGTCTTCGCCTGTCATTTCAGAAAACTGCTCGGGCGTCTCAAGCAAAGCCCCATTTTCTACTTTCTTAGCTAATGTATCACTTATGATCCATTTCGGCAAATGATTGAGCGCACGTTCAATAGGAACTGTATGCTCTCCTACGGTTCCGGACTGGACTTGTGCTTCCAGTTCTTCAAAGGTAAAGCATTCGTCAAGAGAAAAGTCTCCGGATGCCGTACGGATTAAATGAGACATATGAGCCGGAAATCCGAGCTTTTCTCCGATCATGACCGCCAGCGTCCTTACATAGGTCCCTTTGGAGCATGTCACTGTAAATCGGAAGCTTGCGGTTTCTCCGTTATGTTTAATCTCTGTAGTCAGGGCAATGTCTTCAATGGTAATCATGCGTTTCGGACGTTCTACTTCAATGCCTGCTCTTGCGTACTCGTATAATTTTTTGCCGTTTACTTTTACAGCGGAATACATGGGAGGAATTTGTTCCTGTTTACCCTTTAAACTGTTTAACACCTTTTCTACATCGGCTTTATCAATATCTTGACTGACAGGTTTTGTTTCAACTGTTTCTCCGGTTTGATCCTCTGTTGTCGTTGAAAAGCCAAGTGTTATTTCCGCATCATACGTTTTAGACTTTTCAGTTAAATATTCGACAATTTTTGTCGCCCTTCCCACACAAATCGGAAGCACGCCTGACACTTCTGGATCGAGCGTTCCCGTATGCCCTACTTTTTTTGTTTTTAACAGTTTTCGGATCTTCATGACACAGTCATGCGATGTCATGCCAACTGGTTTATGTAAAAGGAGAACTCCGTTAACCATTTGTCCTTTCACTCCTTCTTTTGAGCTTTTCTCTTTAAAACGCAGAAAAGAGGACAGACGATATACGCCTATCCTCTCCATTTTTATTCAGATGGTTTCTCTGAATGTATTTCGTGAATCAATGTTTCGATACGATTTCCGTAATCGATTGATTCATCGAACTCAAATTCAATTTCAGGCGTTTTTCGAAGTCTTATACGGCTGCCAATTTCGGATCGGATAAATCCTTTCGCTTTAGCCAGCCCTTTCAGCGCTTCCTCCCGTTTTTTCTCGTCACCGAGAACCGAGATATACACCTTTGCAATTTGCAAATCACCTGATACACGTACATCCGTTACTGTCAGAAAACCAATTCTCGGGTCTTTCAGCTTGCGGCTGATAATATCACCGAGTTCTTTTTTCATTTGCTCGCCGACACGGTTTGCTCTCATACTCAATTCAATCACCTCTAAGTTAAAACCACTCTGTTCTAGTGATCGTCCGTTCAATTTCAGGAAAAGAATCGATAAACGCCAAAACGCGCTGCAGCTCTTTTTCTGTTTGAACGCGAGAGGAAGAAACAGCGGCGATTCCAAAGCTGGTTCTTTGCCAAGTGTCTTGAAAGCCAATCTCCGAAATCGAAACATTGAACTTATTTTGAACCCTGGTTACGATCCGCTTCAGAACGGCACGCTTTTCTTTTAGCGATCCTGCGTCATAAATGATGCATTCACACTCCGCAAATCCGATCACGTTCTTTCAATTTCTTGCATGACAAACGCTTCAAGGATGTCACCTTCACGAATGTCATTGTATTTCTTAATTGTAATACCACATTCATAGCCTTGTGAAACTTCTTTCACATCGTCTTTAAAGCGTTTCAGAACGTCTACTTCGCCTTCGAAGATGACGACGCCGTCACGAATTAAACGGAGGCCGCTGTCGCGCGTAATGGTTCCTTCAGTAACATATCCGCCGGCAATTGTACCGATTTTAGATACTTTGAATGTTTGTCGCACTTCTACTTGACCAATTACTTTTTCTTCATATTCAGGATCAAGCATACCTTTCATGGCAGCTTCAATCTCGTCGATTACTTTGTAAATGATACGGTGAAGTCGAATATCTACATTTTCAGCTTCAGCCGTACTCTTAGCATTTCCGTCCGGTCTCACATTAAACCCGATAACAATTGCATTGGAAGCAGATGCCAAGATAATGTCAGATTCAGTAATCGCACCAACGCCTGTATGGATGATTTTCACTTTAACGCCTTCTACTTCAATTTTTTGAAGTGCGGCCGTTAAAGCTTCAGCAGATCCTTGAACGTCAGCTTTTACGATGATGTTGATGTCTTTTACATCACCTTGTTTAATTTGCTCGAATAAGTCATCAAGACTGAGCTTCGCTTTATCGCTGCGCTGCTCTTCAAGCTGTTTCGAAGCACGGGCTTCCCCGACAGAACGAGCTGTTTTTTCATCTTTAAAGACAAGGAATTGGTCTCCCGCTTGAGGGACATCATTCAAACCGGTAATTTCAACCGGAGTTGACGGGCCGGCAGTTTTCACACGGCGTCCAATGTCGTTAACCATTGCACGGACACGGCCAAATGTGTTGCCGACTACGATCGGATCACCGACATGCAGTGTTCCAGTCTGTACGAGCAATGTCGCAACTGATCCTCTGCCTTTATCGAGTTCCGCTTCAATAACCGTTCCTTTTGCCTGGCGATTCGGGTTCGCTTTCAGTTCCTCTACTTCACTGACAAGCAAAATCATTTCAACGAGTTCATCAATGCCTTTTCCAGTTAAAGCGGAAAGCGGAACAAAAATTGTTTCTCCGCCCCAAGCTTCAGGGACAAGCCCGTATTCCGTCAGTTCTTGCATCACACGGTCAGGATTTGCGGATTCTTTATCAATTTTATTCACAGCAACGATAATGGGAACCTCAGCTGCTTTTGCATGGTTAATCGCTTCTACTGTTTGCGGCATTACACCGTCATCAGCAGCAACAACGAGAATTGTAATATCAGTTACTTCTGCACCGCGTGCACGCATTGTTGTAAATGCGGCGTGACCCGGAGTATCCAAGAACGTAATTTTCTTGCCGTTCTCTTCAATTTGGTAAGCACCGATATGCTGAGTGATTCCGCCTGCTTCTCCTTCAACAACCTTCGTTTTACGGATGCTGTCAAGAAGCGTCGTTTTCCCATGGTCAACGTGACCCATGATCGTAACGACAGGAGGACGAATTTCGAGATCCTCTTCATTATCAGGCTCTTCGTATTTTTCCAGCTCTGTTTCTTCAAGCACAATGACTTCTTCTGTTTCAACACCATATTCTGATGCAATGAGTTCAATTGTATCTTTATCAAGCTCTTGGTTGATGGTTGCCATTACACCAAGAAGCATCAGCTTTTTAATGATTTCTGAAGGCTCTTTGCCAAGCTCTTCAGCCAGTGCGCCGACTGTTAAAGTACCGGAGAACGTAATTTTCTCAGGAAGCTCTTTTTTCGGCTTTACAGGCTTTTGCTGATATTGATTTTTATTGTTGTTGTTACGTTTATTTTTTTTGTTGTTGTTATTCTTCTTGTTTTTGTTAAATTGATTATTCTGCACGTCATTCTTCTTTCCGTCTCGAATTTTATTTGGTTGATTTCCAGCTGATTGCTGATTAACCCCTTGCGGCTGTTTGTTTTTGTTCGTTTCTGCAGGCTTTTGAGATTTAGCGGCTGCGCTTGCGCCGCCTTTTTTATATTTGGCATCAAGCTGTTTAATGGCCTTTTCTTCAAGCATGGCCATATGATTATTCACTTCTAAATCCATGTTTTTCAGTGCGGTCAAAATTTCCTTACTTGAAACATTTAACGCTTTTGCATATTCGTATACTCTCATTTTAGCCATTCGTTCACCCCCAAAAATATTAATCGAGCAAGCTGATCAGCTTATTCGCAAAACCTTGGTCAGTGACGGCGACAACGACACGGGCTTCTTTACCGATAGAGCGTCCAAGAACCGCGCGACTCTCGACTTTTTTATAAGGGACTTTATAATAATTGCACTTGTCGGTTACTTTTTTTGCTGTATTAGATGATGCATCCTCTGTAAGCAGGACAAGCTTTGCACGCGCATTCCTGATTTCTTTAATTACCAAGTCCTCGCCTGACACGACCTTACGAGCTCGATTGGCCAGACCCAGCAAGGGAAACCATTCCATTCCAGACATTTTATTTTTTCACCTTTTCCGCCAGCTCCAGCAATTCTTCGAAAATCTGGTCATCGATTTGTGATTGAAATTGATTTTGTAAAGTGTTTTTCTTTTTTGCTGCTAAGATGCACTCTTTATCCAGCGTTAAATAAGCACCCCGCCCGTTCTTTTTTCCGGTCGGGTCTACTGAGATTTCGCCTTCTTTCGAACGTACAACTCGGATCAGTTCCTTTTTAGGCTTCATTTCCCCAGTCACTACACATTTGCGTAACGGGATCTTCTTGTGTTTATTCACCTAAGGTCACCTCTTATTCATCCGATTCAGCAGTTTCAGGCTCCGTAAAGAGCGGCTCATCGTCTTCTTCTTCAAGTTCTCTCGGATAGATTCCAAGTTCTCTTGCGTCTGTTTCGCTCTTAATATCAATCTTCCAGCCTGTCAGTTTAGCAGCTAAGCGTGCGTTTTGTCCTCTTTTGCCAATCGCCAGAGACAGCTGGTAATCAGGAACGATAACAGTTGTCGCTTTTTCTTCTTCATTAACGATGACATCCAGCACTTTCGAAGGGCTGAGCGCATTCGCGACAAATTCTACAGGATCACTGGACCAGTTGACAATGTCAATTTTTTCACCTTTTAATTCATTGACGATCGCCTGAACACGCTGGCCTTTAGGGCCTACGCATGAGCCGACAGGATCCACGTCAGGATCATCTGTGCGGACAGAAATTTTTGAACGGTCGCCGGCTTCTCTGGCAACAGATTTCAGCTCGACAGTTCCATCATAAATTTCGGGCACTTCAATTTCAAACAAACGCTTTAACAGGCCTGGATGTGTTCTTGACACATAAATCTGCGGACCCTTCGTCGTTTTTTCTACTTTTGTGATATATACCTTAATGCGGTCATGAGGCTTGTAGCTTTCATTCGGCATTTGCTCATTAACCGGCAGCAAGGCTTCAATTTTGCCTAAAGACACGTAGATAAACTTATTGTCCAGACGCTGGACAATACCCGTCATGATGTCTTCTTCACGGTCGATAAATTCAGAATAAATCACACCGCGCTCAGCTTCGCGCACACGCTGTGTGACAACCTGCTTCGCTGTTTGAGCAGCTATGCGCCCGAAATCCTTAGGTGTTACTTCGATTTCGACGACATCGCCGACCATATATTCCGGATGGATGCCCTGCGCCTCTTCAATAGAGATCTCCAGTCTTTGGTCGTATACTTCGTCAACGACATCTTTTCTTGCAAATACACGGATGGAGCCTGTTTCACGGTTTAAATCCACTCGTACATTTTGCGCTTGATTAAAATTCCGCTTATAAGCAGAAATTAAGGCAGCTTCGATTGCTTCAATGATAATTTCTTTACTGATGCCTTTTTCTTTTTCAAGAATCGTGAGAGCATCTAATAATTCACTGCTCATTTAACGGTCTCCCCCCTTAAAACATTTGTATTCATTAGAATGTAACAGCTAATCTTGCATTAGCTATCTTTTCATACGGAATATTGATCCGTCTCTTTCTTGTTTTGATCGTGATCTCAACTGTCACTGTTTGTCCATCAAATTCAGCCAGTTCACCTTCAAACACTTTAACGCCCTCAATAGGCTCATACGTCTTAATGTACACATTTTTCCCAAGTGATTTTTCGAAATCGGCCTTTTTCTTTAGCGGACGCTCAGCTCCCGGAGATGAAACTTCAAGAAAGTAATTTTGGCTGATTGGATCTGCCTCATCAAGCTTTTCGCTT
The DNA here is from genome assembly GCF_021282335.1 of Bacillus sp. G16. Lineage (NCBI taxonomy): Bacteria > Bacillati > Bacillota > Bacilli > Caryophanales > Bacillaceae > Bacillus > Bacillus sp. G16. Next base: position 193,562 of record NZ_JAJSOZ010000003.1, on the reverse strand, counting down.
AAAGCTTCGCTTACTTTGGCACATTCCTCAATATCCACACCGTCATCGGAATCAATAAACACGCGAAGGAACCAGCTTTGACCCTCTTTGACAAATTCAATGTCAACGAGTTCAAGCTGAAGGCTGTCTACGATTGGCTGAGCCATTTCTTGAACGGTGTCAGTCACTTTTTTGCTCATGTTCTTCCTCCTTGTGCTGTCGATCTCATATTCGTCTCGTCACTCTGCATAAAAACCCTGCTTCAAAAGAGCAGGGGGCTAAAAAGTAAACGATGAACATGTCGAGACAAAATTCTCTTGTTCAATACAAAAGAGCGGGTTTCCCCACTCTTTGCCTCGGTAATCGTTAGCATTTCCAATAAAACTATACCATAACCATATTTTTATTGCAAATGGATATACGCTTACCTTCATACCTAAGCAAATAACAGAGACTCTAATGTTACGATGGCACTTTTTACGCCTATGTATGCATAGAAGCAGAATTTCCAGAGAAATTCTGCTTTCCATGTTAGAACAGTGACAATTGGTTTTGATCAGGCAGTGATTCCAAGCAGCCATGACGATCTAAATACTCTAGAATCGTTTTTGACACTTTCCCTCTCTTTTGTAAATCTTCTTTCGAGAGGAATTCGCCTTCTTCACGAGCCTTTACAATGTTCAGAGCGGCGTTCGTCCCTAATCCAGGAATGGAGTTAAACGGTGGGATAAGACTGTTGCCGTCAATAATAAACTCTGTAGCGCTGGAGCGATATAAATCGACTTTTTGGAATGAATAGCCTCTTTCACACATTTCAAGCGCTAATTCTAAAACAGTGAGAAGGTTTTTTTCCTTCGGTGAAGCATCAAGTCCTTTAGAGTTAATATCCTCCATTACAGCCTTGATTGCTGTAGAACCCTTGATCATTGTATCGATATCAAAATCGTCTGCACGAACGGTAAAATAAGCCGCATAATACAAAAGCGCGTGATGGACTTTAAAGTAAGCAATGCGGACTGCCATTAATACATAAGCTGCGGCGTGGGCTTTCGGGAACATGTATTTAATCTTTTTACAAGAATCAATATACCAGTCTGGGACATTGTTATTTTTCATTTCTTCTTCCCATTCAGGCGTTAATCCTTTTCCTTTACGCACAAATTCCATGATTTTAAAGGCAAGGGACGGCTCAAGGCCCTGATAGATTAAGTAAACCATAATGTCATCACGGCAGCCGATAACCTCACTCAGCTCACAAATATTATTGTGGATGAGCTCTTGCGCATTGCCGAGCCATACATCAGTTCCGTGAGACAAGCCCGAAATCTGAACGAGCTCGGAAAAAGTTGTCGGCTTTGTGTCTTCAAGCATCTGCCGGACAAATCGGGTTCCGAATTCAGGGATTCCAAGAGTGCCCGTTTTACAGCCGATCTGTTCTTCTGTAACACCGAGTGATTCGGTTCCCTGGAAGATCTTCATCACTTCAGGATCATCTGTTGGAATTGTTTTTGGATCAATTCCGCTTAAGTCCTGAAGCATCCGAATGACGGTCGGGTCATCGTGTCCGAGAATATCGAGTTTCAACAGGTTGTCATGAATGGAGTGGAAATCAAAATGAGTCGTTTTCCACTCCGAACCCGTGGCATCTGCCGGGAACTGAATCGGTGAAAAATCATAAATATCCATATAATCCGGAACGACGATAATACCCCCAGGGTGCTGTCCAGTCGTCCGTTTTACACCTGTACATCCCTGTACGAGCCGATCTACTTCGGCCCCGCGCATATGAAGGTTATTGTCTCCGGCATAGCCTTTTACATAACCATAAGCTGTTTTTTCTGCAACAGTGCCTATTGTTCCCGCACGATATACATTGTCTTCTCCGAACAATACTTTTGTGTAATTGTGTGCTTGCGGCTGATATTCCCCTGAGAAGTTCAAATCGATATCAGGTACTTTGTCCCCTTTAAATCCTAAGAACGTTTCAAACGGAATATCATGGCCGTCTTTTTTCAAAGGCGTTCCGCAATGAGGACATGTCTTGTCAGGCAGGTCAAAACCGGAACCGACAGAACCATCATTAAAGAACTCAGAATGCTGGCACTCAGAGCATACATAGTGCGGCGGCAGCGGGTTCACCTCAGTGATCTCAGTAAGCGTCGCAACTAATGAAGATCCTACGGAACCACGGGAACCTACGAGATACCCGTCATCTAGTGAACGTTTTACAAGTTTGTGAGAGATCAAATAAATAACAGCGAAGCCGTGGCCAATGATACTCTTTAATTCTTTTTCAATCCGCGCTTCTACAATTTCAGGCAGCTGTTCGCCGTAAATGCTTCTTGCACGCTGATAGCTCATTTCTCTGATCTCTTCATCAGCGCCTTCGATTTTCGGTGTATACAAATCATCTTTAATCGGCTTGATGTCATCAATTAAAGAAGCAACCTTTTGGGTATTGGTGACAACGATTTCCTTCGCTTTTTCTTCGCCTAAGAAAGAAAATGCTTCAAGCATTTCGTCTGTCGTTCTGAAATGCACTTTCGGCAGTTCATGCCTGTTCAGCGGATTGGCCCCGCCTTGAGAGGATATTAAAATCTTTCTGTAGATTTTATCCTCATCATTCAAGTAATGAACATTTCCTGTAGCAACAACCGGTTTATTAAGCTTTTCACCCAGTTTCGTGATATTCGCAATAATTTCTTTCAGCGACTTTTCATCACGGACCAGCTCAAGCTCTAGCAAGTGACGGTACACTTCAGGCGGCTGAACCTCAAGATAATCATAGAATGACGCGACATCTTCAACCTCTTCAGGCGATTTTTGCATCATCCCTTCAAAAACCTCTCCCCTGTCACAGGCCGAACCGATCAGAAGCCCTTCCCTGTATTTCTCAAGCTGAGATCTCGGAATACGAGGCACTCTGTAAAAATAATGAATATGAGAAAGTGACACAAGCTTAAATAAATTTTTAAGCCCCGTGCTGTTCACAGCAAGTAATGTTGCATGATACGGTCTTGATCTTTGATAAGCATTGGACTGACCCATATTTTCATTCAACTCATCATGGTACTGAATGCCTTTTTCAGATGCGTCTTTTAGCATTTTCAGAAGCAAATAAGCGGTTGCCTCAGTATCATAGATCGCACGGTGGTGCTGTGTGAGTTCGATATCAAACTTTTTACAAAGTGTGTTCAACCGATGGTTCTTAAATTCCGGATAAAGGAAACGTCCAAGTTCAAGCGTATCAATGACTGGGTTTTTAGCTTTATCGACTTCAAGAAGCTTTTTATAAGCTACATTTAAGAATCCCATATCAAAGCTTGCATTATGAGCGACAAGGATATCATCGCCGACCCACTCTCTAAACTCTCTAATTACATCTACAACATCCGGAGCGTCGCGAAGCATATCATCAGTGATGCCTGTCAGCTCTATGATTGTGGCTGAAAGCGGACGATGCGGGTTCGCAAACGCCTCAAATTTATCAATAATTTCTCCGCCTTTTACTTTTACTGCAGCCAGCTCAATAATGGTGTCATAAACAGCAGACAAGCCTGTCGTCTCGACGTCAAAAACAACATATGTTTCTTCCTCAAGCAGACGATGTGCAGCGTTATAAGCAATTGGCACGCCATCATCAACGAGATTCGCTTCCATCCCGTAAATCATTTTAATTCCATGCTTTTTAGCGGCAGAATACGCATCAGGGAAAGATTGAACGACAGCATGGTCAGTCAAAGCGATGGCCTCATGCCCCCATTTTTTCGCCTGTTCGACAAGCTTTCCAATCCCTGTAACAGCATCCATTTGGCTCATTGGAGAATGCAGATGCAATTCCACTCTTTTTTCTCCTTCAGGAGCCGAATCTTCACGGGTTTTTGCTTTTATTTCGTTAACGTCATTTGCGATCATGACGAGATCTCTGACGAAAGTGTCATTCTGAATGCTTCCGCGTGCTTTTACCCACATTCCTTTTTTCAGAGACTTCATCAGTGCCGCATCTTCTTTTTCACGTGCAAACATTTTGATTAAGATACTATTTGTGTAGTCTGTAATTTTGAAGATGCATAGCGTGCGCCCGCTTTTCAGCTCTCGGGTCTCCACATCAAACACATAACCCTGAACCGTAATTCTCCGTTCTTCGTCCATGATGCTGTCAAGTGTCCGGATTTCTTCGTTATCTTTAATTTGATAACCGATGACAAGAGGCCCAGATGGCGCTTGATCTTCATCACTTTCTTTGTCTTTCTTCTCCATTTCAATCAGCGCTTGCATGGCCCGCTCTTGGTCTTCTGCAAGCTTTTGTTCCCGAAACTTTTGAACTTCTTGCTCGGATACAAATATTTCGGCATCAAGTTGAAGGTCCGGGAAACCAAATTGACGGTAGCCTGCTTGAATCATGGAACTATATTTGTTCTTAAGTGCAGCAGCTTCCGTATCCGTTTTTGTTTTGACAATCAGTTTATTGCCCTTCAGCTTCGGTTTTTGCTGGTTTAATAGACTGATAATCGGCGGCGAAATGCCTTGCAATTCTTCAATGCAGCGTGACCAGTAGTCTTGTACAAGACTTTCGCTGACCTCTGCATCTTGCACTTCGATTGATGATGTAACTTTTGCTATGTGGGCAAACGATTGCGTCAGCCTCATTGTTAATGTGTCATATATTTGAAAAGGCAGCAAAGATTTAAATTGAAAATGAAAATGCCAAGACTTTGTCGCTTTGTGTATCGTCAACTTTTTAATCTCGCCATCTTCAAAGTATGTCATGAAGGTATCATCTGTCATATTAATCTGCTGCAGAAGAATTTGAAACTGCCTTCTGTTTACTGATAACTGTTCCATTCAGACAGTATCCCTCCCTAAAAACATCATAAGTGAAGGTACCTCAGGCAATGAGGTACCTTCTATTATTTCTATTTTAACATGTTTTTTAATAAATCGTTATGGTGATTACTGCTTGCTGATAAAAGCAGATAATTCGTCTACTGAAATCTCAGTTGACTCACCCGTTTTACGGATTTTCACTTCGACAATTCCTTCGTCAGCCCGTTTTCCGACAGTGATGCGGATTGGAAGTCCGATTAGATCTGAATCAGCAAATTTTACGCCGGCGCGCTCAGCACGATCGTCATAGAGCACTCCATAGCCTTCCGCTTTTAAATCGGCATACAGCTTTTCAGCAAGCTCTCTTTGGGCATCGTTTTTCATGTTCAAAGCAAGAATATGAAGATCGTACGGCGCAACGCTTTTTGGCCAGATTAACCCTTTTTCGTCGTGATGCTGTTCAGCAATAGCAGAAAGCGTTCTTGACACACCGATTCCGTAACAGCCCATCAGCATTGGCTGCGCGCGTCCGTTTTCGTCTAAGTATGTCGCATTCATCGCTTCTGAATAGCGTGTTCCGAGCTTAAAGACTTGTCCGACTTCGATTCCTTCCGCAAAGCGGATTGTGCCTTTACCGTCTGGTGAAAGATCACCTTCTTTAATAAATCGAAGATCGGCAAATTCTTTAATTTGCGCATCACGGTTCACGTTGACATTTTGATAATGATGATCTCCTTCATTCGCACCGGCAACAGCATTGACCATTGCTTTCACAGCATGATCGGCATAAACTTCAACATCTTGATTGACACCGACAGGGCCGACAAATCCTGGCTCTGTTCCGAGCTGCTGAATGACCTCTTCATGTGAGGCAAGCTCCACAACTTCTGCATGAAGCAAGTTTTTCACTTTAATATCGTTGACTTCATGGTCGCCTCTTACAAGCACTAAGACAAAACGGTCATCTGCTTTAAACAATACTGACTTAATGCAGGCTTCAGCGGAAACCTGTAAAAACGCAGTCAGTTCTTCGATTGTTTTCACGTTAGGCGTGTGAACTTTCTCTAAAGCTTTAGGCTCTTCATCAGAAGGGACTTCTTGATAAAGAACTTCAGCCATTTCGATATTGGCCGCATATTGTGATTCATCAGAATACGCAATTGTATCCTCTCCGATTGCAGAAAGTGCCATAAACTCGTGCGTATCCTTTCCTCCCATTGCGCCTGAATCGGCGATGACAGGTCTTACATTAATGCCGCAGCGGGCAAAAATATTAGAATAGGCCTCGTACATTTTTTGATACGTTTCATCTAAGCTCTCTTCAGATGCATGGAAAGAATACGCATCCTTCATAATAAATTCGCGGCCTCTTAACAAACCAAAGCGAGGACGTTTTTCATCTCTGAACTTAGACTGAATTTGATACAGAGTCAGAGGGAGACGCTTATAGGATTTAACCTCATCGCGAACAAGTGAAGTGATAACTTCCTCATGCGTTGCCCCTAAAGCAAACTCACGGCCATGACGGTCTTTTAGTCTCATCAGTTCAGGACCATACGTATACCATCTGCCTGATTCCTGCCATGTCTCAGCCTGCTGCAATGCGGGCATAAGCATTTCTACGGCATCAATTTTCTCCATTTCTTCACGAACAATCTGCTGAATGTTTTGAATCACCTTATACGCAAGAGGCATATAGCTGTATACCCCGCTCGTATTCTGTCTGATAAATCCTGCTCTCAGAAGAAGCTGATGACTTTTTGCTTCGGCATCAGCTGGAACTTCACGGAGCGTAGGAATAAGCGTCAAGCTTTGTCTCATTTCTTCGCACCTCTGATTGATTTACTTTTCATTTACAAGAACAGCCGCTGGATATCGTTCCATGTGACGACCAGCATAAGAAGCATTAAGAAAGCTACCCCGATAAACACAACAAATGCTTCTTTTTCTCTGTTAATCGGTTTGCCCCGAATCGCTTCAATAAATAGAAATAACAGCCTTCCTCCGTCAAGTGCCGGAATCGGAAGCAAGTTGACAATCCCAAGGTTAATGCTTAAAAACGCAGCAAACTGGAATAAGTTAACTAACCCCGTTTTCGCCACTTGGTCTGTCATATCATATATGCCGACAGGACCTGACAACATATCAAGTTTAAATTGGCCTGTTACTAATTTGCTTAAGTTGGTTAAAATGGCTTTGGTGACATCAACTGTTGATGTCGCGCCGTAAGCAACTGCTGAGAGAACGCCTTTTTCAGTCGGCGCATAGGAACCGAAACGTCCGATTGTCTTTTTGCTCTCATCTTTCACAGCTTCCGGAGTCACTGAAATATGAAGCGTTTTGTTATCTCTTTTTACTGCAACGTCCATTTCTTTTTCCGGGTTTTCTTTTACAGCGGAGACAATGTCAGTCCAAGACCTCATTTTCTCACCGTTAATGCTTTGAATGTAATCCCCTTCTTTTAGCCCTGCCTCGGCCGCCCTTCCATTGTCAGTCAGCTGCCCGAGCACAGGCTCATTTGACGGCACGCCTTGAACAAGTCCAAGCATTACTAAAATGACGTAAGCTAAAATAAAGTTCATAATCGGTCCTGCAGCAATCGCTTTAATCCGCTGCCACACAGGTTTGGAACCAAATTGGCGATTATACGGCGCAATCTGTACTTCTTCTCCGTCTACAATGAAAAAGGATGTTTCGCTGACAGTAAAGCCGGAAAGCTCATCCTCTTTCCCCTGTTCATAGCCGGTGATCTTCATGTCATGCTCTAAATCCGCTGTTTCCACTTCAATGACTAAAGCATCCGGGTATTTTTCCTTTTGATTGATGATGACTTTCTCAACTTGATCTTCTTTATTAAAGAGAAGCCCGACCGTGTAACCGGGTTTCACCTCAATCATTTCCGGGTCTTCGCCTGCCATACGGACAAATCCGCCGACCGGAAGCAGCCTGATCGTATAAACTGTTTCATTTTTTTTGAAAGAAAAAATTTTTGGACCGAAGCCGATCGCAAATTCACGGCAGAGAATTCCCGCTCTTTGGGCTAGCAATAAATGGCCCAGTTCATGGAAGAAAACGAGCGTTCCGAAAATAATGATAAACGCTATAACTGTATTCACGAACATACCACCTTATGTGAGTATTGAATTGACGTATCCCCGGGTATCTTTGTCCACTTCTTGAATGTCCGCCAAGCTCGGTTTTTTCATTACCTGATGGCGGGATAGTGCCTTTTCGATACAGTCTTCAATAGCCAAAAACGGTATCTTGCCGGCTAAAAAGGCAGCGACAGCTACTTCATTTGCCGCATTTAGCACTGTCGGCATTGTTCCTCCTATTTTACCTGATTCAAAAGCAAATTGTAAGCATCGGAACCTGTCAAAATCAGCTTTCTCAAAATGCAGACTGCCGATTTCCCATAATTCAAGCCTTTTCGCATCTGGTAATGGCAACCGGTCAGGATAAGTGAGCGCATATTGGATTGGAACTCTCATATCCGGAGTTCCGAGCTGTGCGATCACACTTTTGTCATGAAACTCAACCATTGAATGGATGATGCTCTCCTTATGTAAAACTACATCAATTTGTTCATATGGTATATCGAATAGCCAATGTGCCTCGATCACCTCTAACCCCTTATTCATCATTGTAGCCGAATCAATCGTAATTTTTGCACCCATTGACCAATTCGGGTGTTTTAATGCATCCTCAACTGTTACTGATTCGAGCTCCTCCCGCGTCTTGTCCCGAAAGCTTCCGCCGGATGCCGTAATGATGAGGCGTTCAATGTTTTTAGCCTGTTCGCCTTGAAGGGCTTGAAAAATTGCCGAATGCTCACTGTCAACAGGCAGCAGCGGAACATCATATTTCTTAGCATGTTCTTTTACTATATGCCCTGCAGTGACAAGAGTTTCCTTATTTGCAAGCGCAATTGTTTTTTTCTGTTCAATTGCCTTTAACGTCGGGATAAGACCGACGCTTCCGAGCAAGGCGTTGACAACAATGTCAACCTCCTCCATCACTGCTGCTTCTATCAGTCCTTCTTCTCCCAGCCCGATTTGGCATTCAAAAGAAAAAGACATTTGTTTTAATTTATGATATGTATCCAGATCACCGACAGAGACAAACTTCGGCTGAAAGGCCTCAATCATTGGTACGGCCTTATCAATATTTCTGCCAAACGACATAGATACCAGCTGAAATTGATCTTGATGCGTACGCAATACGTCAAGAGTCTGTTCGCCGATTGATCCTGTTGCTCCTAAAAGACAAATATTTTTCAAAGCTGCCACTACTCCTATTCTTTTTGCTGCATGATCAGTCTCATATTCATATTAGACTTTTTTATGAAAAAAGGGCAAGCAGAAAGTACAAGAAAGGCATGACAAACAAGAAACTGTCAAAACGGTCTAATATACCGCCATGCCCGGGAAGAATCTTCCCAGAATCCTTTACATCGTAATGTCTTTTCAAGGCGGATTCCACTAAATCTCCAAGTTGTCCGAAAACAGACAAAAACAGCGTGATCAAAAGCAGATAGATATACGGGATCGGAAGATGTGCAAAAAGCTGAAAAATCGTCGCCAGTACAAGTGCGATGACAATTCCGCCTGCAAAGCCTTCCACTGTTTTGTTCGGACTGATTTCAGGCCACAGTTTTCGCTTACCAAGCGCTTTCCCGACAAAATATGCACCGGAATCAGTGGACCAAATCACAACACACGCGTAAAAAATGTATGTTAACCCGTATTGGTCAAGATTTCTGATTTCTATAAAATAATGAAAACACATTCCGATGTAAATTGCTGCAAGCGTAATAAACCCGACTTCATCAAAAGTAAAGGTGTTTTTCACCAACACTGTGTAAGTCAGCAAAAGCAGTACCGCAAACAAAGCGATTTCCATTTTTGAAATACCATTCGCTTCAAAAAACGAATACTGGCTTGGCAATAAGAACATCCACAATAATAAAAGACTGATCAAACCCGGCAGTGAAACCAGCTTCAGCTTTTTCATCCGTAAAAGCTCAAAAAGCGCCACACTGCCCATAGCATAAATTAATATGGTGAACGGCAATTTCCCGACAATAACCAAAAATAAAAATACAATTGCTGCCAGAACACCTGTCAAAATTCTTTGTTTCATGTCCACCATCCTCTAAATTCCGCCAAACCTCCGGCCCCTCTGCTGATATTCTCCTAACGCCTGTAAGAAGTGATCCTCTTTAAAGTCAGGCCATAAGACGTCAGTAAAGACAAATTCACTGTAGGCAACCTGCCATAGCATAAAATTGCTCAGTCTAATCTCGCCGCTCGTTCGAATTAAAAGTTCAGGATCCTGCAAAGATTCAGTCATTAAATAATTAGAAAAAAGCGATTCATCAATGTCTTCAATATCCAAAGAGCCTTCCTTCACTTTTTCCGCGAGTGCTTTTGCAGCAGTGACAATTTCAGTACGGCCTCCATAATTGAGAGCAAAATTAAGGATCATTCCGTCGTTTTGCGCCGTATCCTCTACAGCCTTTTCAATCGCACGTAATGTGTGCGCCGGCAAAGCCGTTTCATCTCCTATGATCCGAACCTGTACATTTTCCTCTACAAGCTCTGGAAGATACGTATTTAAAAATTCTTCTGGAAGCTTCATTAAAAAATCGACTTCCATTTTCGGCCTCTTCCAGTTTTCTGTTGAAAATGCATACAATGTCAGTACTTTGACACCTAGTTCGTTCGCAAGCTTCGTTGTCCTTTTTACCACCTTCATTCCTTCATGGTGGCCTGCAATTCGGGGAAGAGAGCGTTTTTTAGCCCAACGGCCATTTCCATCCATGATAATGGCGATGTGTTCGGGAATTTCTCCCTTAAGTATGTCTTCTTTTGTATAACGTTCTAAGTTGGAAGCCGCAGTTTGCTGGTTCTTCCAATTTTTGAGTATGTTGAGCATGAGATTCCTCCGTCACCCAAAAAGGTTGCATTCCCTGCTGATAACCGATGTAATCAACAGTATTAACAAAAAAACCCCCTGTAAACATGAGAGGGTCTTTTCACTATTATCTATTGTACATAGTTTTTCATTAAACTTCCATGATTTCTTTTTCTTTGTCTTTTGTGACACTGTCAATTTTTGACACATATTCATCTGTCAGTTTTTGAACGTCTTCAGTTGAAGCACGCAGTTCATCCTCAGTAATGTCTCCGTTTTTCTCAAGTTTTTTGAGATCATCGTTAGCATCACGGCGAACGTTACGGACAGCTACTTTCGCTTCTTCAGCATATTTTTTCACAACTTTTACTAATTCCTTGCGTCTTTCTTCTGTTAATGCCGGAATCGCAATTCGAATCATGTTGCCGTCACTTGTTGGCGTAAGGCCTAAATCAGCTTTTAAAATCGCTTTTTCGATATCGCCGATTGCTGATTTATCATATGGCGTTACAACGAGCATACGAGCTTCAGGCACGTTAATAGAAGACAGCTGATTTAAAGGTGTCTGTGCTCCGTAATATTCAACCGTTACTTTATCTAATAAAGATGGATTTGCACGGCCTGCACGTACTGTAGCCAATTCGCGCTGATAAGCAGCAATTGCTTTTTCCATTTTTTCTTTTGTTTGAGTTAATACTTCTTTTGACACGTTATTTCCCCCTCACGATCGTTCCGATTGATTCACCGATAACGGCACGTTTGATATTTCCTTCTTCCATAATAGAAAAGACGATAAGCGGAATGTCATTATCCATGCATAAAGATGATGCTGTTGAATCCATGACTTCCAGGCCGTCTTTTAGAACGTCAAGATAAGAAAGTGATTCATACTTAACAGCTGATTCATCTTTTCTAGGATCAGCATTATACACACCGTCAACATTATTTTTCGCCATTAAAATAACGTCTGCTTCAATTTCAGCAGCCCGCAGTGCAGCTGTCGTATCAGTTGAGAAATATGGGTTTCCTGTGCCCGCAGCGAAAATAACGACACGTTTTTTCTCTAAGTGGCGTATCGCTTTTCTTCTTATGTACGGTTCAGCAACTTGTCTCATTTCAATGGATGTTTGCACTCTGGACTGGATTCCGAGTGTTTCCAAGCTGTCTTGAAGAGCAAGCGAATTCATAACTGTCGCCAGCATTCCCATATAGTCAGCAGTTGCACGGTCCATGCCCAGGTCACTTCCTGTTTTTCCGCGCCATAAGTTGCCGCCGCCTACTACAACAGCCACTTCGACATCAAGCTCAGCGATTTCTTTCACTTGCTTTGCAATGGATTGAATGACAGTCGGGTTAATTCCGTTACCCTGTTCTCCTGCCAATGCTTCCCCGCTAAGCTTTAATACGATTCGTTTGTATTTTGGTTTTTCCATGATAACCTCCAAGTGTAAACATTGCCGTTTTCTATTATGCAAGAGAAAAAAAGGTTTGTAAATATAGTTTTAAAAATAGGGAACACAAAGTGTGTCCCCTATACTGCCTGAAAAGACGCGACTTGGCCGCGAAATCTTTTCGCCATTATTTTTTCACTTGGTTCATTACTTCTTCAGCAAAGTTTTCTTGACGTTTTTCGATGCCTTCTCCAACTTCATAGCGGACATAAGTTTGAACAGTTGCGTTTTTCGCTGCAACAACTTGTTTCACTTTTTCATCTGGGTTTTTAACGAACGCCTGGTCTAAAAGACAAATTTCTTCGAAGAATTTGTTCAGACGGCCTTCAACCATTTTCGCTACGATGTTTTCAGGTTTGCCTTCTTGAAGGGCTTGCTGAGTTAAGATTTGACGCTCATGGTTTGCTTCTTCTTCAGATACTTGATCACGAGAAATGTAACGAGGGTTAACCGCGGCAACGTGCATTGCGATATCTTTCGCAGTTTCTTCGTCAGTTGTACCGTTCAGAACAGTTAATACGCCGATGCGGCCGCCCATGTGAAGGTAAGCACCGAATGCAGAGTTTTCGTCTTTTGTAAGAACTGTAAAGCGGCGAAGAGTGATTTTCTCACCGATTTTAGCAACTGCGCTTGTGATGTACTCTTCAACAGTAGAGCCGTTTTCCATTTTTTGACCCATTGCTTCTTCAACATCTGCTGGAGTATTTGCAAGAAGGTGATCAGCTAAAGTGTTAAGAAGCTCTTTGAAGCCTTCGTTTTTCGCAACGAAGTCAGTTTCAGAGTTTACTTCTAAGATAACACCTTTGTTGCCGTCAGTTTTAATAAGAGTAGAACCTTCTGCTGCGATACGGTCAGCTTTTTTCGCTGCTTTCGCAATCCCTTTTTCTCTTAAAAGGTCAATTGCTTTGTCCATATCTCCGTCAGTTTCAGTTAACGCTTTTTTACAATCCATCATGCCCGCGCCAGTTTTTTCACGCAGTTCTTTTACTTGCTGTGCAGTAATTGCCATTTGTATTCCTCCTTATATGTTAAACAAGAGTATGTATCTTACACATTTTTCTTGAAAAAAGGTGATAAAAGGCAGTCCCTCTTATCACCTTTTGAATAGGTTACGCAGTTGTTGTTTCTGTTTCTGGTGCAGTTTCTTCAGCAACTTCCGCTTCTTCTTCGCCTTGCTTCGCTTCTAAGATTGCATCTGCCATTTTAGAAGTTAGAAGTTTAACAGCGCGGATAGCGTCATCGTTCGCTGGGATTACAACATCGATTTCATCTGGATCACAGTTAGTATCTACGATACCGATGATAGGGATGTTTAATTTGCGAGCTTCTGCAACAGCGATGCGCTCTTTGCGAGGATCGATGATGAATAATGCATCAGGAAGATCCTTCATATCTTTAATTCCGCCTAGGAATTTTTCAAGACGCTCTAATTCTTTTTTCAATTGAACGACTTCTTTTTTAGGAAGTACATCAAACGTACCGTTTTCTTGCATTTTTTCAATGTCTTTAAGACGTTTAATACGTTTTTGGATTGTTTCAAAGTTTGTTAATGTACCGCCCAACCAGCGTTGGTTGACATAGTACATGCCAGAGCGTTGAGCTTCTTCTTTAACAGAATCTTGAGCTTGTTTTTTTGTTCCGACGAAAAGGATTTTTCCGCCTTCAGCAGCAAGATTTTTAGTGAAGTTGTAAGCTTCCTCTACTTTTTTGACTGTTTTTTGAAGGTCAATGATGTAGATTCCGTTACGCTCCGTGAAAATGTAACGCTTCATTTTTGGGTTCCAACGGCGTGTTTGGTGACCGAAGTGAACACCAGCTTCAAGCAATTGCTTCATAGAAATGACTGACATGTTATTTCCTCCTAATATAATGGTTTTTTTCCTCCGCTTAGGTCATTTTTGTGCAGAACTGCCGCCTGCAGCACCCTCTGCATAAATCGTTAAGCGTGTGTATTTAACACCAAGACATAATATAACACAGCTTTATCCGACAATCAAGAATCCTTTACACCTTTGGAGCGAAATTTTAAAAATAGCTCGATTTCTGTTTTTCCACTCTTCAGTTTCTGGGCAATTTGACTGGCCGAATACCCCTGCTCATATAATTCTATGACCTGGTCTTCAAATGATTGGACATCGCTGTTTACGCTCTCTTCCTGAAGCTCAACCGCAGTAATCAGACCTTCAATATGTTCAGGAAGATTCTCTTCTTCTTGAACTGCATCCCGCTCTGAATATTTTTCAGAGTGCTGAAGGTCTGGCTTTTTGGTTTCTTCCTCAGTTTGACTTGAGGGTGGACCGGTATTTTCTATCAGTTTCTCATTTTCTTCTTTTAATTCAAGAAGAAATGCCGCCAAGGTGTTTTCCGTCTCTTCAAGTATCTTCTTTTGCTGTTTTTCTGTTTCTTTCACAGCCGCGAGCCTCGTATACAGAATAATGACAGCGTACAAAAGAGCGCCGTGGAGCGTAAAGCTTAAAAGCCATAATAGTGTTGACATGTTTTTCACTCGCTAACCATGAAATTCATTATTGAATCACTTTTTCCAGCAGATTCTTTAGTTTAAATAGTGCCTTTGAATGGATCTGTGATATGCGGGACGTAGATAGATTTAATACTTGTCCGATTTCTGTCAATGTCAACTCCTCTTTGTAGAACAAACTGACCACCAGCTGTTCTTTTTCAGAGAGTTCGTGAATTTTTTCAGCAAGCTGTGCAATCAGTTCATCCTTCATAATCTTTTCTTCAGGCGGCACATTTTTGTCATCTCTGATCATGACCTGAATGTTTTCACCGTCATCTTGATCATGGAGCTTTTCATCAATTGACAGCAGATTTGCAAAAAAACCTTCATTCATTGTTGACACTACATCCTGTACCGTCATTCCAAGTTCCTCTGCAATTTCTGCGGGCGATACGTTCCGAAGATAGCGCTGTTCAAGCTTTTCAATTGCTGCTTCAACCTTCTTTGTTTTTTCACGTGAGGTTCTGGGCAGCCAATCTTCTTTACGAAGCCCGTCTATGATTGCGCCGCGAATTCTAAACGAGGCGTAGGTATCAAATTTTAAGTCCCGGCTGGGGTCAAATTTTTCAAGGGCATCATATAAACCAAGCATACCAAGGCTCATAAGATCGTCTTTATGCACTGATTTAGGCAGTCCGACAGAAATTCTGCCTACATGATATGTGACAAGCGGCATGTAACGGCGCATTAAATCGTCACCGGCTTTAGGATCTTTCCACTCTTTCCAGCGCGTCCAAAGCACCTGATCTTCATAATTCAAGGATTGCATTGTTATCCCCCTAATACCTTAATTAAATCGTTTTTTCACCTTGTTTAACAGTTCGAATATGCAGCATGCAGGACTTCGGTTCAAATTCTATCGTCCGGCCGCTTGAGCCGCCTGTATCTTCACTCATAATAGGAATATTATATAAAGACAGCTGTTCCTTTATCGCTAATACATTTCTCGGTCCGATCTTCATCAAATCATTTGTTGATTTAAACTTAAACATTTCTGACCCGCCCGCAAGCTTTGCTTTTAATGCAAATTTCCGGCAACCCGCTTCTACCAGCATATCAATCGTGGTCTTTACGGCAGTGTCAGCATATTTAGCCCGATTGAGTTCGGCAGTTTTAGATAACGTTGAATCCGGAAGCATAACATGGACAAGGCCCGCCGTTTGCTTTTCTTTATCATAAAGCACCAGCCCCACACATGATCCCAAACCAGATGTCCGGATGGTGTCCGGGAAGCGGGCGATCTTCACGTCAGCAATTCCTACCTTTACAACAACAGCCTCAGTTGTACTCATAATGATGCACCCAAGGCGACAAAGAGCTTTTCAAATGAATCATAGTCCGGCAGCATAAACATATGCGCTTTCAGCTCCTGCTGATGGCTTTGGTCAAAAATCGACGTGTCGACAACAATAGCGTGTTCTCCAACCTGACTGAGCTCCATCAGCCCTTCGCTGATCACAGCGCCGAACATATCCAATGAAACTTCAGGAACACTAGGATAAAGCTGTAGTTTCGTCAAATCCGCCAAGGCCGTTAAATATGATCCTGCTAAAATATTGCCCAGTTCATGCAAAGCGGATGAGCTCATATGGTCTTCACTTAAGTCCTCTATATCAAAATCGGGGTTTCCAATCAGCTCTCTGATAAACTGCTCCGCCTGATAAAAAGGCATTATAAAGAACATCGAACCCGTTAAATCGCCTTCCATTCTTAAAAAGATGCTGGCAACCGGGATATCAGCGCCTCCGAAAAAATCGACAAGCTCATCGAAAGACAGCAGCTTTGCAAACGGGACTTCCATATCTATCTTTCTATTTAACAGCTGGGCCATTGCAGAGGCGGAGTGGCCGGCGCCAATATTGCCGACTTCCCGCAAAATGTCCATCTGCTCTTCTTTGATTCCATTAAAAATACTCATGTCATAACCCCTTTAAGATTAAGCTTGATCGGGCACAGCGGACTGAGATGATTCTTTATCCAAAACCGCGTTCGCATCAATAATATTTAATAGCCTGTTCTCTTGCTTCACAATCTGTTTGATCGACACATCCGTATCTTTCTGGATGCTTTCTGGAGCGGATTCTATTTCACTTTCGTGTACGGTGATCACATCATTGGCTTCATCCACAATCCAGCCGACTTCAGTATCGCGATAAGCAATAATGATAATTCGTGTTTCATCCGTAATTTCATACTCTGGCAAATTCAGGCGCTTTCTTAAATCAATAACCGGAGTCACCACTCCGCGCAAATTGATTACCCCGCAAATATATGGTTCGACGCCAGGCACTCTCGTTGGTTTTTGCCATTTTTCAATTGATTTCACCTGAGTGACAGAAATGGCATATTCTTTGCCATTTACCACAAAGACAATCATTTTTTCGCCTGTTTTAATTTCTGCAGTCATGTGAGACACCTCCTCGAATGGTTAAATAATCAGTGCATTACAATCAATAATGAGCGCTACTTCTCCGTCTCCTAAAATAGTAGCTCCGGAAATTGCAAAGACGTTTGTTAAATAATCTCCGAGTGATTTCAGCACAACTTCCTGCTGGCCAATAAAGGAGTCCACCACAAATGCAGTAGGTTTGTCGCCTTTTTTCACGACAATGATATGGAGCTGTTCCGCATCTTGTCTTGAATCTTCTATTTTAAACTCTTCTTTTAAATAAACGACAGGGACAATGTGTCCTCTAAAGTCAATCACTTCACGGTCATGCGTTTGCAAAATGTCTTTTCTATCAATAACTGCTGTTTCAATGATTGAAGAAATTGGAATGGCAAATGTCTCTTCTTCCAATTTAATCAGCAGTACTGAAATAATGGACAATGTAAGCGGAAGCTGGATGCTGAACAAAGAGCCTTGACCTTCTGCAGATTTCACACTGACTGAACCGCCAAGAGACTCCAGTTTATTTTTCACAACATCAAGTCCGACACCGCGTCCGGAAATATCAGAAATTTGATCAGCAGTTGAGAACCCTGGAGCAAAAATCAATTCGTAAATTTCATTGTCTTCTAAGGTTTCAGCTTCTTTTTCCGTAATGACCCCGCGCTCAAGCGCTTTTTCAAGAATTTTTTTGCGATTAAGGCCTGCACCGTCATCCTCTACTTCGATAAAGACATGGTTGCCGCTGTGATAGGCTTTAAGCACAACTTTTCCTGATTCCGGTTTTCCCTTTTGCAAACGTATTTCCGGCGACTCGATACCATGGTCAATACTGTTTCTGATCAAGTGAACGAGAGGATCTCCGATTTCATCAATTACTGTTCGATCCAGTTCAGTTTCCGCACCGATGATCGAGAGTTCGATTTTTTTATTCAGCTCTTTTTGAAGCTGTCGAATCATTCTCGGGAACCGGTTAAAAACGGTTTCAACCGGAACCATTCTCATATTAAGAATAATTGATTGCAAATCTCCGGAAATTCTCGTCATTCGTTCAACCGTTTCAGTCAGTTCATTGTGCTCAAGCTCTTTTGCAATCTGCTCGAGACGCCCGCGGTCAATGACAAGCTCTTCAAATAAGTTCATTAAAGAATCAAGTCTGTCAATGTTGACACGAATTGTTTTAGATCCGCCGTGCTTCGCCTGTTCATCGTTTTTAGCAGGCTGTTTTTGTTTCTCCTGCTTCACAGGTACAGCTGCTGGTGAATCTGCCGGCTTAGATTCTTCCGGCTTTTCTGCTGATGTTAAAGGAGCCCCTTGAATGACTTCAACATGCTCAATTTCTGAAACGCCATTGATCAATTGTTCAATCTCTTCCGCTGATTGATGTGTTAAGAAGCAAACTTGAAAGTCAGTGCCGAAATCTTCGGTTTCAAGCACTTCCGCACTTGGGATTGTTTTCGCTACTTCTCCGACTTCATTAAGCTTTTCAAACACCATATATACACGAACTGCTTTTAACATACAGTTTTCGTTCAGAGAAATCTTGATTTCATATCGTTTGAAGCCTTGCTCCTCCGCTTCTTGTATGACAGTCCGTTCAAATTCGTCATATCCCCAATCAGATGCTGAATTTTGTGCTTCTGCAGGTTCCGCAGAGGCAGCCGTTTCAGCGTGCGCTCCATTTACATCAAGCTTTGCGCTCACTTCTGAGATATCTCTTTTACCATCCCCGCCGTCAATAATGGACTGAACCATAGCTTCCAGGTGATCCAGGGCTTCAAACAAGATATCCAGCCAGTCTGAGGTAACTGCCATATCTCCGTTTCGGATTGCATCCAGCACGTTTTCAAGCAGGTGGGTTAGATGTGCTAAATCCGTATAGCCCATCGTTGCGCTCATTCCTTTTAATGTATGGGCAGCCCTGAAAATATCATGAACGAGCTGAAGGTCAGTCGGGTCTTTCTCTAAAAGGAGAAGCTTTTCATTACATGTTTGTAAATGTTCTTTACTCTCATCAATAAAGACATCTAAATACTGATTCATATCCATTTGAATCACACCCTCTCTTTTTTCACGCAGCTTGTGATGGATGCTGCGATATCTTCCACATGTTTAATCTCATGGATGAGGCCCGCTTTAACAGCTGCTTTCGGCATCCCATATACGACACAAGATTCTTCAGACTCCGCAATGGCTTTCACATTGCCGGCCGTAAGCATGTCTTTTAGGCCGGCAGTGCCGTCACTGCCCATTCCGGTCATGATCACCGCTACTTTTTCATAGTCTGCCAGTTTACCGACAGAACGGAATAAATAATCGGCTGATGGCTTATGACGGCTTGGCGTATCGAGATTATCAAGAACGATCTGAAGTCCTCCGCTATTTTTGATAACGGATATGTTTTTTCCGCCCGGTGCTATGTAAACACAGCCGTTAAGAGCTGTTTCGCCATCTTTTGCTTCTTTTACTTGTATGTCGGATAAATGATTCAGCCGCTCAGCCAAAGAAGCAGTAAAACCTTCAGGCATGTGCTGAACAACAACCACTGGTGCGTTCAAATCCTTAGGAAGCTTCGGTATCACCTTTTGTAACGCCCTTGGACCGCCTGTTGATGTGCCGATGCATACAATTTGTCTGCCTGTGCCGGGTTTCGGTTTGCTTAATTCAGGCTTTACAGCACGTACTATAGGGTGAGGCCGAACTGCCTGTGAAGCAGGATGTTTCCGCTTGCCGGAAAGTCCAGCCGCGACGACACGCTCAACTAATTGTTCTTTAATTTTGTACAAATCCAGAGATATTGAGCCTGATGGCTTTGTGATAAAGTCAAAGGCACCGATCTCTAAACAATTAATTGTGCACTCTTTTCCTTTCTCGGTCTGGCTTGACACCATGATGACCGGCAAGTTATAAATCTCAATGATTTTGCGCAGTGTGTCTGTCCCATTCATGACCGGCATTTCAACATCAAGAGTAACAACATCCGGCTTTAGTAATTTAATTTTCTTAAGCGCTTCTTCTCCGTTTCTCGCAGTTCCGATTACTTCTATCTGCTTTTCCTCGGTTAGAAAATCACTTATCATTTTTCTCATGAAAGCTGAATCATCAACTACAAGCACACGAATCAAATTAAGCCCTCCTCATTAAAAAAGAAGATAACTTCTCAATAAATGTCTGTTTTTCTACTTTGTGTCTTGTTTCTTCTCTTTCAAACAAGGCATCCGCTAAAAGACGGACTGACCGGCTGGCTTTTGCCTGAGGACTTTGTATGAAAAAAGGAACCTGTTCGACAACTGCTTTGCTTACGATCGGATCGTCAGAAACAGAACCTGCAAACTGAACCTGAACATTCAAAAACATATGAATCGTGCGGGAAAGGCGGGTAAAAGCGTTCAGCCCTTCTTTTTGATCACGGCACCGATTGACAGCGACCTTCATTGATAGCTTATTTTCTGTCAAAACCAAGTGCTTGACAGCGCTATATGCGTCCATGATGGCCGTAGGTTCGGGAGTTGTTATGATCAAAATATCTTCCGCCGATAAAATAAAAGGCAACTGATCTTTTGATAAGCCCGCTCCCATGTCAAACAGTACATAATCGAACTGGCTTAACGCATGAGAAAGCTCATTGGCAAAAAACGCCCATTTTCTCTGATCCAGCTGAAATATCACATCAAGACCGGTTCCCCCTGATATGTACCGCAAACCCTTTGGCCCAACAGATAATGACTGCATCAAAGGCTTGCGATCGGTTAATACATCGATAATCGTGGAAGACGATGAATTTCCCATTAATATATCAATGTTCCCCATCCCGATATCAAGATCGATGAGCAGTACCTTCTTACCTTTATCCTGCAGCGCAAGAGCCATGTTTAAGGTAATATTGGATTTTCCGACACCGCCCTTGCCGCTGATGACAGCAAGTGTCTTCGCTTTTTGAGAATAAACCATTGGCAGAACACGCTGACGCTTTTCCATTTTCGCCCGTAAAGTTGCTGCTTGGTCAAATCTGTTCATCTGCACAGCATCCTTACAAAATCAAGAGGTGATACAGTCTGTATATCCTCCGGCACATTCTGGCCGTTTGTTATAAATCCGGCACCTATTTTTGATTCTGCCAGTATATTAAATACAGAACCTAAAGAAGAAGTCTCATCTATTTTTGTAAAAATGAACTGATTGACAGGGACAGATGAAAACCGTTTGACAATATGCTTCATATCTTCATATTTTGTAGTCGCGGATAAAACGAGAAATGACTGAATGCTGCTCTCAAAAGGAATCGTCTCTTTCAATTCATCAATGTATTGCTGCTCCTTGAAGTTTCTTCCGGCTGTATCAATAAACACATGATCATACTCAGAAAATAACTCTTTCGCCTGCTGAAATTCTTCTTTTGTATAGCAAACTTCCAGAGGAGCCTGCAGCAGTTCGGCGTATGTTTTCAACTGTTCAACAGCTGCAATACGATACGTATCTGTTGTAATAAAAGCAATTTTTTTCTGTTTTTCAAGCATAGATATGGCTGCGAGCTTAGCAAGCGTTGTTGTTTTACCAGCCCCTGTTGAACCAAACAGCACGATATACTTTGAATGAATAGGCTCCTGCCACTTGTCTGCTGAAGGCAGCTTATCACATAGTATATCCTGAAGTTTACTGACCACGTTTTCTTCCGTAAGACCGCCCTTTTCCACAGAGCAGCGCAGCAGTTTTTTCAGAGCGCTCGTCTTCGTTGCCTCTTTAATCCCCGTTTCTTGCAAAAGCTTTTCTGCTTTTCGCAGCGGCTCAGGAAGTACAGATTGATAAGCTGAAAAATCAACGGGTTCATGTTGCGCCGGAAATTGAGGGGGGTATGTCCTCTCCTCTATTTTCGGACTGCTGACCGGAGTTTTTAATGTTTGTTTCGGCTCAGCTGCCTTCTGAGGCGTTTTTTTCTCAAGAAAGTCTTGATCCAATACGGCAATTACTTCAACAGCAGGCTTGTTGACGAGTCCAAACCATTTTCGCTTTTTAATTTTTTTCGAATTTAAGATGACCGCTTCATTACCCAACTCTTTTCTGATGAGAAGTGCCGCTTCTTGCATTGAAGCAGCAGTAAATTTTTTGATTTTCATTAAATATCCACCACTCCAATGCTTTGTACCTCAACATTCGCCTCAAGTTCGTTATAAGAGAGTACCGGAAGATCAGGGAAGTATCGTTCCAGAAGCTGTTTCACATACATTCTGACAGGCGGCGAGCAAAGAAGAATCGCAGTTTCCTGACGCAATGAGAGCTGTTCAGCTTCTTTAGCGACAGAGCGTACAATACTTTCTGAAATATCTGGTTCAAGCGATAAATAATTCCCGTGTTCCGTTTGCTGTACACCGTCTGCTATTGCCTTTTCTACACGGCCCGAACAAGTAACAACCTTCAACACTTCATTTTCTTTAGCAAACTGGGCTGTAATTTGTTTTGCCAGTGCCTGTCTTGTATACTCTGTCAAAAGATCAGAATCTGTTGTTAATTTTCCATAGTCAGCAAGCGTTTCGAAAATCGTTACTAAGTTTCGGATTGAAACTTTTTCTTTTAAAAGCTTAGCCAGCACCTTCTGAATATCACCAACAGACAACGGATTCGGCGTAACCTCTTCCACAAGGACTGGATACGTTTCTTTCAAGTGATCGATGAGCTGTTTCGTCTCCTGTCTTCCGATCAATTCGTGGGCATACTGCTTAATTTTCTCCGTAATATGGGTTGAAACGACTGAAGCAGGATCGACAACTGTATAACCAAGCATGTCAGCCTCATCCTTTACCGATTCGCCAATCCATTTGGCCGGCAGTCCGAATGACGGCTCCACTGTTTCAATCCCTTCTATGAGATCGTCTTCAGGCGTAGGCGACATCGCTAAATAATGATCAAGGAGCAGCTCGCCTTTTGCTACTTCGTTTCCTTTAATTTTCAATCGGTATTCATTAGGCTGCAGTGCTATATTATCTCTGATGCGCACGACAGGAATGACAAGCCCTAGTTCTAGGGCCAACTGGCGGCGAATCATAACAATTCGGTCTAATAAATCACCGCCTTGATTGGCATCAGCAAGCGGTATCAGACCATACCCAAACTCAAATTCTATCGGATCGATGTGCAGAAGCTGAACAACGCTTTCAGGGCTTTTAAGCTCGTCAACCTCAGCCTCTTCCTCAAGAATCTCATCCACTTCTTCTTTTTCCTTACCTGATTTAGTTAGCGTATAAGCACCGAAAGCAAGCAGCCCCGCAAGCGGCCCCGTCAGAAAAATGCCAATCGGAGTGAAAATACCAAGAAGCAGAATCGTAGCTGCTGCGACGTATAAAAGCTTTGGATAAGCAAACAGCTGACCTGTAATGTCATGCCCTAAGTTTCCTTCAGAGGCAGCTCTTGTCACGACAATACCCGTAGCTGTAGAAATTAACAGCGCCGGAATTTGCGAAACAATTCCATCCCCTACAGTCAGCATCGTAAAGTGTGAAGCGGCCTCTTGAATAGACATGCCCTGCTGAAGCATTCCGATAATGATACCGAAAATAATATTGATCATCACAATGATGATTCCGGCAATCGCGTCGCCTTTTACAAATTTACTGGCACCGTCCATTGCTCCATAAAAGTCTGCTTCTCTTGCCACTTTTTCGCGGCGGTGCTTCGCTTCCTGTTCGGTAATCATCCCTGCGTTTAAATCAGCATCAATACTCATCTGCTTCCCGGGCATTGCGTCCAGCGTAAACCTTGCTGCAACCTCAGAAACACGTTCAGCACCTTTCGTAATGACGATAAACTGAATAATAATCAGGATGATAAATACAACAAGTCCAACTAATACATTTCCGCCGACAACGAAATTTCCGAAAGTCTCGACGACTTTTCCTCCTTCACCATGTGAAAGAATTGAACGGGTAGTTGAGACGTTCAAGCCCAAACGAAATAGGGTTAAAAGCAGCAACAGTGACGGAAAAATCGAAAACTGAAGCGCTTCCTGCATATTCATTGTGGTGAGAAGCACGATCAACGCAAGAGAAATATTTATAATGATCAAAATACTTAACAGCCATGGAGGAAATGGAATCACCAGCATCGCCACAATGAGGACCACACTTATTAAAACGGATAAATCTCTTGTTGACATGCTGTTTTTTCTCTCCTTTTAAATCGA
This sequence comes from Bacillus sp. G16, assembly GCF_021282335.1. Lineage (NCBI taxonomy): Bacteria > Bacillati > Bacillota > Bacilli > Caryophanales > Bacillaceae > Bacillus > Bacillus sp. G16. Next base: position 169,305 of record NZ_JAJSOZ010000003.1, on the reverse strand, counting down.
AAAGTTCAATATACTTTTTGTTTTGTTTTATATACGTAAGCTAGAATTTCTGCCAAGACTTTAAAAAATTCTTCCGGCACTGCCTGGTCAATTTCTACCTGATCATATAACGCACGGGCAAGCGGTCTGTTTTCTACCATCATGACATCATGCTCTTTAGCAATTTTCCTGATTTTTAACGCCAGGTGGTCAACACCTTTTGCAACAATATAAGGAGCGTCCATTTTTTCTTCGTCATATTTCAGGGCAATCGCATAGTGAGTAGGGTTTGTGATAATGACATCCGCTTTTGGAACTTCCTGCATCATCCGCCTCATTGCCATTTCCCGCTGTCTTTGTTTAATTTTAGACTTGATAATCGGGTCTCCTTCAGATTTTTTGTACTCATCTTTTATATCCTGTTTTGACATTTTGATATTTTTCTCATAGTCAAATCTCTGATATAAATAATCGAGACCAGCAAGAATCAACAAAGCGACTGCACCGCTCAGCCCCATCCACAGTGTGAGCTTTGAAACAAAAGAAAGGGCCTCTTCTGGTGTCAGGAGCGGGAGCCGGAGAATTTCTCCATAATGCAGCCAAAGAACAGCGAAGGCCGCAAAACCGACAACCGTGATTTTCAATATCGATTTAATCAGCTCTACAATCGCCCTCATACTGTATATTCGTTTAAATCCTTTGATCGGGTCCAGTTTTTCAAGCTTAGGCTGTATCACTTCAGCAGAAAACAAGAACCCAACCTGCATATAGTTGCTTACGACCCCTGCAACAAGAGCGACAAGCAAGATCGGTGCAAGTATGATGCCCGTATCCTCTAATAAGCTGATAAACAGTGTGTGCACATTTGATTCTGAGAGCTTCATTGTGAGCGACTCGGTATAAAAAGTTTCTATAAATGACAGCAGCCTGTCTCTCATAAACGGACCAATCGCAATAAGCGAAAGGAATACTACCAATAAAGAAATGGCGGTATTGACATCCGCGCTTTTTGCTACCTGCCCTTTTTTTCGCGTATCCTTCCGTTTTTTCGGAGTGGCTTTCTCTGTCTTTTCTCCCGCAAAAAACTGCAGGTCAATTCTAAGCTTCATTAAGAAACACCGACCAATGCTAAAAGATTCCGCATCGTTTCAATCGTTAAACTAAAGACATTCCGCACAACGACGAAGATAACGGACATACACACAATGAGCATGATGAAACTGACAGCGATCTTTAAAGGCAGACCGACAACAAATACATTTAATTGCGGAACAGTTCGAGCCACGATACCTAATGCTAAATCAACAAGAAACAAACTGGCCACAACCGGCGCTGACATTTGAAAAGCAATAATAAACATCGCATTAAAGCTTTTCGCGATAAAATAAGCAAACTTTTCATCGCCGAAATTCGGAAATGCCTGATCAACTGAAATATACTGAAAGCTGTAGTAAATACCGTCAAGCAGCAAATGGTGGGCATTGACACTCAGCATAAACAAAAGTGCCATCGTATAGATAAACTGGCCGATCAACGGACTTTGTGCACCAGTTTGCGGATCAATAACATTCGCAATTGAAAATCCCATTTGAAAATCAATAAAAGAGCCGGCAATTTGAACTGCGGCAATCATCATATAAGCAATTAAGCCTAGACAAAGACCAACCAAAGCTTCCTTAAACGCCAAGAGCATATATTGCCCATCTATCTCCAAAGAGGGAGGTTTATCAATGGTGCTGAAACAAATGACCGCGAGAAAAAAAGCAAATCCAATACGATGAACAGCTGGGACATTCCGGTGTCCGAATAGCGGAATCGTTACAAAAAAAGCAGAAATTCTAATAAAAACCAATAAGAAGGCAGGAAATAAATCAATAATCGAATTCATCTCTACATTACCCTGCAAAACGATTTAAATTAGAAAACAGCTCTGTTGTAAACGAAAGAATGGTCGACAGCATCCATGGACCAAAAAAAATCAAGGCCAGAAGAACTGCCACGATTTTCGGAATAAACGCCAAAGTCTGTTCCTGGATTTGAGTTGTCGCCTGAAATATGCTGACGATTAAACCGACCAGTAAAGCAATAGCCAGCAATGGCGCACTCATCATCAGCGTTACGTATACGGCTTTTTCCGCCATAGAAATTACAAATTCTGAACTCACGTTTAGCACCTACCCTAAAAGCTCTGAAGCAAAGATTTCACAATTAAATACCAGCCGTCTACTAAAACAAAAAGTAATATTTTAAAGGGCAGAGAAATCATAACTGGAGGGAGCATCATCATTCCCATTGACATTAAGACGCTCGCCACTACCATATCTATAATTAAAAATGGGATAAAAATCATAAAACCTATTTGAAACGCTGTTTTGAGCTCCGATATGGCAAAAGCGGGAACCATCGTCGTTAGTGGAATATCCTTTAATGATTCCGGTTTATCCATTTTCGCGTAATTCATAAACAGCGCCAGATCCTTCTGCCTTGTGTGTTTACTCATAAATTCTTTAATTGGTTCCTCAGCTTTCGTATACGCTTCGTCCAAGCTGATTTTGTTGTCCATCAATGGCGTCAGCGCTTCTTTATTAATCTCTGAAAAAGTAGGAGCCATAATAAAAAACGTTAAAAACAGCGCAAGCCCGATAAGAACCTGGTTTGGCGGCATAGATTGCGTCGCCAGTGAAGTCCTGACAAATGACAGAACAATGACGATGCGCGTAAAACAAGTCATAAGAATCAATATTCCAGGCGCCACTGAAAATACAGTTAACAATAATAGTAATTTAACAGTTGAACTAACGTTTTCCGGATCGCTTGAATTGAAAATATTTATAAACTCATTCATGATGACGTGGGCCTTTCTTCTTTCCTTCAGAACGGTTTTGTTTTAACTCTTCAAGCTGCTCTTTTAAAGCTTTTGAAAATGAAGGCAGTTTTTGCTGCGGCTGATGTTCAGAGCCCTTCAGCGGCTTCACAAACTTTTGCCACTCTATCTTGCTTGACATAGCCTCTTCATGCTGGCTGAGAATGACTTCAATCTCTTTTTCATCCTCAATTTCTTTCAGCAGCTGGATCGTCTCTCCAACACCGACGACGAGCACACTTTTTCCGACTTTGATCAATTGGATGGATCTGTTTTGGCCGACCGATGTGCCGCCAATATTTTCAACATATTGAAAAGGCTTTAGGAGCCGATTTCTTTTGTTCATGAGCTTAACCAGCCCGTAAATCAGCACGATAACAAACAGTAAAGCGAAAATCATCTTTACAAAATCAAAAGCTGAGACAGAAGGAGCCGCCGCTCCCTCCGTCTCATCAGCAGTTTGTGTTGTTTTTTCTTCCTTTTGCTCTGACTTATCTGCAGTTTTTTCATCTTTCTTTTGAAACCATTCGTTTACAGTTGAATTATCAGAGTCTGCCGCGGCAGCAGCAATCGGATGTACACTGAATAAAACGAAAAAACAAATAAAAGCGATGAAATATTGACTCTTTTTCAACAGTCGTACACCCTTTAACTTAATGTTTTGTTGATTGCTTCAAGCACACGGTCTGCCTGGAAAGGTTTTACGATAAAATCCTTAGCGCCGGCCTGAATGGCATCGATAACCATTGATTGCTGTCCCATAGCAGAACACATAATGATTCTTGCCTGTGCATCAATTTGTTTAATTTCTTTTAATGCTGAAATCCCATCCATTTCTGGCATCGTGATATCCATAGTAACAAGATCAGGAGAATGCTCTTTATACTTTTCTACTGCTTGTGCTCCATTTTCAGCTTCCGCTACTACTTCAAAACCGTTTTTCACCAAAATATCTTTAATCATCATTCGCATAAATGCTGCGTCATCTACAATTAAAATTCTGTGTGCCATATTCAATCTCTCTCCTTGTGTTTCGTTATTTTAAATTATTAATGCGCTCTGCCTGGCTTAAAATGTCAGTGACTCTTACACCAAAGTTTTCTTCAATCACAACGACCTCGCCTTTGGCAACAATACGCTGATTAACTAAAATATCTACCGGCTCACCGGCTAATTTATCAAGCTCAATAATACTTCCGGCAGAAAGCTCCAAAATCTCTTTTACGCTTCTCTTTGTTCTGCCAAGCTCAACAGTAATCGAAAGCGGGATATCCAAAAGCATATCCAGGTTGTTTATAGGGGCTTGCGAAGCCTCATTTGGGTCAAACGCGGAAAATTCCACCGGTGAAACCTGAACTGGTGCTGTTTTTTTCGGCGTCCCCTGCCTTTTTGGCGGCTGTTGCTGCTGCGGTTCAATACGCGGCTCTGGTGCCACAGGCTCTTTCGGCTGCTCATATGTAACATCAGGCTGCGGCGTTGTTTCTCCCTCTGCATTTCCTGTGTTCATAAGGCTTGAAATTAAATCTTTCGCAAATGTCAGTGGGTAAAGCTGCATAATGCTGGAGTCTATTAATTCTCCTACCTTTAAGTTGAAAGAAACTTTCACCAGCATTTCATCATCAGGAATACGGTCTGTTCCCTTTTCTTCAGTGACATCGAGCAATTCAACCCGAGGCGGTGAAATATCAATTTTTTTACTGAATACAGTAGACATTGATGTGGCTGCCGATCCCATCATTTGGTTCATTGCTTCTTGAACCGCACTTAAATGGATTTCACCCAATGAAGGGTCCGCACCTTTCCCATCTCCCCCGATCATTAAGTCAGCAATGATCGCCGCGTCATTTTGTTCCACGACCAGCAGGTTGCTGCCGCTGAAGCCCTCCGTATAATTTACTTCAATCGCTACATACGGTTCAGGAAACGCATCGCTGATTTTACTTTTAGGTATGACAGTTACGCTCGGAGTCGTAATATCGACTTTTTGGTTTAAAAGCGTTGACAGTGCTGTTGCAGAACTGCCGAATGAAATATTTCCGATTTCACCGATCGCATCACGCTCCATTTCCGATAAGTCAAGTACTTCCGGAACCTCTGGCTCATCCGGCGTGCTGCCAGTGCCGTTAAGAAGCGCGTCAATCTCATCTTGAGATAATCTATTATTCTCCATCTTGTTCACCTCTTATGTCGTGATCTAAAATTTGCACTGCCTGTTTTCGATTCACCCGGCCGGCTTGTCCTAAAAATTTCGGCTTATCTCCGACCAATACAGTAAGAGGATCCGTGACTGATTTGTCCAAAGTTATGCAGTCTCCGACTTCTAAACTTAAAAACTCTTCTATTGTCAGTTCAGATGTGCCGAGCTCGGCCACGACAGGTATTTGTGCTGTCATGATACGTTTTTCAAGCGATTTTGTTTCCTCAGGCTTCGGCTCATTTCGATCTGATTGCATCCAATAGTGGACTGAAAGCTTCGGTATGAGCGGCTCGAGGACGATATGCGGGATACAGAGATTTATGACACCGCTGATTTCACCGATTTGAGTATTGAGTGAAATTACCACAACTGTTTCGTTAGGAGATACCATCTGAACGAATTGCGGATTTACTTCAAACTCAGTCATTTCCGGTTCAATATCAGCAATTGACTGCCAAGCTTCTTTATAATTTCCCAGTGCATTTTCAAATAAATTAGAAATGATTTTTGTTTCAATTTCTGTCAAGCTATCAACCTTATTATGACTGATTCCAATACCGCCCATTACCCGATCCATCATCGTATAAGCAATCGTCGGGTTAACCTCCATCATAATTCTGCCTTCCATCGGATGGACATCAAACAGATTCAGGATCGTCATGTTCGGTATAGATCTGATAAATTCCTCATAAGGGACTTGGTCAACAGAACTGACAGATATGTGAATATAGGTTCTGAGCTGAGCAGAAAAGTGAGTAGTAAGAAGTCTTGCAAAATTGTCATGAATTCTCGTTAAACTGCGGATCTGATCCTTAGAAAACCGCAGCGCACGTTTGAAATCATAAACCTTCACTTTCTTCTCTTTTTCTTCTTTTTTCAGTTCTTCAGCGTCCATTTCACCAGTGGATATTGCAGAAAGCAGTGCATCTATTTCATTTTGGGAGAGAACTTCTCCTGACATTTTCCTCACCTCCGTATTCTGTCAAATTATGCTTTATTGCAGATTAAAGGAGGTAATATACACTTTTTCTACTTTTCCTTCTTGGAGGTAGCTATTTATTTTATCTTTTAGTTCCTTCTTAAAGGTTTCTTTTCCCTTGTCTCCCTCAATCTCATCAGCATTCGTATCAGCCAGCAGTGATATTACAGCGTCCTTCACTTGAAAATCACGTTTTTCAAGTTCTTCTTTTGATTTATCAGAGTCAGTTTCAAGTTTAATAGCAAGCCGGATAATATTATCAGACTTTAAATTTGTTGTGATCTCTTCTACATCAACAGAAGATGCAACGATTTCATCAATACTTTTTTTCACTTCACTTTTTTCGGACTTTCCGCCTAAAACAAAATAAGCCGCCGCCCCGAGAGCACCAATTATGACAAGAATAATTAGTAAAATGATCATTAATTTTTTCTTCATTCCGGTTCCTCTATTCCTTGATCCATTGAAAATATTTGTATTTTTCGGTAGAAAGATGCGATCTTTTCCAGAACAGCTTCTTCATCTTCTTTTACTACAAACTTCTTACCATTTGACAGAGTGATTGTAGTATCCGGAAAGCATTCAATCTGTTCAATAAACAGCGCATTCAGTGTAAAGGGCTGCCCATTCAAACGGGTTACTTTAATCATAAAACAGCGGAGAAGCGATTACTCGCCTCCCCTCCCTCCTTAACGTTTAAGGTTAACCAGTTCTTGAAGGATTTCATCAGATGTTGTAATAATTTTCGAGTTTGATTGGAATCCGCGCTGGGCAACGATCATTTCAGTAAATTCGTCAGTTAAATCAACGTTAGACATTTCGAGAAAACCTGATTTAAGGGAACCTGTACCGCCATCACCAGGCTGGTTGGCTGCACTGGCAGTCCCAGAGTTTAAAGACTCACGGTATAAGTTGCTTCCGACTTTATCCAGGCCGTCACTGTTTGCAAAAGTAACAATCCCGATTTGTCCGCCGTCTTGTGTTTGACCGCCTGCATCAACAATTGACACCTTTCCATCAGAACCAATGCTGAAGCTTTGTGCATCAAGAGGGATTTGAATTGTTCCACCAGTCATATTTAACACATGATAGCCATCACCGGTAACCAGTGTTCCGGTATTATCTAAATAGAAGTTTCCTGCTCTTGTATAAGCTGTTCCGTCGCCTGTATCAATTCTAAAGTAACCATCGCCGTCAATCGCTAAATCAAGTGTTCGCCCTGTGCTTTGTGTTGCGCTTGTTGAATGAATTGTATCAATTGTGCCAGAAGATGAACCTAAACCGATCTGCTTAGAGTTCGTACCGCCGATAGTTGCACCAGCCGCAGAACCGCCGGCAATTGTTTGGCTTACCATATCTTTAAAGGTAACACGGCTCTTTTTGAATCCTACTGTATTCACGTTGGCAATGTTGTTGCCGATAACGTCAAGCTTTGTTTGAAAGTTTTTCATACCGCTGATTCCAGAATAAAGTGAACGTAACATAATAAATTCCCCCAGATTTTTTATTTAGAAGACTGTGCTACAGACATTACATTCCACGGATTGATCTCGGTCCCATCATCAAGAATGAGATAATAGTTTCCTTGAGAATGTTTAACAGAGCTTACTGTGCCAGTTTTATCTGCTGTACTTTGACCATCAGTCCAAGATACTTCTTTTCCCAACCAATCAACATACGAAGTAAACGGATCTTGATTTTCAACAAATTGAGTCATGGTCTTATTCATGTTCATCATTTGCTCCAAGCTTGAAAAAGTCGCCATCTGACTGATAAATTCTTTGTCATCAACCGGGTTGAGCGGATCTTGGTTTTGGACTTGAGTCATTAATATCTTTAAGAACTCATCTTTCCCCAAGCTGCTATTGCTAGTCGTCACAGTGCTTGTTTTTTCAGGCAGTTTATATTCTGAACTTATAGAAGTCATTCTTCTTCCTCCATTTCAACCATCGACACTTCATCGAGCAGATCACCGAAATCATTTGATTGCTTTTTCTGTCTTTGCTGTCTCTGCCCCTCTTGCTGCTGTTTCTGTTCATCAGCAAGCTGGCCGTATATCGGCTGATCTCCGGTTTGGACCGGGAGAGTAAAACGGTCAACTTGAACGGCCATATTCGGCAATGATTGCTTCAGCTGAGGAAGATGCTGTTCAAGCAGTTCCTTTGCTGATTGGCTCGATGCAATGATTTTACTCTGAAAGATCCCATTTTCATTTGTCAGCTTGATTGTGACAAATCCTAAATGTTCAGGGTTCAGCCGAATGGTGAAACTTCCCGTCGATCTGCCGAAAGGCGTATATTTCATCTGCTTCCATGCATTGATCACTTGATCAGCCACCGTTTTTGTTTCAGCAGTCGGTAAATCAGATGAGAGCTGCTGCAGATCCAGTGTTTGAACTCCATTGCTTCGGTATCCTGAAAACAGCATTTGGAGTCCTGATTTATTATCTACAGGCTGAATACTTCCAGAAGCATCCGGTCCACTTTTGCTGGATGAACTCTGTGAGAGCGGTGAGAGGGCACGCTTTCCAAAGTCTTGCGATGATTCGGATGATTTCGATAACAGGAAAGCTTTCAGCTGACTTTCAGCTAAATTCCATTCTTTGGTCCCTTTTTGAGGAAGCATAGACATTTGTTCCATTAAGCTTTGAAAGCTTTTCAGCTCTGACGCTGTCATCGAATAAAGTTTTGAACTAGACTCATCTTTAGTGAATATTTGCTGTTTAAGATCCTGAATGAGCTGTTGAGATACGCCCTTTTTTTCTAATGCAGAAAGAAATTGATCACCATTCTGGTAAATGACATGAGCTTCATTTCCCTTCCCGCGGTCAGCAAGCTTATTCCCTTCTAGCAGCTGACTAATGAACATCTGGATAAGGATAAGTTCTTTATCATCCTCAGATCCTTCATTCTCCTGATTTGATTGCTCTGTATCAGACTTCAGTTCTCCATTAATGTCAGCAGCAGAATCATTGGTTGCCAAAGCCGTTTTACTTTCTGAAATGATTTTGTCTGCTTCTACGAGTAATTGATCTGTCCCGCCGGACACTTTTGATTCAACTGCTTGCAACAGATTCTGCAGCATTCGCTGAGCAGTTTCATCCAACTGCTCCCCTGTTAGTTTGTTTAATGTTTGCAGAAGTTCCGCTTTTTGTTTGTCTTGATCTTCAGGACTTGCATTTAGCCAATCACTGATCTTTTTAAGCGCATCTGCCAAAAGATGACCGGAAGTAGGAGTTCCACTTCCTTGTTCTGAGATTTCCTTCAATCCGGCCTCAGACATCAGCCAGTTTTGAAAAACTCCCTGGTTACTTTTCATGGTTTTAGCAGCAGTACCCGCTGTGGTTTGCAGCAAAGGTCCCGCCAATTCAAGCAGCTTCACCTTCAATTCCCCCTATTCTTGGCTGGCAGCAATTTTTTCTGTATAGGTTGCTGCTTGCTCAGGAGTCATTTTTGCCAAGATGTCAGCAAGCTGCTTTTTGCTTAGACCATTCAATATTTTCAGCGCTTCTTGCTCCTTTAATTGGGCAATAATTTTAGCAGCCTTTCCGCTGTCCATGCTTTTATATACACTGATCACTTTGTCATCCTTAGAAGAAGAATTCGAACCTGATGTTTCTTCTGGATTATCTTCTGGTGACTTTTTTTGATCCTCCGCCGTCTTTTCAAGTGAACGGATCTTTTGATTGAGCCTGTCGATTTCAGATTTACTTGTTTCTAAATCTTTATTCAATATACTAATTTCACTTTTTTGGTCCTTAATGGTCTTTTCCAGAGCTGCCGTATTACTGCTATCCTTATTTGATGCTGTGTCTTTTTTATTTTCGGTTTCAGGAACCAATTCTTTAAGAACCGGCGTTTTTGCCGCAGCTTCCTGTATCGGCTTTAAGACATTGACACCAGCAGCCCAAAGAACAATCCCCCCAGCGATTAGAAGAAACATCAGCGGAAGGATAATGATAAGCAAAACCGAACGGAACTTACCTGATTCTTTCTTTTTGCCGGACATTACATTCGCTCCTAATGGCCTTGAATCATAAACTGCTTGATCGAAATATCGTCCATTTCTTTCATCTCTGCAGCTTTGTCTTCAAGAGCAAACATTTTAAACTGTTTTTCACGCATTTTTTCAAACTTTTTTACTTCTATATTTTTCTCTGTCAAAATTTCTTGTTTTTGATTCATTTGATTTCTTTTCATAATGACAAGCTTTTGATAGTGATAGATCGTGTTTTCAAGGTTTGAGACAAATTGCTGGTAATGCCTCATTTCTTGTACACTCATGCCGCTTTTCAATTTCTTTTCCTTATTTTGTTCAAGCAATTCCTTTTTGCTCATATTCTCATATAATTTTTCAGCAACATTTTCAAATTCAGAAACTGATTGCTGATACTCGGATAAGGATTGATCTTTCTCATTTTCTTTTAGTTCCAGCAGCTTTTGGAATCTAAATTGATAAGCCACGTTTATTCCTCATTTCCTGTCAAACTAGTTAATGCAGCAATGCTTTCTTCCAATAATGCTGATTCGTCTGTTCCCTGTTTTAAAAATTGAATAAGCTGCGGATAAAATTGTATCGCTTCATCAATTTCTCTTGAGGATCCTCTTTTGTAAGCTCCGATATTAATGAGATCTTCCGAATTTTGATATGTTGATAAAAGTTCACGGAATTTATTTGCTGCTTCCAGATGTTGTCTTGTCGATATGTTTGACATCACCCTGCTGATGCTTTTTAGTACATTAACTGCAGGAAACTGGCCTTTATTTGCAAGCGCCCTGTCCAACACAATATGTCCGTCTAAAATTCCGCGAACAGTGTCCGCAATCGGCTCATTCATGTCATCCCCGTCTACCAATACTGTATAAAACGCCGTAATGGTTCCGTGCTCATTTGCACCTGTTCGCTCTAATAAACGAGGTAAAATAGCGAACACAGAAGGTGTATAGCCTTTTGTCGTCGGAGGTTCTCCGGCAGCCAGTCCAATCTCACGCTGCGCCATTGCCACCCTTGTAACAGAATCCATCATAAACATGACATTTTTGCCTTTATCGCGGAAATACTCGGCAATTGCCGTCGCTGTATATGCCGCTTTCAATCTCATTAATGCTGGCTGATCTGAGGTGGCAACGACCACAATCGATCGTTTAAGCCCCTCTTCCCCAAGATCTTTTTCAATAAACTCCCGAACCTCTCGCCCGCGTTCCCCGACAAGTGCAATGACGTTTAAGTCAGCCTCTGTCTGCTTGGCGATCATCCCCATTAATGTACTTTTTCCGACACCGCTTCCTGCAAAAATGCCAATCCGCTGGCCTTTACCGACTGTCAGCAAGCTGTCAATTGATCTGACTCCTACACCCATCTTTTCACGGATAGGCGGCCGTTTCATCGGGTTGGGCGGTGATTGCTCCGTCGATACAGGCGAGAGCCCTTTCGGCAGCAGTTTTCCGTCAAGCGGCTCGCCAAAAGCATCGATAACCTGTCCGATCAGTCCTGCTCCGACTTTAACCCGAAGAGATTCACCAGTGGCTTCTACAATACTGCCGGGCGCAATGCTTGCAGCCTCTAAATAAGGCATAAGAAAAATATTTTCTTCCTGGAAGCCGACAACCTCAGCTTTAATGACTTTACCAGATTGTCCTTTTGCATAAATCAGGCACACGTCGCCAATTGAGCTTGCAGGCCCTTTTGATTCAATCATCAGGCCGATCACCCGCTTGACTTTTCCGTACCGTTTATACGAGTCCGTCATTTCTATACAATCTATCAGACTCTGTGTCTTCATTCAGCTGCACCCGCTTCCAGCACTATCAGAAGTTTATCTTTCAATTGCATTAGTTGTGTGTCAACACTCGCATCCACTCTGCCAAAAGGAGTTTCTATATAACAAGATCCTTTTTGAGCTTTTTCATCAGCATATATGCCAAGCCGGCATTCTTTATAAAGAAGCTGCAGAATTTCATCTTTTTGCTGAAAGACTGTCTCATAGTAATATGGGTCTACATATATTGAGATATCGTCATATTCCTTTACTTCGTTTACAACCTGTTTCACTAGCAGGAGAAAAGCCTCTTTATCATCAGATTTTTGCTGCCATACTTTTTTAGCCAGTGCAACGGCAAGCTCAACGATTTCTTCAGAAGCGTCTTCAAGCTTGTCCTCAACAGCTTTTCTGGACATTTCAGTTATGCTGTTTGCTTGGTCGATCAGCTCGGAATACTGTTGAAGCGCCTCCGCTTTGCCTAATGCCACACCTTGTTCAAAACCCTCGGCTTTTGCTTCCTCAATAAGCTTTTGTTTTTCAGCTGCCCAATCATTTTTTTCCTGCTCAATTTGACGGCGAATAGTTTCTATATGGCTGTTGGCCTGCTCTGAAATCCGGTCAGCTTCCTCTTTCACTCGGGCGATAAGCGCTTTCGGATTCTCTTCAGCCTGCAAAAGGTGAGAATGATCGATTCGCACCTCTTGTACAGAGAGTTTTCTTCTTTCCTTTTGTGGGGAAAAAGATGATTCTTGTTTAATGATATTAGACAATAATATCGTCCCCTCCGCCTCTTGCTATCACAATTTCACCGGCTTCTTCAAGCTTTCTGACGATGCTTACAATTCTTGATTGAGCTTCTTCTACATCTTTCAAGCGTACAGGGCCCATGAATTCCATTTCTTCTTTAAAGGTTTCAACCATACGCTGTGACATATTGTTGAATACAATTTCTTTGACTTCCTCGCTCGCAACCTTTAATGAAAGGAGCAGATCGTCGTTTTCAACATCGCGAATGACTCTCTGAATTGCGCGGTTATCAAGTGTAACAATATCTTCGAAGACAAACATCCGCTTTTTAATTTCTTCAGCAAGATCAGGATCCTGAATTTCCAATGAATCTAAGATCGTCTTCTCTGTTCCTCTGTCTACCCCGTTTAACACTTCAACAACAGCTTCAATTCCGCCTGTTTGTGTATAATCTTGAGTAAATGCAGAAGATAATTTTTGTTCCAGAATCCGTTCTACCTCATTAATAATTTCAGGTGACGTTCTGTCCATGACCGCGATTCTTCTTGCGACCTCAGCCTGTACCTCAGGATTCAGCTCGGATAAAATTTGCCCGGCTTGCACAGGATCTAAATAAGACAAGATTAAAGCCATCGTCTGCGGATGCTCTTGCTGTATAAAATTCAAAATTTGTTCTGGCTCCGCTTTTCTGGCAAAATCAAATGGTTTAACCTGTAAAGATGAAGTCAGCCTGTTTAGAATGTTTTCCGCCTTATCCTCTCCAAGCGCCTTCTCAAGAACTTGTCTTGCATAGCTTAGACCGCCCTGAGAAATATAATCTTGCGCAATGGCTATATTATGAAATTCTTCTATAATTTCATCCTTTTTTTGATGATCAACACTTCGAACACCCGATATTTCCAGGGTAAGCCTTTCAATTTCTTCATCGGTTAAGTGCTTATATACAGAAGCTGACACATCTAACCCCAAGGAAATCATGAGAATGGCTGCTTTTTGTTTTCCTGTAAGCTTATCTTGATCACGTCTCGCCATTTCTAATTCCTCCTAATCCTCGGCCAGCCAGCTTCTCAGCAATTTTGCAAAATCTTCTGGCTTGTCTTTCGCCATCTTTTCAAGCTGTTTTCGTCTGACTGTTTCCGCTGTTTCATTTTCCTCTTCGTTGATATCAGGCAGATTGATCGGTTCTTGAGGAACCTCATATTCATATTCCTCATATTCATCCTCTTGCGCCCGTTTCTTTCTCACTAGCATAATGATGAGAACAATGATCGCTGCGATTAAAACACCGCCTACGATATATGCCCACAGCGGGATACCTGAGGATTTTTCCGTATTTGTATCCAAGTTGACTTTTCCGTCAAATGGCTGAACGGAGACCACAATTTTATTATTGATATCTTCATCAGAAAGGTTCTGGTTTTGTGTTGCATCCTTATCCAGTGATGTTCTGACAACAGTTGAAAGGATTTTTTGTATATCATCCTGTCTTTCAGTTGATAGCGACGCTGTGTTTTTGGCATCAGGCGGCTCTACCATGACTTGAATCCCTAAATCTCTGACCTTATAAGGGCTTTCAGCGATTTCTTTATGGATGCGGTTAACTTCGTAATTGATTTTATTACTGCTCTTTTCGTAGTTCCCGCTTTCGGTATTTTCGCCGTCAGCTTTATAGTTTGTTACATCTTCGTCGCCGGTTCCGGCAGTTCCGCCATTGGCTGCACCATCACCCTGGTATGTTTCAGAAACCTTTTCCGCGCTGACTGCAATACCTTCCATGTTTTCTTTATCAACAGGTTCAACAATGTCTTCTGTGCGATTTTCTTTTGTGAAATCAATGTCAGCTGTCACGGAGACAACGACTTTATCTTGTCCCATCATCGTTCCAAGCAATGACTGAACATGTTTTTGAATATCTTTTTCAACTTGGGACTTAATTCCTTGCTGAGAAGAATAACTATCCGCGTAGGACCCTGCATCGCTGTCTGACTTGTCGTAGTATGTAGAATTTTGGTCCATGATGACGATGTTATCTTCTTTTAAGTTCGGCACGCTTTTCGATACCAGATGATACAATCCGTTGATCTGGCTTTGATCAAGTGTATAGCCCGGTTGAACCTGCAGAACGATTGACGCAGATGCTGCAGACTGCTCCTCACCGACAAAAACAGCGTCTTTCGGGAGGTTAATCATTACTTTTGAATTTTTGATACCGTCCATTTCATTGATCAAATTTGATAGTTCTGTCTGTGTTGCTTTCACTTTGACCATATCAAACTCATTGTCTGTCAAACCAAAACCGGCATTCTGCCCAAAAAACGAATAATCAATTGATCCGGTTTTAGGAAGTCCTTCTGCAGCCATCTGCACTTTCAATGAATCAACCTGATCCTCCGGAACGCTAATCACTGTACCGCCGTTTGAAAGTTCGTTTGGCACTTTTTTCGCATCGAGTTCTTCTTTGATTTGCCCTGCTTCTTCGGCAGACAAATCTTTGTACAGCGGCGCCATTTTTGTGCTGGAAGCAAAAACACTAATAATAATTCCAATAATAATAATTGCCGCTAAAGCACTAATCATTAAAATCCTTTGTAACTTAGATCTATTTTTCCAAAACTCACTCGTTTTGTTTTTCATTTGCATTAGAGTACGATTCATGTTAACCCCCGGTCATTCCACTCTTTCTCTTAATCGTCAGACCCCCTACATTTGCATTCTCATAATCTCCTGATAGGCTTCCACAGCTTTATTGCGGAACTCTGTTGCAGCAGTTAGAGAGATACTTGCTTTTTGAGCGGCGATCATGACCTCATCAAGATTTACATCTTTTCCTGCTGCCAAGGCATTAGTCATGTTGTCAGAAGCTACTTGGGACTCATTTAACGAACTAATAGAGTTTTTTAAAAGCTCCGAAAAGCTTGTTTGATTTGAAGAATCTGTTTTTTGGCTATTGTTTACTTGATTTGTTGCATTTTGAGTGTTTTGAGTATTTTGAACCTGAAAAGGAGAAATTGCATTAATCACATTCATTCACCTTACTTTCCGATTTCTAACGCCTTCATCAGCATTCCCTTTGTGGCATTCATCGCTGTCACATTCGCCTCATATGATCTTGTGCTGCTGACAAGGTCAACCATTTCTTTTAATGGATCAACATTAGGCTTTTGTACATATCCTTCAGCGTTTGCATCAGGGTCTGTCGGATCATAGACAAGATTAAAATCCGAATCATCTTCCGTGATTTTTGAAACCTTTACACCGTTTCCTGCATTGCCGCTTCCGCTCATTTGTGAATTGAGAATGGAAGAGAACGATTCACCTTTTAACTGAAGGGAAACCATTTTTCTTCTGTAAGGCACCCACTCTCCATCCACTTGCTTAGCTCTTGTCGTATCCATATTAGCCAAGTTAGACGATACAACGTCCATTCTGACACGCTGAGCTGTTAAAGCTGATGCTGAAACATTTAAGCTATGAAAAGCTGTCATCATTTTCCTCCTGTTAATACGGTCTTCAGCGAATTAAATTTACCGTTCATTCTTTCAACTAAAGCTTGATAGTTGATTTGGTTTTGTGCTAATTCCGTCATCTCTTTGTCAACATCAACATTGTTTCCATTTTGCTGATACGATGTATTCCCGCTTGTTACAATTGAATAATTCGAATCAGTATCAGAAAAATCAATATGACGATAGTCTGTTTTTATCGCATCAAGACGCGAGGATTCTTGATCTAATAAATTTTGGAAAGAGACTTTTTTTGCCTTATAGTCCGGTGTATCTATATTGGCGATATTATTAGTTATGACTTTTTGCTTAATATCCGCTCTGTTCAAGGCATTTTCAAGATTTTGTATCGTTCCAGAAAATAAGCTCAAATCCACTTACCTCCATTTCAGTTTTTTTCACCCTCAATATCCTTGTCGAGAATTGTAAAACTATATGCTTATTGTAAGAAATAACAGGCATAAAGTCTATGAAGTTCGTGTAAAAAAATGTCCTCACAATTATCTATTTTGCAACTAGGCACATAGTCCTAGATTATTTGAACTATGTTTTCACTTTGATATAAGCCTGAAAATAGCAGAATTTCTGTTTTTTCTTCATTATTTTCGTCATTTTTATGTCCATTTGAAGAAAAATGTAAATTTTATTAAAATTATTACAACGAAAGACTTTCAACCCAGGAAATAAAGCTTATCAATTTCCTTTTATTTGAGTATAAAAAAGAACCCCTTTTTAAGGGGTTCTTTCGGTGATTAATGAGATTTTAGATTTTCTAATTCAATTAGGAATTTGTTGTTAAGAACTTTGATATAAGTACCTTTCATTCCTAATGATCTTGACTCGATGACACCGGCGCTTTCTAGCTTTCTGAGTGCATTAACAATCACAGAGCGGGTAATGCCGACACGGTCTGCGATTTTACTTGCAACGAGAAGGCCTTCGTTTCCGTCAAGCTCTTCAAAAATGTGCTCAATTGCTTCAAGCTCACTGTAAGAAAGAGAGCTGATAGCCATTTGTACGACAGCTTTGCTTCTCGCTTCCTCTTCGATTTCTTCTGCTTTTTCTCTCAGAATTTCCATGCCGACAACTGTAGCGCCGTATTCAGCGAGAATTAAATCATCATCATGAAATTGATCCTGTAAACGTGAAAGAATGAGGGTTCCTAATCTTTCTCCGCCTCCGATGATCGGCACAATTGTTGTTAAACCAGCTTGGAACAGGTCTCTGTTCTCAACAGGAAAAGCAGTATATTCACTATTAATATCCAAGTTAGAAGATGTTTCAGGGACGTTAAACAGATTTTTCGTATATTCTTCAGGGAATTGACGATCCTCAAGCATTTTTTTCATACGATCATTTTCAATTTGCTGGTTAATAGAATATCCAAGGAGTTTGCCTCTGCGGCTCACAACGAAAATATTGGAATCAATTACATCCCGCAGCGTCTCCGCCATTTCCTTGAAGTTTACCGGTTTCCCTGCCGCAGCTTGCAGCATGGAGTTAATAATTCTTGTTTTTTGTAATAAAGCCATGATAAATAATCCTCCTAAACATTCCTCTTATTAAATTTTTCACAATATAAATTGACTTAAATCTTTATTTTTGGCTATCGTTCCGAGCTTTTCTTCGACATACTGTGGTGTAATCGTTATTTTCTCCATTGTTACATCAGGAGCCTCAAACGACAGATCTTCTAATAGGCGTTCGAGTATTGTATGAAGGCGTCTCGCACCGATATTATCTGTGTCCTGGTTCACATGATAAGCAACTTCAGCAATCTTATGAATAGCTTCGTCAGAAAATTCAAGAGATATACCTTCTGTCTGCAATAAAGCCTGATATTGTTTCAGCAGCGCATTATCCGGCTCAACCAAAATTCTCACGAAGTCGTCTACCGTGAGTTTGCTCAGTTCTACACGAATCGGGAAACGTCCCTGCAGCTCAGGAATTAAATCAGACGGTTTGGCCATATGAAACGCTCCTGCTGCAATAAATAACACATGGTCTGTTTTTACCGAACCATATTTAGTAACAACGGTAGAACCCTCAACGATTGGGAGGATATCCCGCTGAACGCCTTCTCTTGATACATCGGCAGATGATGACGCGCCGCCGTTTTTTGCAATTTTATCGATCTCGTCGATAAAGATAATGCCGCTCTCTTCTGCTCTCTGAACAGCTTCCTGGCTGACTTCATCCATATCGATGAGTTTGCTTGCTTCTTCATTTGTCAGGACTTTTCTGGCTTCTCTGACTGTCATTTTGCGCCGTTTCTTTTTCTTTGGCATTAATCCGCTCAGCGCGTCCTGCATATTCATGCCCATCTGCTCCATACCCGAGCCTTGCAGCATGTCAAACATAGAAGGCTGCTGCTCTTCGACTTCTACTGTTACATAATAGTCTTCGAGCTCTCCTAAAGCCAGCTGATGCGCCATGCGTTTTCTTTTTTCTTCAATGTTTGCTTCTTCCTGGCTCTCCGCCTCATCTTCGCCATTCGGCTGGCTGCCGCCAAAAAACATTTCAAACGGATTTTTCACGCCTGATTGTTTTTTCTTCCCAGGAACTAACAGACGAACAATGCGTTTGTTTGCATTTTCTTCTGCCTGCTCCTTTACTTCAGTCATTTTCTCTTCTTTTATAAGCCGAACAGAAGTTTCCACAAGGTCTCTGACCATTGATTCAACATCTCTGCCTACATAACCGACTTCGGTGAATTTTGTTGCTTCAATTTTAATAAATGGCGCACCTGAAAGCTTGGCGATACGTCTGGCAATTTCAGTTTTTCCAACGCCGGTAGGCCCCATCATTAAAATGTTTTTCGGAACGACCTCGTCCTTCAGCTTTTCATCCAGAAGACTTCTTCTATAGCGGTTTCTTAATGCCACGGCGACAGCTTTTTTAGCGTTTTGCTGACCGACAATATATTGGTCTAACCGATCTACTATCTGTCTAGGTGTTAACGGTTTTTTTTCCATGCGCCTCAAGTCCTTTCTATTCAAGCTCTTCCAGTATGATTTGATCGTTCGTGTAAACACAAATTTCGCCTGCTGTTTCTAACGCGGCTCTAGCAATCTCACTTGCAGACATGCTTTCACCGGCATGCTTTTTCAAAGCTCTTCCGGCTGCCAAAGCATAATTGCCTCCTGATCCAATCGCGAGAATGCCGTCATCTGGTTCGATCACCTCGCCTGTTCCCGATACGAGAAGCAAAGTATCCTGGTTCATCACAATCAGCATAGCTTCAAGCTTTCTAAGCACTTTATCGCTGCGCCATTCCTTTGCAAGCTCAACGGCTGCCCGTTTTAAGTTGCCGTTATACTCTTCAAGCTTAGCTTCAAACTTTTCGAATAAAGTGAAAGCGTCTGCAACAGAACCCGCAAACCCAGCAAGAACCTTGCCGTTAAACAGTTTTCTCACTTTTCTCGCAGTGTGTTTCATGACAACAGCCTGACCAAATGTCACTTGGCCGTCTCCGGACATTGCGCTTCGTCCCTTATGCTGGACGGCAAATATTGTGGTCGCATGAAAAGATGACATAAAGGGCCTCCTTTAATTTTTCTTAAAAGCTCTTGGATGGTGAGACATATATGTGTTTCTCAACATTTCCTTCGAAACGTGCGTGTATATCTGTGTCGAAGACAGATTGGAATGCCCGAGCAGTTCTTGAACGCTTCTCAAATCTGCTCCTTCGTTTAACAGATGAGTAGCGAACGTATGTCGAAGCATATGCGGATGGATATGTAAAGTGCCGGACGCTTTTTGAACAAGCCCGCTTAAAATATGTCTGATGCCTCGGGCTGTAAGCGGTCCGCCTCTTTGATTCACGAATAATAGATCATGAGGTTCTTTTGCTTTCATCAGCAAGCACTGTCTTCCGCTATTCATATATACCTTCAATGCTTCGCGGGCGTAAGACCCAAAGGGGATATAGCGCTGCTTCTTGCCTTTACCGTGAACAAGTACAGTGTCCATAAATAAATCGATATCGTTGACACTTATGGAACAACATTCACTGACCCTCATTCCGGTGGCATAGAGAAGCTCTAGCAGCGCTTGATCCCTCATTCCGGCCGGCTGGCTTATATCTGAAACTTCAAACAGCTCCTCAAGCTCTTTTTGATATAGAAACTTCGGTATCCGTTTCTCTTGTTTCGGCAGATGAACAAGCTGAAACGGATTTTCTTCAACAAGCTTTTCCCGCATCAGAAACTTATAAAAGCTTCTCAATGCAGATATCTTTTTGCTTATTGTTCGTCTCGATAAACCTTTTTCATAGGCTTCTGTCAAAAAAATCCTAGTATCTTGATATGCAGCTTTTTCAAATCCATTTATACCTTGAACGCGCAGGAAAGTCTCGAATTCTTCAATTGAATCCACATAATTCACAATAGTATATTGTGAATAATTTTTTTCAATTTGTAAATATTCAACGAATAACTTTACGAAATTCTTAACATTCTCCATGCCTAATACCTCCCCAGAAAGGGCTTTTAAATGGTATCACAAATCGCGTTCAAGTTGCAATCAATACCTATATTGTTTTCGAAATTGTTCGAATTGTCTCAATTGCGCGGTTCGCGTATTGTTCATTTCGCTCTTTTTTATTTTTAATTTTAACAGGCAATTCTTTTAAAAGCCCAAAGTTTGCATTCATCGGCTGGAAGTTCTTCTGATTTGTTGTTGTAATATAGTGAGCCATGCTGCCTATCGCTGTTTCCTGAGGGAAAGTGACAAGCTCTTCTCCTAAAACAAGTTTAGCCGCATTAATGCCTGCTACCAGTCCTGAGGCAGCTGATTCCACATATCCTTCTACTCCCGTCATTTGGCCTGCAAAGAACAGATCACTGCGGTTTTTAAATTGATAGGTCGGCTTTAACAGGCTTGGAGAATTAATGAATGTGTTTCTGTGCATCACACCGTATCTGACGATTTCTACATTTTCAAGCCCTGGAATCAATTTGAGAACTTCCTTTTGGTCTCCCCATTTTAAATGAGTCTGGAATCCTACAATATTATAGAGTGTTCCTGCTGCATCATCCTGTCTGAGCTGAACGACAGCATAAGGACGTTTTCCTGTAACAGGATGCTCTAGACCAACCGGTTTCATCGGGCCGAAAAGCATTGTTTTCTTACCCCGTTTTGCCATGACTTCAATCGGCATGCAGCCTTCAAAGAAAATCTCTTTTTCAAATTCTTTTAACGGGACTGTTTCTGCTGATGTTAATGCTTCATGAAAACGGTCAAACTCTTCTTCTGTCATCGGGCAGTTCAAATACGCCGCTTCACCTTTATCATAACGGGATTTCAAGTACACTTTATCCATATCAAGGCTGTCTTTTTCTACAATTGGTGCCGCTGCATCATAAAAATATAAATAGTCCTCTCCAGTCAGCTCCTTCAGCTGGGCAGACAGCGATTCTGATGTTAATGGACCCGTTGCGATAATGGTAGGGCCTTCAGGGATTTCTGTCACTTCTTCATTAATAACGGTTACGTTTGGATGATTTTTCACCCGATTTGTCACACTTGCGGCAAATTCATGACGGTCTACTGCGAGAGCCCCGCCGGCAGGGACTGAACATTCGTCAGCAGCCGCGATGATGGCTGAATCAAGCGCCCGCATTTCTTCCTTTAATACACCGACAGCGTTAGCAAGCGTGTTGGAACGCAGAGAGTTGCTGCACACAAGCTCGGCAAATTTATCTGTATGGTGCGCAGGCGTTTGTTTAACAGGGCGCATTTCATATAATTTAACTTGAATTCCCCGTTTGGCAAGCTGCCATGCGGCTTCACTTCCTGCGAGTCCGGCTCCGATTACATTCACTGTTTGTTGGTTCATCTTTCACATCTCCTAGTTTATTATTCAAGGCCTTCTTTTAACACACAAAGAAGGTGAGCAAGACCCTGCTCACCGCTACTTCTGTGGTTCTTCCTTATAATCGCATTCCACGCATTGGACTTGTATGCCTTTTTTGAGTTTTTTCTCGACAAGCATTTTTCCGCATTTCGGGCATTTCCGTTCAATTGGTTTGTCCCAGGAAACGAATTCACAGTCCGGATAACGGTCACAGCCGTAAAAAACCCGTTTCTTTTTCGATTTTCGCTCCACAATATTTCCTTCACCGCAGCTCGGGCACTTTACGCCGATTTGTTTCACAATCGGTTTTGTGTTCCGGCAGTCCGGGAAGTTGGAGCAGGCTAAGAATTTACCGTACCGACCCATTTTATATACCATTGGAGAACTGCACAATTCACAATCTTCTCCTGCATATTCCGGTTCGATTTCAACTTCCTTCATTTCCGCTTCTGCTTTTTTGACCCGTTTTTCAAAATCGGTATAGAAGTTATCAATAATCTTAACCCATTCGGTATTGCCTTCTTCAACATGATCAAGGTCTTTTTCCATTTTCGCTGTAAACTCAACGTTAATAATTTCAGGGAAAAATTCCATAATTAAGTCAAGGACAATCTGTCCCAGTTCAGTCGGAACAAAGCGTTTATTATCCAAACCCACGTAGCCGCGCCGCTGAATGGTATCAAGCGTCGGAGCATATGTGGAAGGACGGCCGATACCGAGTTCTTCAAGGGTTTTAACGAGTCGTGCCTCAGTATAGCGCGGAGGCGGCTGGGTAAAATGCTGCTCCGGTTCTATATCTTTTGATAATACCGTGTCGCCTTCTTGTAAGTCAGGCAGCATCCGGTCTTTTTCTTCCATTTGGTCGTCTTTTCCTTCAACATACACCTTCATAAACCCGGAAAACTTGACTTTACTTCCATTTGCACGAAATGTCAAACCATTGTTTGTCAGGTCAACACTCATTGTATCGAGAACAGCAGGTGCCATTTGGCTGGCAACAAAGCGCTCCCAAATTAATTTATACAATCTCATTTGATCTCTGCCAAGTACTGCTTTTAATTCACTTGGTTTTCTGAGAACTGATGTCGGGCGGATTGCTTCGTGAGCGTCCTGAGCATTTTCATTCTTTTTCGCAGGCTTTCGTTTGCCGCCTAAGAACTCTTTGCCGTATGCCTGATCAATAAATGCAGCTGCTTCATCAACAGCCGTATTTGAAATACGGGTTGAATCCGTTCTCATATACGTGATCAGACCGACAGTTCCTTCTCTTCCAAGATCGATTCCTTCATATAATTGCTGTGCAATCATCATCGTTTTCTTCGCTCTGAAATTGAGCTTACGCGCAGCTTCCTGCTGCAGGGTGGAAGTTGTAAAAGGCAAGGCCGGATTACGTTTGCGTTCCTTTTTCGTTACTTTTTCAACTGTATATTTATTGCCTTTGAGCTGAGAAAGAATGTCTTTTACGTCGGCTTCACTTTTTAAAGGAAGTTTTTTGCCGTTTTTTCCGAAAAAGCTCGCTTCGAACGTTTCCTGTCCTTTCAAGAACGTACCGTCAATTGTCCAATATTCCTCTGGCTTAAAGTCGTTAATCTCTTTTTCACGATCAATAATCAAGCGGAGGGCAACGGATTGTACGCGGCCTGCACTAAGGCCTTTTTTGACCTTTTTCCATAGGATTGGACTGATTTTATATCCGACAAGCCTGTCTAAAATACGTCTCGCCTGCTGTGCATCCACTAAATCCATATTGATCATGCGAGGATGCTTAAACGATTCCTTAATGGCGTCTTTTGTAATTTCGTTAAACACCACACGGCAGTCTGAATTGAGATCTAAATCAAGGCTGTGTGCCAAGTGCCATGCAATCGCTTCCCCTTCTCTGTCGGGGTCGGCTGCGAGATACACTTTTTTGGCTTTTTTCGCAGCCGTTTTCAGCTCTTTTAATACCGGCCCTTTACCTCGAATGGTAATGTATTTCGGCTCAAAATTCTGTTCTATGTCAACTCCCATTTGACTTTTTGGAAGATCCCGGACATGTCCCATTGATGCTTTTACTTTATATTTTTTACCTAAGTAACGTTCAATCGTTTTCGCCTTAGCGGGCGATTCCACGATGACTAGATAATCAGACATTTTCATCCCCCTCAAGAGGTGTTCTCTCTCTTCAAGTATTTCAATTTTGTTTTTGCAGCTGTCTTTATTTGGCTTTCAACATTTCATTCTTTATGATGAACGTCATTATTTAAATAGAAAACAATATGCAACTTTAAATCCTCACTATTATTAAATATTACAATGCCGTTTGTCAAACGATAATTCAAAAGGGTTCCGTATATTGAACGTTTCTCTCAGGAAGCTCCTCGAAAATATCATCTGCTGACCATATGGCTTTAGCCCCCTGCTGGATTAGTTTTATAGGACCTCCGGCGTAAGGATCAAATAATGAACCGGGTACGGCAAAAACTTCTCTCCCTTGTTCCATTGCTTGGTCTGCAGTAATCAGCGAACCGCTTTTTTCTTTGCCCTGCACGACAATAATGCCTTCACTTAATCCGCTGATGATACGGTTTCTCATAGGGAAATGCCATTTTTGGGGTTTGGTTGCTGGTGGATGCTCTGACAGAAGGATATGGTGTTTAGCCATGTGATCTGCTAACTGAAGGTTTTCCCGGGGATAAATGTGCTGAAATCCGCCTGCAATGACGCCGATTGTCCGCCCCTTCGCCTTAATACTTGCAGCATGGGACATTCCGTCTATTCCAGACGCCAGTCCGCTGACAATCACCCAATCTTTACGGCAAAGCTCTTTTGTAAGATGGTTGACAACTTGTATACCATACGCTGTTGGATTTCTTGTACCTACAATTCCAATTTTCCTCCCTTTAGAAAGAAGGGTCATATCACCCTTTGCAAACAGGACAGCGGGGGGATCATAAATGGTTTTCAGCCAGAAAGGATATTGCTTTGAAGAAATCGGGATGATGTTAATGCCTTGCTCATGGTAAGCAGCAAGTACACGCTGAAGTTTTGGGTAATGTTCTTCTATTTTGTTTTTTAATGCAGCTGCTTTTACTTTACCGTGAGTAACAGTTTCGAACACGGGCGATGTCAGCGACATAGACGGATCAGCTTTCCACCATTTTAATAGAAGGGATGGGGATAATAATTGATTGATTCTGCAAATCATTAAACAGGCAGCGGCCTGATCCAATATATTGACCTCCTTTTGACAGAAAAAGCAGGAACAGCCTTGACGGCTGTCCCTTCTTTATTAATGCGTTTTGCAAGTTTCGAACAAATTCTTTTCTTTCAGCACCTTAATTAAGGTTTCACCCATTACAGAAGGTGTCTCTGCAACTTCGATTCCGCATGCATTAAGGGTTTTGATTTTTTCATCAGCTGTACCTTTTCCGCCGGAAATAATGGCGCCTGCATGCCCCATGCGTTTCCCTGGTGGTGCTGTTTTCCCGCCGATAAAGCCGACTACCGGTTTTGTCATGTTGGCTTTTACCCACTCTGCCGCTTCCTCTTCGGCAGTACCGCCGATTTCGCCAATCATGATGACAGCGTGTGTATCAGGATCTTCGTTAAACGCTTTTAAAACGTCAATAAAGTTTGTTCCATTTACAGGGTCGCCGCCGATTCCAACAGCTGTAGATTGTCCTACACCCGCTTCTGACAGCTGGTGCACCGCTTCGTATGTTAAAGTTCCTGAACGCGATACAACGCCTACATGACCCTTTTTATGGATATATCCAGGCATAATGCCGATTTTACATTCTTCAGGCGTGATGACACCAGGGCAGTTCGGCCCTATCAGTCTCGTTTTCTTGCCTTCCATGAAGCGTTTGACCTTCACCATATCCAAAACCGGAATATGCTCAGTGATGCAAATCACGAGATCAAGCTCCGCATCTACCGCTTCCATAATCGCATCTGCTGCAAACGGTGCCGGCACATATATAACAGACGCGTTAGCGCCGGTCGTTTGGACTGCTTCAGCCACTGTATTAAATACAGGAACACCTTCCGCTTCAGTTCCGCCTTTTCCAGGTGTTACACCGCCTACGATATTTGTGCCGTATTCGAGCATCTGCTTCGTATGAAATAAAGCGGTAGAACCTGTAATCCCTTGCACAATAACTCTTGTATCTTTATTAATAAAAACACTCATTATCTGGTCCCCTGCCTTTCATTCTTTCCTAAACTAAGGATACGATTTTCTGCGCGCCGTCAGCCATTGATTCCGCAGATGTAATATTTAATCCTGATTCACTAAGGATTTTCTTCCCTAGATCCACGTTTGTGCCTTCAAGACGGACGACAAGCGGCAATGTCAAACCAACTTGTCTTGTCGCTTCAACAACCCCTTCTGCGATGACATCACATTTCATAATGCCGCCGAAGATGTTGACAAAAATCCCTTTAACGTTTTGATCAGAAAGAATGATTTTAAATGCTTCCGTGACTTTTTCTGCGGTTGCACCGCCGCCCACATCAAGGAAGTTGGCCGGTTCTCCTCCATAATGCTTGATAATATCCATTGTGGACATTGCAAGTCCCGCGCCGTTTACCATACAGCCGATATTTCCATCAAGGGAAATGTAGCTTAAATCATATTTGGATGCTTCGATTTCTTTCGGATCTTCTTCATCCAAATCTCTGTACTCCATAATGTCCTTTTGTCTGTACAACGCGTTGCTGTCGAAGTTCAATTTCGCATCAAGCGCCATCACATTTCCATCGCCGGTTACAACGAGCGGATTGATTTCGGCGATTGAGCAGTCTTTCTCAACAAACGCTTTATATAGTCCAAGCATAAACTTAGCAGCTTTTCCCACGAGCTCCTTTGGAATATTAATAGCGAATGCGATTTCTCTAGCTTGATAGCCTTGAAGGCCGACAGCCGGATCAATGACAGCTTTTTTGATTTTTTCCGGTGTTTTCTCCGCAACTTCTTCAATTTCCGTTCCGCCTTCTTCAGAAGCCATCAGAACGATTCTAGAAGTAGCGCGGTCAAGAACGAGCCCCACGTAGTATTCTTTTTTAATATCGCAGCCTTCTTCAATAAGTAAGCGTTTTATTACTTGGCCGTCCGGACCCGTCTGATGTGTAACTAGGGTCTTCCCTAAAAGTTCTTCGGCATACGCTTTCACTTCGTCTAATGATTTTGCTATTTTTACCCCACCAGCTTTGCCTCGACCGCCAGCATGAATTTGAGCCTTTACGACATAAACCGAGCTGGATAAACTCTTTGCTTTCTCAACTGCTTCTTCTGCTGTAAAAGCCACTTTACCTTCAGGAACAGATACCCCATATTTTCTGAGGACTTCTTTTCCCTGGTACTCATGGATATTCATTTCCCATCCTCCTAACTTATGTAACAAAACTAAAATAGACTGCGCTTTCATTCTATAATAATACTGGAAGAATTGTCTAGAGTTCGATGCAAAATCTTAAAATCCTTCTAAACATTCAAACTTTTATTTTATTAAAAACATAAATTTCAAACAGAGGATGGGGAATATTTTAGCTATTTTTTGTTTTTTACGCTTTCGTCCAATCGGTAAATGAACGAAAAAATCTCAGCTACCGTTTCATAAAGAGCTTCCGGAATTTGATCATCTACAGTCAAATGGCGCATTAATTCGACAAGGGTCCGATCTTCTTGAATCGGGACCCCTGCCTTTTTTGCTTCTTTAATAATGTTGTCGGCTACATGGCCCTTACCTGTCGCAATCACTTTCGGCGCCTTGTCTTTTTGTTCATCATAATGGAGAGCCACAGCTTTTCTGATCGGCGTCTGCTCTTTCATATTTTCACATCCACTTCCTGATCACTGATGCTTGTTATGTATTGATCGATTGCAGTCTTTTCTTCGGGGCGAATCCTTTTTTTAGCGTTTACCCCTGAAAGGCTGTACCCCATTTCCTTGAGGCCCTGTTTAAGCGCGGGCACCATCGGATCGATCGCAGCCTGAAGCTCGAAATCAGTCTCAATTGTAATGGTCATGACTTTTTGCTGTATCAAGCAGTCAACGACGGTTTCTTTTAACGTATCCAGCTGCAGTAAAAACAAAAGGCGGCAATGGGAAGGATCAAGCTTTCCATCCGCTTCTTTCTTACCTTTAAACAAAACAGTCATGTCCTGAGCCCCTGACTTCGAAAACAGCGGAAATGACATCACAATTTGGCTGTATGAGGGGTGATCCTGCTGCATGAAAAGCTGGCCGTTTAATTTATGAAAAAGCTGATCAGCTTCCTGTTTGACAGGCTCGGCTACCTCATGCGATGCTCTTGCGGCATGAAGAGCCAGCTTGATGGATTGTATATCGTCAGGTGTGACTGAGCTTCCTTGTTCAAATGCTTTAATAAATGCAAGCTCGTCCCTTGCGCCGATTGCAATTTTCACTTTGGATAAAAAAGAAAGGACATCTGCCTTATCCGCCAAACTAGGTGCTGTCTGCTGGGCAGCCTTTAAAAAAACTTCGGCTTCCTGATCTGATACTCGCGCCTCCTGTAAAACAGCTGAAGCTGCAGGTGACTTACCATCACCCGATAAAGCAGCCGCTTTAATCCAATTTGCTGCTTCTTTCACAATTTGAAGACCGTTTTTTTCAGCAGAATCCGTCAGCTTTGTCAGCAGCTGGCGGGCTTCTTTGATTGGAATGTCTGCTGCGTTTTTAATAGGCTCTTCTTGTATGCTTCTCTGTTCCGCTGTGTGGTTTACAGGCGGCAAATTGGTCTTTAAGGGGGAGCCGGCTGGTGCGCTAAGCTCCCTGTTTCCAGCTGTATTGCCTGAAGAAGGTGCTTTTGTATTGTCCGTTAAAGAAATAAGCTTTTCGATCAGACGTTCTGCATGGATTTCGATTTCACTATTAAAAAGTGCTGTAACTGCTTCTTTCAGTTTTGCCATCATCTGGCTCTGCTGAGGGCTTTGGCTGATTGCCTGAAGCAGCTGGGATACGTGCTGATGCAGCGGAATAGGTGATTTTATAGCATGAACACCGCTCAACACCTCGGGGTGAATGGGAAGATCACGTTTTAAGGCGAACAGAACCGTTTCAATCGCTTTTTTTGTGTCTTGCGCAGGCAGCGTATCCATCCAGCAGACAGCCGTTTTGATATCATTTTCTGTTACAGGTGTTTTGCTCTTCAGCATTGCTCCTGTCATCATGAGAGCAGTGTTTGACGGTTTCACTGATATGGCATTTAAAAGCTTGCCAGCTGCATCCTGAATGGTTTTTGGATTTTGGTCAAAGCTTTGAACGACCTGAAGACGGCCTGTCTGTTCTGCCGTTTTTTTTTCGTAGGAAAACCAATAGTACGCCTGAGGACGAAGCTGGGTTTCAAGTTTTCCCTGGACAGTTTGATTGCCGACTTGGATCAGCGCATGCTGGTCTCCTAATAAACGAAGCACTTTTCCTAAAAGGAGACGCTTTTCCCCGTTTAGCGCTTCGCTGGCATTTGATGTTTCCTGCGGGATTGCTGTATTTCCCCAAAGGTGCTGCAGCGCCTTTTGCACATCATTTCGTATATTCATTTAAAAAAGGTGCCTCCTCGTTCATTGGTTTATCTGAAAGATTGAACAGGAGCGAAAGTTTTGCGGTGCAATTCAGTTGGGCCGTATGCGGCAAGAGCTTCAAGATGCTCTTTTGTCCCATAGCCTTTATTTTTTTCAAAGCCGTACATGGGATATGTTTCGGCATAGGCGCTCATCATCCGGTCTCTTGTGACTTTCGCGATACACGCACCTGCCGCAATAGACACACTTTTGGCATCACCTTTTATAATTGACGACTGAGCAGTGTCGAGCGGCAGCGTCATTGCGTCAACAAGCAAATAATCAGGTGTATCTGACAAATCGTGTATCGCTTTCACCATTGCCATCTTTGAAGCTTCATATATATTGATTTCATCAATGACAGAGGCTTCTACAATCCCTATTCCGACCGCCAATGCTTCTTTCATAATAAGCTCGTAATATTCCTCACGCTTTTTTTCTGAAAGCTTTTTGGAGTCTGTCAGCCCAAGCATTTCACTTTCCTCTGGAAGGATAACTGCGCTGGCGACAACAGGTCCTGCCAATGGCCCCCGGCCGACCTCGTCAACACCTGCAATCAAGCGAAATCCTTTGTTTCTTGCCAGCCTTTCATAGGAAGTCATATTCACCCATTGTTCTTTCAGCGCTTTTTCTTTCGCCTGCTTTTTAAGCCATTGCTCTACAAGCGTTTGAACGCTTTTTCTCGGGTCGTTTTCGCATTGGGCAAGAAATGGGTCTTGATCATCCTTCACTTGCTGCAAACGGTCTTTAATGTCCTTTACGGTTAATGTATTCACTTTCTCTTCTCCCTTACTGTATGTATCGGTTCGGTCAGGAAAAAATAAAGACCCGCATTTCTGCGCGCCTTTACATAGTCGGCTGTTCAAATGACAGCCTGCCGAACTTTTCAGTGCGGATATCACGAATGATGACTTCAGTCGTTTTATCGTAGTTAATGAGCCCTCCGCTCATGAGACAGCCGCGCTTTTCACCAATTGCATCAAACAGCTCCGCAATGTCCTCTGGGATCTCATCAAGTCCGTAACGCTCTTTAAGCCGTTCAGGATAGTGTTCTTCGAGAAAACGAAGACCAAACACGGCCACATCCTGCAGGTTGATAATCGAGTCTTTAATAGCCCCGGTGACTGCGAGTCTCAAGCCGACAAGCTCGTCCTCAAATTTAGGCCATAAAATCCCCGGTGTATCTAAGAGCTCTAATTCTTTTCCGACTTTGACCCACTGCTGAGATGTCGTAATACCAGGTCTGTCTCCCGTTTTCGCTATGTTTTTCTTTGCCAGCCGGTTGATGAGCGTTGATTTTCCGACGTTTGGAATGCCGATAATCAAAGCGCGAATTGCTCTCGGCTTCACACCTTTCGCCCTCATCCGGTCAAATTTTTCTTGGAGAATCTCTTTCGATGCCGGCACAATTTGATTTAAGCCTTGTCCGTTCACAGAGTTAATGGACAGAGAGCGGATACCCTCTTTCTCAAAGTGCTCTTTCCATTGCTGTGTAACTGCCGCATCTGCTTTGTCAGCCTTGTTTAACAGCATAATTCGCGGCTTATTTTTTAGAATGTCTTCAATCATTGGATTTCTTGATGACATTGGAATTCTGGCATCTACCAATTCATATACAATATCGATTAATTTTAGTTTTTCGGTTACTTCCCTTCTTGCCTTTGCCATATGGCCCGGGAACCATTGAATTGTCATGTGACACGAACACCGCCTTTATCTCTTCAGTATGTAAGATTCTTTGTTGTCCTTTATGTATTTTACGATGCCTGTCCGGCATTTTCAAATTCTGTATAAAAAAAGAGCTTGTTACAGGTAACAAGCTCTTTTCGTTCGTTATCATTATCGTCTGATCTCTTTAATACGAGCCGCTTTTCCGCGAAGTTCACGCAGGTAGTAAAGCTTAGCACGGCGTACTTTACCGTAACGTACAACTTCGATTTTCGCGATTTTTGGTGTGTGTACAGGGAAAGTACGTTCAACGCCAACACCGTAAGAAATCTTACGAACTGTGAACGTTTCGCTGATTCCACCACCACGACGCTTAATCACAACACCTTCAAAGATCTGGATACGCTCACGGTTACCCTCAACAACTTTAACGTGTACACGTAAAGTGTCACCAGGACGGAACGCAGGAAGATCAGTACGAAGCTGTTCTTTTGTGATATCTTCAATTAGTTTTTGCATCGTTTTCAACTCCTTCCAACAGATGCTCTTGGCCACAAAACCCGGCACAGCGGAACATCGTTTTCAAGCTTATAGCGGATAAGCCCGCTTAAGCCACAAGTAGTATCTTATCACAATTTCATAGCCTATGCAATAAAATCTATTCTTTTTCCCATTCAGAAATCCATTTTCTTTGCTGTTCTGTAAGCGGATAGTCTTTCAAAAGATCCGGACGTCTTACATAGGTCCTTCTGATTGATTCTTTATTCCGCCATTCTTTGATTTTTGCATGGTTTCCTGATAGAAGTGTTTCAGGCACTTTTAAACCTTTATAATCTGCCGGTCTTGTATAATGCGGGTGCTCTAAGAGACCGGTGCTGAATGAATCCTCAATATGGGAAGCTTCTTTGCCCAGCACACCCGGAAGCAGTCTGACGACACTGTCTGCAATCATCATTGCAGGAAGCTCGCCGCCTGTCAGAACAAAATCGCCAATGGATATTTCATCCGTCACCAGATGCTCTCGAATGCGTTCATCATATCCTTCATAATGGCCGCAAATGAACAGCAAATGCTCTTCCTTTGCTAATTGTTCTGCTTTTTTTTGGGTGAAACGCTCACCTTGCGGGCATACGAGGATGATACGCGGAGCAGCGGCTGCCTTTGATGTCAGATCCTCGACCGCGTCAAAAACAGGCTGAGGCTTGAGAACCATGCCTGCGCCGCCGCCATAAGGATAATCATCAACAGTATTGTGCTTGTTATCAGAATACTCCCGGAAATTCACAACCTGAAACTGCACCGCATCTTTTTCCTGGGCTTTTTGAAGAATCGATGAACCGAGCACACCTTCAAACATTTCGGGAAACAGTGTCAAAAAGTCGATTTTCATTCGTCTATTAACCCTTCCATGAGTTCAATCTCAATTTTCTTTTCACTGACATCGATATGCTTGACCACTGATTCAATGTAAGGAATCAGCGCGTCTTTTTTCCCTTTTCGCGCGACGACCCATACATCATTAGCTCCAGGCGTCAAAATTTCTTTGATCTTTCCGATTAGTTCGCCGTCTTCTGTAAATACTTCGCACCCAATAATTTCGTGGAAATAAAACTCTCCCTCATTCAGCTCTCCTAAATCCTCTTCAGGAACTTTAATGATTGCGTTTTTCAGTTCCTCTACTTCATTCAGGCTTTGTCTTTCTTTAAACTGCAGCAGATGAAATTGCTTATGCAGTCTGTGCGTGTTTACCGTTACTTCCACGGGTTCGTTACGTCCGTCCATAAACAAATACAGCGTGTTGCCCGGCTTGTACCGTTCTTCGGCAAAATCTGTTTTCGAAATCACCCGAACTTCGCCTTTGATTCCGTGGGTATTTACGATTTTGCCTACATTAAACCATCGCGTTGTCATATGATCACCTCTGGCGAATTTCAATTACTTTTCCGTCTTTTATGACGATGGTGTTTGCTGCTGTTTTCTCCTGCCAGTCATCCCCGGCTTCAATTGTCAGCAGCGCATCGACTTCCTTTTCTTTCATCTCACTGCCGAGCGGCAATGTATGTACTTGACCGATTTGAAAATCGATTATTTTTATGTTATCTTTTCGCTTTTCTATTGCCTTTTTAAATTGTTCAATCATATCTGGGTTTTGCTGTTCTTTCTCATGTTTTCTAAGCTGAAAATAGAGCTGGCTGCATTCTCGTTCAAGCATTTGTTTCTTTTCGGCAAAAGAAGCTAAAAGCTTTTCTTTGCTGCGCTCGGTTAAGACTTGCATAACGGCTACACGGTGAATAATTTGCATCGCACCAAGCTCCCCGCTTTTAAAACTTTTTTTGGCTCAGGC
Organism: Bacillus sp. G16; assembly: GCF_021282335.1. NCBI lineage: Bacteria > Bacillati > Bacillota > Bacilli > Caryophanales > Bacillaceae > Bacillus > Bacillus sp. G16. Next base: position 135,844 of record NZ_JAJSOZ010000003.1, on the reverse strand, counting down.
TTTTCTATTTTGCCTAAGCTTCTATCAGTTTACCCTTTTTTTGCGTGTAAAAAAAGGGGAGGTGCCGGCCCTCTCCCTTTTAGTCAAATATCTCAAATTGAACTTTCTTAGAAGACTGTGCGCCAGCTGCAAATACAGCTGTTCGAATCGCTTTTGCAGTCCGGCCTTGCTTTCCGATAACTTTACCGGTATCTGACTTATGGACAGATAAGCGCAGCGCAATCTTTTGATCGGTTTCTTCTCTTATGACGCGAATGTCATCTGGATGATCAACAAGCGGCGTCACAATTTTGACAATCAAATCTTCCAAGTGTTGATCAGTCATTACTTGCCTTGTTTAGCGTTGTGGAATTTTTCCATGATTCCTTGGCTAGAGAACAAGTTGCGAACTGTATCAGATGGTTTCGCTCCAGTTTGAAGCCATTTAAGAGCAAGCTCTTCGTCGATTTTTACTTCCGCTGGTTTTGCAACCGGGTTGTAAGTTCCGACTGTTTCGATGAAACGGCCGTCACGCGGTGAACGAGAATCTGCTACAACAATACGATAGAAAGGAGATTTTTTTGCTCCCATACGTTTTAAACGAATTTTTACTGCCATTTTACTAGCACCTCCGAAAATATTTCAACAAGATAGTATATTAACAATGATAAAAGTGTTTGTAAAGTGTTTTTTCTTAACAACGGTTTTATCATGTATAACCGATTACATAAAAGGTAGCTTAAACCCTTTTTTCTTACCTTTTGACATGTTTGTCATCTGCTTCATCATTTTTTTCATTTCGTCAAACTGCTTAAGCAGACGGTTGACTTCCTGCACGGATGTCCCGCTTCCTTTCGCAATCCGCTTCCGCCGGCTGGCATTGATGATATCCGGCTGTTCTTTTTCAAGAACAGTCATGGATTTAATGATCGCTTCCACATGATTCAGCTGTTTTTCATCAACTTGGATGTTTTTCAGGCCTTTCATTTTGCCTGCACCCGGCATCATTTGCAGAAGCTCATCAAGCGGCCCCATGTTTCTGACCTGCCCGAGCTGCTCCAGAAAATCGTCCAATGTGAAGCTCATCGTCCTCATTTTTTGTTCGAGCTCTTTGGCCTTATCTTCATCGACGCTGGCCTGTGCTTTTTCAATCAATGTCAGCACGTCGCCCATGCCAAGAATCCTTGATGCCATACGTTCAGGATGGAACGCTTCTAATGCATCAAGCTTTTCGCCTAAACCAGCGAACTTAATCGGCGTGTTTGTGACCGCGCGAATAGAAAGCGCAGCACCGCCGCGTGTGTCTCCATCAAGCTTAGTTAACACAACACCGGTTAAACCGAGCTGTTCATTAAAGCTTTTGGCAACATTCACAGCGTCCTGACCTGTCATTGAATCGACAACCAGGAAGATTTCTTCCGGATTCGCGATGTCTTTCACGTTGGTCAGTTCATCCATCAGTTCATGGTCGATATGCAAGCGGCCTGCCGTATCCAAAATGACATAGTCATAATGTTCTTCCTTGGCTTTTTCAATAGCCTGTTTAGCTATTTCTACAGGACTGACCTGATCACCAAGAGAGAAAACAGGCATGTCAAGCTGTTTGCCGAGCGTTTCAAGCTGCTTAATCGCGGCTGGGCGGTAAATATCGGCAGCAACCAGCATCGGTTTGCGATTATGCTTTTTGCGCAGCAGATTCGCAAGCTTACCGCTTGTTGTCGTTTTACCGGCACCTTGGAGACCGACCATCATAATAACAGTCGGCGGTCTTTTTGCAACGGCGATTTTGCTCTCTTCGCCGCCCATCAGCTCAGTCAGTTCCTCTTTAACAACTTTAATGACCTGCTGGCCGGGCGTCAGACTTTTCATGACGTCTTGGCCTACAGCGCGTTCACTTACTTTTTTGACAAAATCCTTGACTACTTTAAAGTTAACGTCAGCCTCAAGAAGCGCAAGACGAACCTCACGCATCATATCTTTTACATCTTGTTCGCTGACTTTCCCTTTTCCGCGGATTTTAGAAATCGTCTGCTGCAGTCGGTCGGCTAATCCTTCAAATGCCATAGTTTGCCGCCTCCTAATCTAATTTCTCAAGCGCTTCAATCAGAGCTGTAATTTCTTCCTCTTCTTTTGAACCGGAAGCAAGCTCCTTCAGCTTATTAAACATCTCTTTACGCTCCTGAAACTTTTTCAAAAGGAGCAGCTTTTCTTCATATTGTTCAAGCATCGCTTCTGTTCGTTTGATGTTATCATAAACAGCTTGTCTTGAAACCTCATATTCTTCGGCTATTTCGCCTAGGGAGAAATCGTCCAAATAATAAAGCGACATGTAGCTCTTCTGTTTTGACGTCAACAACGACTGATAAAAATCAAACAGATAGTTCATTCTCGTTGTCTTTTCGAGTGACATTTGAGCTCTCCCCTTTGTTAAGTCAAATCCCTTTACGATAACTTAGTTTACACGGTTTCATTGAGACTGTCAAGTTTTTATCTTGTCAATGCAATGATTACCTTTTTCCAAAATACGCTAAATAAAATCCAATTTATTCCGATGTTGTATATGAACCCTATTTTAAAGGAGGATTTTTTATGAAAAAAATCGGTTTATTATTTATGCTGTGCTTGGCAGCCGTGTTTACAATCATTTTCCCTGCACATCAAGCAGACGCTGCTGAGGCGCCTTATAAGGCTTCAATCACTAATATCAGCACAGATGGAGGGGTTTACGGAAAAATCAATTACGGCCAAGGTCAATTTTGGCGAGTCAAGTACAATATTACGATAAGCGGCAAATTACTCGACCAAAACGGACAGCAGGTGCCAAACGCTCCAGTAAGATTCGAAGCAGATACGAAAGTCGGAAATACAACACAAACCGCTTCAGGAACAACCGATGCAAACGGAACGTTTGAGGTTCCAATGTATTTGGGGCCAGCTGCAGGGTACTACACGTATTACACATCTGTTTCCGTTCATTACTATGACATCATCCCATTCAGAGTTTATTCAGGAGATTCAAGACTGGCATCCACTGATAATAGCCTTTATCATTTCGCCTATCAAGTGAGAAGATAAAAAAAGAAAAAGGCCCCCAAATGTGAGGGCCCTTTTTTAATCGTCGGCTTTTTCCACTAAATCTGAAAAGAGTCCGTACACATACGATTCAGGATCAAATTCCTGGAGATCATCAACTTTTTCACCTAACCCGACTAGTTTAACCGGGATGTGAAGTTCGTTGCGGATCGCAAGGACGATACCGCCTTTTGCCGTACCGTCAAGCTTCGTTAAAGCAATGCCGGTAACATTTGTTGCTTTAGAGAACTCTTTCGCCTGTGCCATAGCGTTTTGGCCGGTTGTGGCATCAAGGGCAAGCAGCACTTCATGCGGCGCTTCAGGCACTTCTCTTTCGATGACGCGCTTCACTTTTTCAAGCTCTTTCATTAAGTTTACTTTGTTTTGGAGACGCCCTGCCGTATCACAGATTAATACATCGGCATTTCTTGCTTTGGCAGCATGGACAGCATCGTAGATGACAGCCGCAGGGTCGCTACCGGCGGTCTGCTTAATGACAGGAACTCCCGTACGCTCTCCCCATACTTCAAGCTGTTCAATGGCGCCTGCTCTAAATGTGTCTCCGGCAGCAAGTACGACAGATTTTCCTTCTTGCTTTAGTTTATGGGCAAGCTTTCCGATCGTTGTCGTTTTGCCAACTCCGTTTACACCCACCAGAAGGATTACATTTAAACGGCCATCCTGGATGTTCAACTCAGAAATTTGCTCATCTCCGCTGTTATAAATCTCGACCAGCTTCTCAGAAATAACAGACTGGACTTCCATCGGATCTTGAATATTTCTGCGTTTCACTTCTTTTTTCAGCTCATCTATTAATTCCATAACGGTTGTAAAACCGACATCCGCGCTGATGAGAACCTCTTCAAGCTCTTCGAAGAAATCCTCATCCACTTTACGGTAACGGGATACAAGATCATTCACTTTGTTTTGAAAGGAGTTTCTTGTTTTTTCAAGGCCATCCTTAAACTTTTCAGATACGGAATCTGTCTGTTTTGTGATTTTCTCTTTTAATTTTTTAAAAAAGCTCATCTTTTAACCTCTTTCCTCGTTACTGAACGAATTCTTTTGTTTCTTCCAGCTTAACTGAGATTACCTTGGAAACACCGGATTCCTGCATTGTTACGCCGTATAGCACATCCGCTTCCTCCATCGTCCCTTTTCTGTGGGTAATCACGATAAACTGGGTATCGCTGCTGTATTTTTTTAAATACTGCGCAAAACGGAACACGTTCGCTTCGTCGAGCGCAGCTTCTACTTCGTCAAGGACGCAAAACGGCACAGGACGAACCTTTAAGATAGAGAATAAGAGCGCTATTGCAGTAAGCGCACGCTCTCCGCCCGACAGAAGGTTTAAGTTTTGCAGTTTTTTCCCCGGCGGCTGTGCGATAATCTCGACTCCTGAGTGAAGCAGATCGTTAGGATCGGTGAGCCTCAGTTCAGCTCGACCTCCTCCGAATAGGGAGCGGAAGACTTGATCAAAGTGTGATCGGATTTGAACGAATGTGTCGTTAAAGCGTTTCGTCATTTCTTCATCCATTTCTTCAATCACTTGGAACAGGGTATTTTTCGCTTCTGTCAAATCTTCTTTTTGTTCTGACAGAAACTTATACCGTTCGTTGACCCTTTCAAACTCATCTATGCTTCCGAGGTTTACGGTGCCCAGCTCTTCGATTGCAAGTTTAATCAGCTTCACGCGCTTTCTGGCTTCCTCTGGATCAGTTTCAAGCTGATATTTCTCTTTTGCCCCCTCAAAGGACAAGCTGTATTCCTCCCGTAAGTACTGGAGTAAATTATCAAGCTCTACTTCCATTCGGCCAAGTTTGACTTCTTCGTCTTTTAGGAGCGTTGTTTTTTGTTTATACAGGCGTTTCATTTCTTTCAGCTCACGCTCATACGTATCAAGCCCATGCTGAAGCTTGATACGCTGATCGCGTCTTAACGCAATCAGTTCGATCGTTTTCGTTTTGTCATTCAATTTATGTTTTGCGGCTTCTTCCAGCTTTTCTTCGCCGCTGGTGCTTGAAGACATCTCTGACGTTAAAAAGCTTAAGTCTTCTTTCGCCTCTTTTAACGCAAACTCTGTTTCTGTGAGCTCTTTCTTTAATCTGGCAAGGTTGTCCTCTTCACCCTTGCATGCCTGTTCTTTTTTGGCCGCTGTGATCTTCAGCTCAGTCAGCTCGTTGGAGAGAGACTCTTTCGTTGACGATTGTGTTTGTTTTTGTTTTGTCAGTCTGTCAATATCCTCTTCAAGCTGTTTCATCTTTTCTGATACGGAAGAAAGCTCTTCTTCCAGCTTGTGTTTGCGTGTTTTCTTCTCTTCATCGCTTTCTGACAGAGCAGATTTTTCTTGATCGTAGAGCTCTAAATGGGTGTTGATATTTTTCTCGGCAACTTGTAGTTCGTACAGCTGGCCTTTTACATCCTGCTGCTTTAATCTTAAGCCTTCCCCGGTTTCTCTTAAGTCAGCCAGTTTTTTCTCCATATCCTGAATGGATTGCTTAAGGGTTTTGACTTCTTGTTCAAGCAGTGCTGTTTTCTCTTCCATTTCAGCGAGCCGTTTGCTCACATCTTCAAGCTCCCGGCTTCTTCCAAGCAGGGAGTTATTTTTCTTTTTAACCGCGCCGCCCGTCATCGAACCACCCGGATTCACGACATCTCCCTCAAGGGTTACGATGCGGTACCGGTGACCGAGAAGCTTCGCAAGCTCGTTTGCTCCCTTTAAATCCTCTGTGATCAGCACGGTTCCAAGCAGGTTCTGGATGATACGACGATATGCAGGATCAAATGTGACTAGTTCACTGGCAACCCCGAGAAATGACGAGTGCTGTGCTGCTGTTTCCGCGTCACGGCTTTGAAGCTGGCGGTCTCTGATAACAGAAAGAGGCAGAAACGTCGCCCGGCCGAAGGAATTCTGTTTTAAATATTGAATCGCTTTACGGGCAGACTGTTCATCGTCGGTCACGACATGCTGGGCAGAAGCGCCGAGCGCAATTTCGATGGCCGTTTCATACTTCCGTTCTGTTGAGATCAGCTCAAGTACAGCTCCGCGAATTCCGCCAAGGCGCTCTTTCGCTTTCAGCACTTCTTTAACACCTTGATAAAAGCCGGAGAAATCACCCTGCATCGTCTCAAGCATGTCCTTTTTCGATCTCGCTTGCTGAACGTATTGGTATGCCTGATACAGAGCGGATTCATTTTTTTCGTATTGACGCTTTTTCTGCTCATATTTTGTCTGCATGTCACGATATGCACTGACTTGGCTGTGTATCTCCTGCTCAATTCGGGCAAACTCCGTTTCACATGCGGCTTTTCGCGCAGAAATATCGCGCCGTTCCTGAAGATGCTTTTCATTGTTGTCCGCAAGCCTCTGCAATATAACAGCGGATTGGGACATCTGGTCATCCAGCAGCTGGAGCTCATTACGAATCGAAGCCTGGCTGTTCAAAAGCTCAAAGTAATCGCTTTTCAGCTGCTCGATTTTCTCTTCGACATTTTCATTGTGAAGACTGAGAGCCTGCTGCTTTTCTTTTACCTGAGCTCTTAACTGTTTCACCTCTGTCTGAAGCGTTTTGAAGACAGCTTCCTGCTTCGCTAGCTCTTCTTTCAGCACCGTTTCTTTTTGCTGAAACTGAACGATGGCTTCTTCAAGCTGTTCTTGGTTCTGCACAGCGTTTTTCTTGCGTTCTTTCAGGACTTCTTTACGGCCTTCAAGCTTTTCCAGCTCTTCACTCGTTGCCAGTAAGACTTGCTGGAGCTCATCTACTGATTCATCAAGCGCTTGAATTTTGTCTCGCGTATCCTCAATCTTTGCTTCTTTCGCAGAAATCGCAGACGATTCAGCGAGCTCTTCTTCTTTGGCGAGCTGTACCTTCTCTTTAAGAGTTGACCATTTGCCATGCAGCTCTTCGATATCATAGGCTGTCAGCGCAATTTCAACATGCTCCAGCTCTTTCTTTTTCTCCAGGTAGTCTTTCGCTATCGAAGCTTGAATTTTAAGAGGTTCAACCTGTCCTTCTAGCTCATGTAATATATCTTCTACCCGGTTTAAATTGTCCTGTGTCTCAAACAATTTATTTTCTGCTTTTTTCTTTCTCGTTTTATATTTAAGCACTCCGGCCGCTTCTTCAAAGATACTGCGGCGATCCTCCGCTTTACTGCTCAGGATCTCTTCCACTTTCCCTTGGCTGATAATAGAAAATGCTTCTTTACCCAGGCCAGAGTCCATAAATAAATCAATAATATCTTTTAAGCGGCACGGCTGATTGTTAATCAGAAACTCACTCTCGCCTGATCTGTACACGCGTCTTGTGACACTGACCTCATGGAAGTCAATCGGCAAGAAATGATCATCATTATCAAGAGTAAGCGTAACTTCAGCTAGATTTAATCGCTTTCTCGAATCACTGCCGGCAAAAATGATATCTTCCATTTTTCCGCCGCGAAGAGACCGGGCTGATTGTTCTCCGAGAACCCAGCGAATGGCATCTGTGATGTTGCTTTTTCCGCTTCCGTTCGGTCCGACAACCGCTGTAACGCCTTTTACAAAATCTACGGAAATCCGTTCTGCAAATGATTTAAATCCTATAACGTCTAAACGTTTGAGGAACATAGCGATCCTCCTTATGTAATAAGTATTTCAATTCTATCATAAACATGGGTGAAATAAGACGGCATACATACTGAAATCCCCCTTACGACTCAGGGGGATTTTATTGTTTCGTATGGTGTTTTTGCAATTTAGCTAAAGCTTCCTGAGCAGCGTGCTGTTCGGCTTCTTTCTTTGAACGGCCATTTCCGACTCCGAGTGGTTCACCCTTTAGAGATACGATGGCTTCGAATTCACGATTGTGCGCAGGACCTTTTTCGTTGGAGATTTTATACTCCAGAGAGCCTTTGCCGTCCCGCTGCACATATTCCTGCAGCTGGCTTTTGAAATCCATCACATGAGAAAAAGCACCATCGTTAATTTTAGGGAACACATAGACTTTTAAGAAACTTTCGACCGGCTCTAATCCCTGGTCAAGATACAAGGCTCCGATAAATGCCTCAAAAACATCCGCCAATAGAGCAGGACGCTTTCTTCCGCCTGTCATTTCCTCACCTTTACCCAACAGGACAAGGTCGCCGAATGACAGTTCGTGAGCCAATGAAACGAGAGACGGTTCGCATACAATCGCGGCTCTCAATTTCGTCAAATCTCCTTCACTCATAGCCGGGTACTTGGCAAATAAGAATCTGGAGATCGTCAGTTCCAAAACAGCGTCACCTAAAAATTCAAGCCTTTCATTATCTTCATACGGCTTTTTCCGATGCTCATTCACATAAGATGAATGTGTAAATGCTTGATACAAAAGCTTTTCATTTTGAAAGTGAACCGAAATCCGTTCTTGAAACTCTTTAAATTGTTCTACTTTTTTATAGAACTTTTTTTTATCTTTATAATGTGAGTGTTTTGACATAGTAACCTCCATAGGCACATCAGGTTCACCGCGCTTCTCTGACTAAACCGGATACAGCGCGCGTAAAAGCGGCATGCTGTAATAACTGCACGAATAAAGGGCTAAAGCCCCGCGTTTCGGCGGGACTTTTAGCATCAGCTTATTGCTGGTTTTGTATGTAGTTCACAGCGTCGCCGACTGTTGCAATCTTTTCAGCATCTTCGTCAGAAATTTCCATATCAAACTCGTCTTCAAGTTCCATAACAAGCTCAACTACATCTAGGGAATCAGCACCTAAGTCTTCCTTGAAAGAAGCTTCAAGTTTGACGTCTGCTTCATCAACGCCAAGGCGATCTACGATGATTTTCGTTACACGCTCTAATGTATCTGCCATAGCAATTCACCTCCCCTCAAGTATTATAGTGGATTCGTTTTTAAAAAACTAGAGAAACTATGATGAAATTTTTGAGAAAAAAACTTACATCACCATTCCGCCGTCAATATGAAGCGTTTGGCCTGTCATGTAACGGGCTCCCTCTGAAGCAAGGAACGTGACAACGCTGCTGACATCGCCAGGTTCGCCAAAGCGCGCGAGCGGAATTTGTTTCAGCATTTCGTCTTGAACGTCTTTTGAAAGCTTATCTGTCATATCAGTTGAGATAAATCCAGGCGCAATCGCATTTACCGTAATATTGCGGCTTGCGAGCTCCTTAGCAGAAGATTTTGTTAAACCGATCACACCGGCTTTTGCAGCCACGTAGTTGGCTTGTCCAGGATTTCCGCTGACGCCGACGATAGACGATACGTTAATAATCCGGCCTGAACGCTGTTTCATCATTTGTCTTGTAACAGCTTTCGTGCAGTTGAAAACACCCTTCAGGTTAATGTTAATGACATCATCCCATTCATCTTCTTTCATTCTCATGATGAGATTGTCTCTTGTAATTCCGGCATTATTAACAAGAATGTCAATCGTAGAAAAAACAGATAGCGTTTCTTTTATCATGTTTTGTACATCTTCGGGATTTGATACATCCGCTTTGACAGCAATTGCTTTTCTGCCCATTGATTTGATTTCATCTACGACTTCATTTGCTTTCGCTTCATTGCCGGAGTAGTTCACGACAACGTTTGCGCCGCTTTTTGCCAGGTCAAGGGCGATTGAGCGGCCGATTCCGCGGGATGCGCCAGTGACAATAGCTGTTTTGTCATTAAGCATTTTCATTCTCCTCCTTAAGCGTTTGAATTGCCAGCTCGATCGTTTCCGGATCTGATACAGCAATTGTTTTTAAGCGTCTGTTTACTTTTTTCACAAGGCCTGAAAGCACTTTTCCGGGACCGATTTCAATAAAAGTCGTCACACCCTCTGCAATCAGCTTGTTAATGCTTTCCTCAAAACGAACCGGAGAGTATAGCTGCTCAATGAGTTTCTCTTTGATGTCTGCCTTATCAGTCATAACATCAGCAGAAACATTTGAGATGACCGGAACGTCAGCGTCTTTTACTTCACAGGAGTCCAGTACTTCTTTCAGTTTTTCAGCAGCAGGCTTCATTAGTTCGGAATGGAACGGACCGCTTACTTCAAGCGGGATTGCGCGTTTTGCACCGTTCTCTTTTGCCTGTTCAGACGCAAGCTCTACCCCTTTAGCTGTTCCGGAAATAACGATTTGTCCGGGACAGTTGAGATTCGCAAGCTGTACAAGGTGGCCTTCCTCCGTGACTTTATCGGTTACTTGCTTTAATGCTTCAGCATCCATGCCGAGAACCGCAGCCATAGCTCCTTCGCCAGCCGGCACCGCTTCATTCATAAACTCGCCGCGTTTTCTGACGGTATAAACAGCATCTTTGAAAGACAGTGCGCCAGACGCAACCAGTGCGGAATATTCACCAAGGCTGTGTCCTGCTGTAAAATCAGGTGTAATGCCTGATTCTTTAAATTTCTCAAGAACAGCAATGCTTGTCGTCAGCAAGGCAGGCTGCGCATTGTATGTAAGTGTTAATTCTTCAGCATCACCTTCAAAAATCAGTGAGCTGAGTTTTGTTTCCAATGTTTCATCCGCTTCATCAAACAGACGTTTTGCAGCAGGCACCTGCTCATAAAGCTCTTTTCCCATGCCAATAAATTGTGATCCCTGACCCGGGAATAAAAATGCAATCTTACTCATGATGTAAAAACCTCCAGACTACTCATCTGTTTTTTCTTCTTTAACTTCTTTCTGAATGAGCGCAGCCACATTTTGGCTGACCATCTCTCTTGCTTGCCGAATCGCATGAAAAACAGCATTAGAATCTGAAGAGCCGTGCGCCTTGATCACAGGCGCTTTTAAGCCAAAAAGACTTGCTCCGCCATAATTCGAATACTCCATTTTCATTTTCATTTCTTTCAACTTTGGCTTCAGCACAGCTGCTGCAAGCTTTGATGTGAGATTAGACATCATTACTTCTCTCATCATTTTAAAAATAGATAACGCAGAGCCTTCCAGTGTTTTGAGTGTAACATTCCCGGTAAAGCCGTCTGTTACTACAACATCCGCCACATCATCTAAAAGGTCTCGCGCTTCCACATTTCCGATAAAATTAATATTTGCTGTTTCTTTTAAAATTTGAAACGTCTGCTTCGTCAGTTCGTTTCCTTTTTTATCTTCTGTTCCGACATTTAAAAGCCCGACTCTCGGTGAAGTGACACCGCGCACTTGCTGAGAATAAACAGAACCCATGATGGCGTATTGAACGAGGTGCTCCGGTTTGGCATCGACATTGGCGCCAACATCAAGGAGAAGAAAACCGTCTCCTGAAACGGTCGGAAGTGTCGGGGCAAGCGCCGGGCGGTCAATTCCTTTAATTCTTCCGACAATAAACAGACCGGCTGTCATTAATGCACCGGTATTTCCTGCTGAAATGCAGGCGTCAGCTCTGTTTTCCGCAACTTCCTGCGCCATAAGGACCATAGATGAGTTCTTTTTTCTTCTCACGGCGCGGACCGGTTCATCCGTAGGCTCAATCACTTCATCTGCGTGCAGCACCGTGATGCGATCTGATGTTGTGGTTAAGTGTGATTCTATCGTTGTTTTGTCACCGACAAGTGTGATATGGAGATCATCAAATGCCTCTATCCCCTTTATAACTCCGTCAATAACAGCTTTGGGAGCGTGGTCTCCTCCCATTGCATCTACAGCTATTCTCATGCATGCTCCACCTTTATGAATGTTTTGAACGGTACATGTCAAAATGTCCAGAAAAAACAATTTCTTCGCCGACATAGCTGTTCACTTCGACGACCGTTCTTCCTTTTTCTTTTTCGACTGCCGTCACTTTCGCTTTCGCTACGACACGTTCACCCTGCTTTACCTGTCTTGTAAAGCGGATGTCTGCACTTGCAGTCAGCGCCAGCTCGTCATCAATGACTGCAACGGCCAAAGAATTCGCCTGCGCAAATAAATGGTGCCCTCTCGCAATCTGATTCCGGCTGAACACATGCTCCTGTTTTATTTCTAAAATGGATATCGCCTGATCATCCAGCTCAAGGTCAATAATTTCTCCGATAACTTCGTCCAGTGACAGAGATTTGACTTCATCTTCAAGCGTTTTCTCTGCCACATTCTTAATTCTTTCTCTCAGCTCCGGTATGGAAAGCTCTAAGCGGTCCAAACGTATCGTCTGGATGCTCACCCCAAATTTACCCGCTAATTCTTCGTCTGTAATAAAGGGGGTTATTTGAATCGTCTGCTGAAGTAATTCCTGGCGTTCTCTCTTATTTCTTCTCATATCTAAACACCATCCGGACAATTAAGACTAGGTACTAATAGTAGTATATAATTTCATAGATTGGAATGCAACGATTGTTTCTGACTGAACACCAAAAACTTCTGGTGCTCAGCTCAATTTTTCCCCGTCCATTACGCCGCTCTTCAGCAAATGCTCTCTCAGCGCACCGTATTCCGGCTCCTTCCAGAACGCGTCAGAAGCCACAAGATTCGAAGCATCCTGCCTTGCTGTTTCAAGCGCTCTGTAATCATGAACCATGTCCGCCACCTTGAATTCAGGCATACCGCTTTGTTTTTTCCCGAAGAAATCCCCGGGGCCTCTAAGTTCAAGGTCCTTTTCAGATAGCTCGAAGCCGTCATTGGTCTCGGACATGATTCTCATCCGTTCTTTTCCTGTTTCTGATTTAGGGTCGGCCATCAGAATGCAGAAAGATTGATGCTCCCCCCGTCCGACACGTCCGCGCAGCTGGTGAAGCTGTGACAGCCCGAAACGGTCGGCATCATAAATCACCATAATGGTTGCATTCGGAACATTCACGCCAACCTCAACAACAGTGGTTGATACGAGAATTTGACAGTGATTCGCGCTGAATTCTCTCATGACCTGATCTTTTTCATCAGAATGCAGCTTTCCGTGCATAAGACCGACGTTCCATTTCCCCCGGAAAATGTCAGAAAGCATATTGTACACGTCAATGGCGTTTTGCACATCAAGCTTGTCTGATTCTTCAATCAGCGGGCAGATGATATAAGCCTGCCTGCCCTGCTTTAATTCTTTTTCGACGAATGCCAAAATACGGTCCAGCATGTCATGCTTTACCCAATAGGTTTCGATTTGTTTTCGTCCCGCCGGCATTTCATCAATGACAGATACATCCATTTCACCGAACACTGTAATGGCTAACGTTCTTGGGATTGGAGTGGCTGTCATAAAGAGAACATCGGGATCCTGCCCTTTGTTCCGAAGCTTTTTACGCTGCTCAACTCCAAATCTATGCTGTTCATCTGTAATAACGAGACTCAGCGCCTTAAACTCCACTTCATCTTGGATTAAAGCGTGGGTTCCTACAAGAATATCAATCTCTCCCGCCGCAAGGCGCTCAAGCAGTTCTTTTCGCCGCTTTCCTTTGACAGAGCTTGTCAAAAGGGCGACGCTGACATCCCACTTTTCAAATAGTGAAACGAGCGAATCAGCATGCTGTTCGGCCAGAATTTCTGTCGGCACCATGAGCGCTCCCTGGTATCCGGACAGAATCGCGGCATACAGCGCAATGGCGGCGACTGCCGTTTTTCCTGATCCTACGTCCCCTTGAAGAAGACGGTTCATTCTGTATGGAGAAGACATGTCTGATGTTATTTCGCGAAGCACGCGCGACTGGGCGTTTGTGAGGGGAAACGGGAGGCTTTTGATAAATCTCATGAGTTCTTCGTTTGAAAAACGCTGCCGTATCCCTTGAGTCTGCTCTCTTTCCGCCTTTCGGAACGCCTGCATTTTCAACTGAAACAACAAAAATTCTTCGTAAACAAACCGGCGTCTGGCAAGCTTTAACGCTTCTCTTGTTTCAGGCTGGTGCATTGCTTTTAACGCCTGTTGATAGTCCGGCAGCTTATAGCTTGTTCTTAGCTTTTCCGGAAGAGGATCCGGAAGTGAGTCTGCATATTGGGTCAGCGCCTGTTGAATAAAGCGTCTCATCATTTTGACGGTCACATTTTCTTTCACAGAATACACTGGTTCAATGCTTTTATCCTCTTGATGCGGCCCGTTTTTTAACTCCTGAACAGAGATGGTTTGGCGGTGCTTGTCCCATTTACCGGAGACCGTCACAACAGAGCCAAGCGAAAGCTTTTTCTTCAAATAAGGCCGGTTAAAACATACGGCTGTGATTAAATAGTGGCCGACAAGAAGCCTGAATGTCAGCCGGTTTCGTTTCTTTCCGTAATAGGTAAGAGAAGGCTCTGAATGAACCTTCCCTTCGACGGTAACTCTTTCATCATGCTTCACTTCTTCTAAATCCCTCAGCTCGTAGTCATCATAGCGATAAGGGAAATAATTCAGAAGATCAGAAATGTCATAAATACCGAGTTCATTCAATGTTTTTTCTGTTTCCGGCCCAATACCCTTAATGTTAGCTATACTAGTTTGCTGATGTTGTTTCACGTGAACCTAGCGCTCCTCCGAAAATTTTTTTCTCTAATTCTCTTCCAGTCGGTGTTGCTGCTAAACCGCCCTGTCCTGTTTCTCTAAGTGCAGTGGGCATCGTTTGGCCAATTTTATACATTGCATCGATAACCTCATCACATGGGATGCGGCTTGTAATGCCTGCCAATGCCATATCAGCAGCAATCATCGCATTTGACGCGCCCATTGCATTCCGTTTCACGCAAGGCACTTCAACAAGCCCCGCAACAGGGTCGCACACAAGGCCAAGCATATTTTTTAATGTAATGGCCATGGCCTCTGCGCTTTGTTCGGGCGTTCCGCCTGCCATTTCAACAATCGCCGCAGCTGCCATGCCTGAGGCTGATCCAACCTCTGCCTGACATCCCCCGGCGGCGCCGGAAATACTTGCGTTATTAGCCACAACAAATCCGAAAGCACCGGCCGTAAATAAAAAGCGGATCATTTGTTCTCTTGTTGGGTTCAGCTTTTCTTTTACAGCAAATAACGTGCCTGGCACCACACCAGCAGAACCTGCAGTCGGTGTCGCGCAGATCGTTCCCATAGCTGCATTTACTTCATTTGTTGCAACAGCTTTCGATACCGCATCTAAAATCAGCGGTCCAGACAGGCTTTTTCCTGATTGAATATAGGCCTGCAATTTAACGGCATCCCCGCCTGTTAAGCCCGTTTGGCTCGTAACTCCCTCGAGTCCTTTCTGAACCGCCGCTTCCATAACAGTCAGATTGTGATCCATCTGCTGAAAAATCTCTTCTTTTGTTTTTTCTGTTACTTCCATCTCTTGTGCGATCATTACCTCAGAGATGGATATTTGCTTTTCTTTAGTAATCTCAATTAATTCCTTTACATTACGAAACATAACTGGCTCCTCCTGACCTTTCTCTAGTCAGCAATCTTTGTCACTTGAATAATATTCGGCAGCTTCGACAGCTCGTCGAGAATGTGGTCGTCAATATTTTGATCGACTTCTATTGTCATCAGCGCAAGCTGGCCGATATCTTTGCGGGCTACTTCCATATGGCCTACGTTGATTGAAAATTTCGCCAAAACATTGGCAACACCGGCAATCGTGCCAAACTTGTCATTATGAACAACCAATATGGCCGGATGATTTCCTGAAAGCCGGAGTTCAAAACCATTTAATTCTGTGATTTCAATCTTTCCTCCGCCAATTGAAATACCCGTCAGCTCAAGCTCTCCCTTTTCATCAGAAATGGTGATTTTGGCTGTGTTCGGATGGACCGGGACAGCATCTTCAACCCGAAACTCTATATCAATTCCTTTATCTTCTGCAATTTTTATAGCGGTTTTAATTCGTTCGTCGAATGTATCAAAATCAAGCAATCCGCCGATAATCGCGACATCTGTGCCGTGGCCCTTATACGTTTCCGCAAAAGAGCCGTAAAAGGATACGACGATGCTCTCAGGCTCTCTGCCAAATAAACTTCTGGCCACTCTCCCAATTCTCGCCGCTCCCGCTGTATGCGAGCTGGACGGACCGATCATAACCGGGCCGATAATATCAAAAACGCTTCTGTATTTCATGCTATTCCTCCTTATGAACAAGAGCTTATAAGCGCTTTGCTTCTAGACTAATTGATCACATATAAAATGGCAAGCGGGCGCGTTACAGCGCTGCCGCACTTAAAAGCAGACATAAGAATAGAAGGGCGAATCGCCCTTCTATTCTACAGAAACTATATACGAATACAGCGGCTGTTTTCCGTTGTGGATCTCAACCTCAATCTCCTCGTACTTTTCACTAAGAAACGCTTCAAGCTCCTCCGCTTCTTCCTGAGACGCATCCTCACCATATAGGATGGTGACAATTTCGTCGTCTTCTCCGATCATTTCTGACATCAGCATTTTCGCGGCTGACAGCTGATCTTCAGCAGTGCCGATAATCGTTCCATTCAGAATTCCCATAAAGTCGCCTTTTTTAATATCTTTGCCGTCAATATGAGTGTCTCTGACTGAGTACGTCACCTGCCCGCTTTTTACTTGCTGAATGGCGCTGAGCATATTGGCTTCGTTCGCTTCAGTTTCTTGATCCGGATTAAATGCCAGCAGGGCTGACATCCCTTGCGGAACCGTTTTGGCAGGAATGACAAAAACCTGTTCACCCATTACGCTGGCCGCTTGATTAGCAGCCATGATGATGTTTGAGTTATTCGGTAGGATAAACACCGTTTCTGCATTTACAGATTTCACGGCCTCGACAATATCCTCAGTGCTCGGGTTCATGGTCTGCCCGCCTTCAATCACAACAGAAGCGCCGATGCTTTTGAATAAGTCAGAAATGCCTTCTCCCATCGCTACAGTCACAATGCCATACGGCTGCTTTGCCGGCGGTTTTTCGTTCTCAGCAGGCTTGCTTTCTTGGCTGATGATGGAGGTATGCTGTTCTCTCATATTTTCTATTTTAATTTTGATCAATTCACCGTAATGCTGGGCATAGTTTAATACATTTCCCGGCTCTTCCGCATGAATATGAACCTTTGCCAGCGATTCATCCGCAATGACTAACAGAGAATCACCGAACTGGCTTAGGTCTTGTCTGAACGTGCCTTCGTCGAATTCTCGTTTTGTCTGATCGAGCCTAACCATCACTTCGGTACAAAAACCAAATTCAATATCTTCGGTATTCATCATGCTTTGCGCGCTCTTGTGATGCTCTGCGCTGACCATGTCGTCAAGTGACGGAAGAACTGCTTTCTGAGGCACAATTTCACCTTTTAATGAAGCAAGAAAACCTTCATACACACAAAGCAGGCCTTTGCCGCCGCTGTCGACGACTCCTACTTCCTTCAGGACAGGGAGCAATTCAGGGGTCCTGTTTAAAGACGCCTCTGCTTCACCTGTCACAGCAGTCATCAGCGCTGTGATATCGGTTTCTTTTTCTGCCAGAGCCACCGCTTTTTTCGCAGCGTCTTTTGCAACTGTTAAAATGGTGCCTTCTACAGGTTTCATGACAGCTTTATACGCCATATCAACACCTGCTTGCAGTGCTTGTGCAAACTCTAACGCATTAATTTCTTTTTTCGTTTCAATGCTTTTACTGAAGCCGCGGAACAATTGGGACAGGATAACTCCTGAATTTCCGCGTGCTCCCATGAGCAGTCCTTTAGATAACGCGGAGCCCACCTTACCGATATCATCCGTATCCATTTGCTCCACTTCTCTTGCTCCGGAAGTCATCGACAGGTTCATGTTTGTTCCCGTATCGCCGTCCGGCACTGGAAACACGTTCAGCGCATCAACCGCACTCGCGTTTTGAGACAGATTCTGCGCTCCCGCAAGAATCATCTCGGCAAAGGTTCTGCCGTCTAATGTTCTGATAGACAATCCTACTCCTCCTAACTACGGGTTCGTCACTCGTACGCCTTGGACATAAATATTGACAGAGTCCACTGCCAGTCCGATGGTTTGATTTACTGTGTACTTTACTTTTGTTTGGACATTATGTGCCACTTCAGAAATTTTCGTGCCATAGCTGACAATGATATACATGTCAATATGTATCTGTTCTCCTTCTTGGCGAACTTGGACACCCCTGCTGAAATTCTCTTTCCGAAGGATTTCAGTCAGTCCGTCTTTAATCTGGTTTTTAGAGGCCATGCCGACAATGCCGTAACAGTCAATCGCCGCGCCTCCTGCAACCATCGCAATGACTTCATTAGATATATCAATCTGCCCGTACTTCGTTCTTAATTCAATGGACACACTAGTTCCTCCTTCGAATGCATAGAGTTACAGCTATTCTACTATATGGTTTCCATTATGAAAAGAAAAGACCCGGGTATTGCTGCCCGTCCCTCTACATATACTATAGCGCCGCTGTTTCTGCAAGATGTCAAGTGAATTTTCTTGAAAGATGATGAAACAATAGTTGCAAACGTTTTTTAGCTGTGGTAAATTATTTAAAGTATCCATATCGAAAGCATCTAAGATCATATGAATGTTTAAAAGTAGATGTTTTGTGCAAGTGAGGAGGGAAACAAATGGCACGTAAATGCGTTATCACAGGTAAAAAAACAACAGCTGGGAATAACCGTTCTCACGCAATGAACGCTTCTAAGCGCACTTGGGGCGCGAATCTTCAAAAGGTTCGTATCCTTGTGAACGGAAAACCTAAAAAAGTATATGTATCTGCTCGAGCTTTGAAATCCGGTAAAGTTGAGCGTGTATAACAAAATGAACGCCTGCCCCGATATGTGGCAGGCGTTTTTATGTGGTGAAAGAGGGCTTTGAACCCCTGGGCATTAATCTTTTCTAAATGAGCCCAGCATCGCCCGGACAATTCCTCCTAAAAACTTCGGCAATTTAATGGTGTAAAATTTCATTTTTGTCCCCTCCTATAACGTCCCGTAACCGCCTGTTCATTGATTTCAGCAAATGAATGAAAGCACATGCTAATCCGTGCTTCTTATCATTATTAATATGCCTTTTGTAAACGAAAAAGTACCTCGTGAATGAATGAGTTCGTTACTAATACATAGTGTTGAACCGAGCGTAATATGACACTTATTTAGCGGATATTTAAAACCGTCCAGGGTCAGCTCATGTATTTCTTCGGAAAACGGTATGAAGGAGATATATCGCTTGTTTTCATCCTTCTCAATATCATATTCACCGGGAGGGAACATTTGAATATGATTTTGTTTGTCTATCAGCCTAATTTTTATATTTGTTTTTACACCTCTGTACAGAAGCTGGATGTTTCCTAAAAAATGATCAGCTCTGCCGCCTGTAATGCCGAAAATCTGAATGATATCCGGCTGCTTTTCCAGCGCCCAGTCAAGGGCGAGGTCTAAATCTGTTTGATCTTTTTCTGCTTGATACACATGGAGTGCGGGAGCGGCTTTTTCAATTCGGCGGCGTTCTTGCTCTGTTATGCTGTCAAAATCTCCAAAGGCTTCATCAGGAATGATCCCGGCATCTAAAAGAGTGACCGTGCCTTTGTCGACACCGATCCAGAGGATGTGTTCAGCCGTATAGCCGGTTAGATCGGGAATGAGATCATTAGGGCCTCCCGCAACGATATTGATTGTTTTCATCTCTGATTCCTTTCTCTGCATACAGGAAAAAGAGCTTAGGCTCAGTATGCCCAGCTCTTTTTTGATTTGCTTATTTGCTTCCTCTGATTTCAGAAATCGCTTTTTTGCGGTCAGGCTGGCCATAAACAGCTGAGCCGGCAACGAGTAAATTTGCGCCCGCTTCAATGACTAGCGGAGCGGTTTCTTTGTTGACGCCGCCGTCTACTTCAATTAACAGATCTTTTTTTCCTCTTTCATCGGCCATTCGCTTAACCTCTTTTATTTTAGGAAGGACTGAATGAATAAATTTCTGCCCGCCAAATCCCGGGTTCACCGTCATTAAAAGAACAAGATCAAGATCGTCAAAAACATGCTCGATGACTTGAACAGGCGTATGCGGGTTCAGAACAACACCGGCCTTCACGCCATGCTCTTTAATGAGCTGGATGGTGCGGTGCAGGTGCGGACATGCCTCAGCATGCACAGACAGGATATCTGCGCCCGCTTTCGCGAAATCCGTGATATAACGATCCGGCTCCTCTATCATTAAATGAACATCAAGCGGCAGATCTGTTACCGGCCGGACAGCTTCTACAATCAGCGGACCGATCGTGATATTCGGGACAAAATGGCCGTCCATGACATCAATATGAATACAATCGGCTCCGCCCTTTTCTACATCTTTAATCTCATTGCCTAAAGCGGCAAAATCAGCGGAAAGAATAGATGGTGCAACCTTTATCATTATGCTAATACCTCGGCTTTCTGTCTTTAATCTCCGTCATAAATTCAACATAATGGTTATAGCGGTACTGCTTTAATTCCCCGTCTTCAACAGCTTGTTTCACCGCACATTTCGGCTCTTTTAAATGCAGACAGCCTCTAAATTTGCACGAAGAGCTTTTTTCTCTAATATCAGGGAAGGTATAGCCCAGCTCTTCTTCCTCAATGTCTGTGAATTCAAGCGAACTGAATCCCGGAGTATCCGCAACCAAGCCTCCGGACGTGTGAATCAGCTCCACGTGACGGGTTGTGTGTTTCCCGCGGCCCAAATGCTCGGAAATCTCGTTTGTTCTCAAACCGAGCTCCGGACTGATCGCGTTGAGAAGCGAGGATTTTCCAACACCGGACTGACCGGCAAACACCGTTGTTTTGTCCTTAAAATGCGGGATGATGTCCGTTAAACTGCCTTGGTCTTTAGAGGAGGTGAGGTACACGTCATAACCAATTTTCCGATAGTCTTCTGCATAGGCTTGAATCACACCTCGTGAATCTTGATCTTCAATCAGATCCATTTTTGTAATGCATATAATCGGCTGAATATCATTGGCCTCAACAAGAACCAAGAAGCGGTCGAGCAATGCCGTGCTGAAAGAAGGCTGAACCGCTGAGAATACAAGGACCGCTTGATCAACGTTGCAAATTGGCGGCCTGATAAGCTCATTGGTTCTTTCTTTAATTTCTAACAGATATCCCTCTTTATCATTTTCAGCCTGATACACAACGTAATCGCCGACGAGAGGGGTAATTTTGTTCTTTCTGAAAATGCCTCTTCCTCTGCATTGTATCACTTTATCTGAATCCTCTGATTCATCCAGTACATAGTAAAAGCCGCTTAGCGCCTTAATAATTTTGCCCTCAGGCATATTTTCCCTCCTTGTTATTCATCTTTTGGATACTCAATGGTTTTGTAGCTGACGACTTTATTGTTTACCATCACTTGATAATACCCTTTTTGGCCGGGTTCAATCTTTAGTTCGATCGTCCGTTCAGTCGGCTCTTTTATCTTAAATTCTTCATAAGTGTCAGAGATGCTGTGATCCGCATCGTCAATCGCGATTTGCACTTCAAGCTCGTCACCTTCATTTTCTGGCTCGTAGGGGATCTTGACCTTTTCTTTCACTGTTTTCGCAGGTTTTTTCTCAGGTCCGAGAGAGAATGTCACTTCAACTTCGTTTCCCGGCTTTACTGCCGTTCCTGCTGCTGGTTTTTGTTTAACAACCTGTCCTTCTGGAACGTCATCCGAGTATGCTTCTTTTTCTATCAGCTTCAGCCCGTTGTCTTCCAGATATCCAGACGCTGCTTCTTTACTGTAAGTTTTCAAGTCTCTAAGCGTAATGTCTTCGGGTCCGATACTGACTGTGAGCTTGACTTGATCTTCACTCGGCACAAGCTCAGTCCCTGCTGACGGATTCTGGTCAATGACAGTGCCCGCGTTTTTCTCGTCATTCACTTCACTCACCGTTACATGTTTAAACCCCTGGTCCTTTAACGCTTTTTTTGCCTGATCGACCGTTTGGCCTGTCACATCACCGATCTCCGTTTTTGCTTTTCCGGTGCTCTTATAAAGAGTGACCGTTGCTCCTTCTTTGACTGTGGAATCCGCTTTAGGATCCGTTTTTACCATCAGGCCCTCGTCAATTTTCTCATCCGAGATTTCCAAAACCTCGGAATCAACCTGCAAACCTTCTTTTTCCAAAAGGCCTGCCGCCTTTTCGTATTCCATTCCGGAGACATCAGGTATTTTGACATCTTTAGGCATAAAAAGCGATGGGAAAACAGTGACAGCGAGAATTCCAGCCGTGATGAAAACGATGCATATCGTGAGCAAAACCCACGGCCACTTTTTTCTTTTGCCGTTTTTCTTTGTTTTATTCTCTTGGGCGGATGTCAATTCAGCTTCTTTTTCGCCAGCAGCTTTAGCGAGCTCTTCATCTTTAATGATAGGAATCGCTTTTGTCATTTCTTCATCTTCTTGAATGGTAAATCTCTTTTCATTGAGTCTGTCGGCGTCAAAAGCTGTTTGTATGTCTGCTTCCATGTCTTCAGCCGTTTCGTAGCGATGAAAAGGATCTTTGGCAGTTGCCTTTAGTATGATGTTTTCAACGCTTTGGGGTACTGACGGATTCCACCTTCTCGCCGAAGGAGTTTCCGCCTGAAGATGCTTTAAGGCGATGCTGACTGCCGATTCTCCATCAAACGGGATACGGCCGGTTAAAAGCTCAAATAAAACGATTCCAAGCGCATAAATATCCGATTTTTTTGTCGCCAAACCGCCCCGCGCCTGTTCAGGTGATAAGTAATGGACTGAGCCCAGGACAGAATTGGTATGGGTGATTGTGGTCGAACTCAGTGCCGTCGCAATTCCGAAATCCGTCACTTTGATATTTCCCATGTGGTCAATCAAAATGTTATGCGGCTTAATGTCTCTGTGAACAATCTGATTTTGGTGGGCATGAGCGATGGCTGAGACAATTTGCTCCATAATGTTCAGCGCTTCTTTAGGGTGAAGCGGCCCGTTTGCTGTTATGTATTCTTTGAGCGTCATGCCCTCAACGTATTCCATGACAATATAATAAATATCGCCTTCCTCGCCCAAATCGTAAATGCTGACAATATTCGGGTGATCAAGGCTTGATGCGGATTGGGCTTCTCTGCGGAAACGCCTGATAAACTCATTGTCATTCGCATAGTCAAACCGAAGGATTTTGATTGCGACTTCACGGTCTAGAATGATATCCTCAGCTAAATACACGTTGGCCATTCCCCCGCCGCCTATAACGCGGAGAATTTGGTAACGCCCGCTGATCCGCTTGCCGATTAGCACTGATCTTCACCCTCTTCAACATGTAAAGCAAGCTCAAGCAAAACTGCTGTAATGTTGTCTTCCCCGCCATTCTGATTGGCTTTGTCCACAAGCAGGTTTACTTTTTCCTGAGGAGCTGAATCGCTTTGCAGGATGTCTTTTAATTCAGTGCCTTCCACTTTATTCGTCAGTCCGTCAGAGCATAGAAGCAGTTTGTCCCCGGCTTCAATGTCAAAGGAACGTGTATCAATGCTGACTGACTGGTCTGTTCCAAGTGCCTTCGTCAACACATTTTTTCGCGGATGATGTTCGGCGTCTTCTCTGGAGATCTCTCCAGTGCGAACCAGTTCATTTACAAGCGAATGATCTTCTGTCACTTGAATGAAATCATCGTCCTGGAGCAAATAGCATCTGCTGTCACCTATATGGGCAACAGAAACCGTTTTCCCTGTAAAAAGCGCACATACAATCGTCGTCCCCATACCTTGGCATTCTTCGTGGGCCTGGGCGTGATCGTATATTTTGCTGTTTACCGCAAGAATCTGTTCAATAAGCCACTCTTCACATTCCGAGGGCGCAACTGGAATCGTTTCTGCCTCATTCCATTTTTCCCCCATGGCTTTCACAGCCATCTTGCTTGCAACATCTCCAGCAAGATGGCCGCCCATGCCATCAGCGACAACCGCTAATACAAATTCATCTTTCCCCTTGAATATTCCCGCATCATCTTCATTATGCTGGCGGATTTTCCCTGTATCTGTTTTTAAGGCTGTTAACAACCCTCATCACCTCGTCTCGTCTTGACGCTCCTTCGCGCGAAGCTGACCGCAGGCTGCGTCAATGTCATGTCCTTGCTCTCTTCGGATTGTGACATTTACTCCGCGGGATTTCAGCGTTTTCTCAAAAGCAAAAATCTGATCACGTGGTGTACGCACATAGTCCCGTTCAGGCACGTAGTTTACCGGAATCAAGTTTACGTGGCATTTGACTCCTTCCAGCAAGTCGGCAAGTTCTTCAGCGTGCTCGACCTGGTCGTTTACGCCGCCGAACAGCCCGTATTCAAAGCTGATACGGCGTCCCGTTTTATTAATATAATATTTAACGGCTTCCATTAAATCAGGCAGTTTATACGCTCTGTTAATCGGCATCAAACGGCTTCTGATTTCTGTATTCGGCGCGTGCAGAGAAATTGCAAAGTTAATCTGCATTTTCTGATCAGCGAATTCGTAAATTTTCGGGATGATGCCGCTTGTAGAAACCGTAATATGACGAGCACCAATATTCAGGCCCTTGTCATGGTTAATGATTTTCAAGAAAGCAAGCATTTCATTAAAGTTATCAAAAGGTTCACCAATTCCCATGATCACCACAGAGCTGACACGTTCATCCGTTTCATCCAGAGCCTTTTGAACTTTGAGTACTTGAGCGACAATTTCACCCGCTTCAAGGTTTCGTTTCAAACCTCCGAGTGTTGACGCGCAGAACGTACAGCCAATACGGCAGCCGACTTGTGTCGTTACACATACAGAATTGCCATACTCGTGTCTCATTAAAACGGTTTCGATTGTATAACCGTCATGCAGCTCGAACAAAAACTTCATCGTACCGTCTTGAGAGGTTTGTTTAACAGCCGTTTTCAGCGTCGTCATCTCAAAATGAGCGCTTAATTTCTCACGCAGATCCTTTGACAAGTTTGTCATTTCTTCAAAAGAAGACACGCGTTTTTCATATAGCCATTCAAAGATCTGTGCCGCGCGGAACGGTTTCTCTCCGTTGTCTGTCAGCCATTGTTTGATTTCATCTAATTCAAAAGAATAAATAGACGGGCGCTCTGTCCGCAATTCTTTTCTTACTTTTGTTTTTTTAAGTTCAGCCATTACTTATCCCTTCTTTCTCATGCTGCAAATAAAGAAACCATCTGTTCCGAAATAATGAGGAAGGATTTGCACCCTTCCATCCCGAACAAAGGGTCTCGCCTTTTCGGGCAGCCGCTTTTCAAGAGACAAATCGGGTTCAAAATCAGGATGTTCTTGTATAAACGCATGTATTACTTCTTCATTTTCTGTCCGGTCCATTGTACACGTACTGTAGACAAGAGTGCCACCTTTTTTTACTAATGGTGCGATTTCCCTCAAGATCGACAGCTGGATTTCAGCAAGCCGCGCGCTGTCATCAGGCTTTTTCGTGTATTTCATGTCCGGCTTTCTTCGGATGACACCAAAACCTGAGCACGGGGCATCGACCAATATCCGGTCAAACTGTCCATTTTCAAACGTTTCGCCTGCTTTTCTCGCATCCATCGTTTTCGCGTCAATGATTGTAAGTCCAAGCCGATCTGCAGCTTCTTTGATCAGCTTCACTTTATGCTTGTGAAGATCAAGTGATGTAACGCTTCCCTTGTTCTCCATTAATTCTCCGATATGAGCCGACTTTCCTCCAGGCGCGGCACACGCGTCAAGCACCGTTTCACCGGGCTTAGGATCAAGGGCGCGGGCGACGAGCATGGAGCTCTCATCCTGAATGGAAACTTCACCGTTTTGGAAGAAATGAGTTCCAGCGATTGATCCCTTTAAGAGCTTCACAGCGTCTTCAGCCAGATCGCCTTTTTCAACTTCGATTCCCTCAGCAGCCATTTGATTAAGCAAATCCGCTCTGTCTGTTTTCATTTGATTGACCCGCAGTGTCTGCTTCGGCGGAATGAGGTGGATGCGGCAAATCTTTTCAGCCGCATCAAATCCATATGCATCCGCCCACTCTTTCACAAGCCATTCCGGATGGCTTGTCTCTGTCGCCAGCCGGCGGACAGGATCTTCGATAGCGTCAAAGGATGGAACACCTTCGCGCTGAATGGAACGAAGCACGCCGTTGACAAATGATGCAATGCCCTTGTGTCCGCGGATTTTAGCTATCTCGACCGCTTCATGGATAGCCGCCCTCTCTGGAATCTTCTCCAAATACTCCATTTGATACAGGGACAGGCGAAGAAGCTGAATCACCCACGGCTTTACTTTTTGAGGCTTATTAATAAACGGTTTGAGCATATAATCGAGCGCGATCTTGTTTTGCAATGTACCGTAGACAAGTTCAGTCAAAAGCCCTCTGTCCTGATCACTCAGTTCATTTGATTTAATGACCGATTTCAGGAGCAGATTGCTGTATGCCTGGTTTTGTTCCAGTTTGATCAGCGCCTCTAGGGCGATATCACGAACATTATTTTTTTTCATTTTTTACTCCTAACATATCGCCGGCCTCAGCATGAGCGCCGCGCACAAAGTCCTCGCCTTTCATGCGTTTTTTGCCGGCCGGCTGAAGTTCGGTTAATAACAGGGCCGTATCGTTACCTGTGGCAACGATAATCCCTTCCTTTTCAACCGAAACGACTGTGCCGGGCTCAGCTTTTGTTTGTGCGGGTGTTTTTTTCGACGCCCACACTTTCAAGTTTTGTCCATTAAGAGTCGTATAGGCAACAGGCCAAGGGTTTAAGCCGCGGACTTGGTTGTAAAGCTCTTCACCTGTTCTAGACCAATCGATCAGCTCTTGCTCTCTTTTGATATTAGGCGCGTATGTCGCTTTCTCTTCATCCTGCTTTTCAGGTGATATGCTGCCGGCAATGACGTTTGGAACTGTTTCAGACAATAGCTTCGCGCCAGCTACGCTTAATTTATCGTGCAGCGTTCCGACATTATCGGTTTCTTCAATGTCCACTTCCACTTTTGAGATCATATCGCCGGCATCCAATTTTTCTACCATATACATAATGGTAACACCGGTTTTTTTCTTTCCCTGCAGAATGGAATAATGGATCGGAGCCCCCCCGCGCAGTTCCGGTAAAAGTGACGCGTGAACGTTAATGCAGCCGTATTTCGGGCTGTCGAGAAGCTCCTTAGGCAAAATTTGTCCGAATGCTGCCGTTACAATAAGGTCAGGCTTTAATGCCAGCACTTTCTCAATTTCTTCTTTCAATCTGACTTTTTCCGGCTGAAGAACCGGGATGCCGTGACGCAATGCCTCTTCCTTTACCGGAGGAGGTGTCAGCACTTTTTTTCTGCCCTTCGGACGGTCCGGCTGTGTGACGACCCCCACTACTTCATAACCATCCTCTATCAGGGTTCTTAAAACAGGAACTGAAAAATCCGGCGTCCCCATAAATACGATCCTCGTCATCAAATCATCCTTCCATATCCGCTAGTTCATCTTCTGTATAGTATTTGCTTATTTTAGATGTAAACAGCACACCGTCTAAGTGGTCCATTTCGTGCTGCACGGCTCTCGCTAAAAAGCCTCGCGCTTCAAGAATGAACGGTTTTCCCTGACGGTTAAGCGCACGCACTTTGACATAATCGGCACGTGTGACATCACCATAGACGCCAGGAAAGCTCAGGCATCCTTCAATTCCGGTTTGCTCACCGCTTTTTTCTAAAATCTCAGGATTAACGAGATCAATTCTGCCGCTGTCATCTCCGATATCTACGACAGCCACTCTTTTTAAAATGCCGATCTGCGGCGCTGCCAGTCCGACTCCATCCATTTCAAGCATGGTGTCGTACATATCATCAAGCAGCTTTTTTACCTTTTTATCAAAAACAGTCACGGTTTCCGCAGGTGTTTCCAACACCTCCGCAGGATGTGTGACAACCTTTTTTACTGCCAATTTGTTACCCTCCAAGACGTGAGATCTTACATCATCATATAAGGATTCATATCAATTGAAATCATTACATGCTTTTGTTCAATTTCGCGTTTATAATGTTCCAGTATCTTCTTCAACAAAGCGGATAACTGGGTTTCCTGTTTGTATTTTATCACGCATTGATAGCGATATCTATCTTTGATCCTGGCTATCGGTGACGCGCTTGGCCCGAGAATTTTCGTGTCAGCTCCGCAGTTTGCTTTCAAAAAGTGAGCGATTTTTTCAGCAGTAACAGCTGCTTTCGCCACTTCCTCATGAGAAACAGTCACAAGAGCCAAAAAGTAATAGGGCGGATAGGATTGCTCTCTCCTGTGCGCCATTTCGTGCTGATAGAACGTTTCATAATCGTGCGTCTTCGTCAGCTGGATGCTGTAATGGGACGGTGTGTACGTTTGAATGATGACATGGCCGGGCTTTTCATGCCTGCCTGCCCGGCCGCTGACTTGCGTTAACAGCTGAAATGTTTTTTCGGCCGATCTGAAATCAGGAATATGAAGTGTGGTATCGGCACTTAACACTCCGACAAGTGTGACATTCGGAAAATCAAGCCCTTTCGCGATCATTTGCGTTCCGAGAAGAATATCCGCTTTTCCTTCTCCGAAAGCTGACAATAATTTTTCATGGGCGCCTTTCCGCGATGTCGTGTCAACATCCATCCGAATCACTCTCGCATTTGGCAGAACTTTTGTCAGCTCTTCCTCCACCCGCTGTGTTCCCGTTCCGAAAAAACGAATATGCTCGCTTGTGCATTCGGGACAAGTATGCGGAACAGGCTCCTCATGTCCGCAATAATGGCATTTCAGCCTTTGGCCGTAACGATGGTACGTCATGGAAATGTCGCAGTGCGGGCATTGCGGGACATATCCGCAATCCCTGCACATCACAAAGGAAGAATAGCCCCTTTTATTTAAAAACAGCACGGCCTGCTCACCCTTGGCAATCGTTTCTTCAAGCTTTTCCATCAATTCAACTGAAAACATCGAGCGATTGCCGTTTCTGAGCTCCTCTCTCATATCGACAAGGGAAACCTCAGGCATCACCTGGCGGTTAACGCGATGCTTCAGCGAAAGAAGCTCGTACACACCCTTTTGCGCCCGTGCATATGACTCTAATGTTGGGGTAGCACTGCCTAACACAACAGGACAGCTGTGATGCTCAGCCCGCTTGATTGCCACCTCTTTCGCATGATAGCGCGGCATTTCTTCTTGTTTATAAGAGGATTCATGCTCTTCATCGATGATAATCATGCCGAGATTTTCAAATGGAGCAAAAATAGCTGATCTGGCGCCGACGACAAGCCGCACTTCCTTCCGGTGGATTTTGCGCCACTCGTCATATTTTTCCCCTGTGGATAATCCGCTGTGCATGACTGCAACCTGAGAGCCGAAACGGCCCTTGAAGCGATTGACCATCTGCGGCGTCAGCGAGATTTCCGGTACGAGGACGATGGCTTCTTTTCCTTTCGCCAGTACTTTTTCAATCGATTGCAGATAAATTTCTGTTTTTCCGCTTCCTGTCACGCCGTGAAGAAGGAACACTTTATGCTCATCGTTGTCCAAGGTCTGACGTATTGGTTCAAAGGCAGCGCTCTGTTCGTCTGTCAGCGGGAGCGGTTCTGTTTTTTTGAACATTTTGTTCTGATAGGGATCTCTGTAAACCTCTTCATAGCTTTCCTTCAAAAGCCCCTTTTGGATCAGGGTTTTGATGGTCGCAGAGCTCGCATCCGTTTTGTTGCACAATTCCGCCGCAGGGATTTTCACCCCTTCCGGCTCAGCGATGAAAAAGTGAAGAATTGCCTGCTGCTTTGCTGCTTGACGGGATAATCCCTCAGCCTGCTTGGCAAGCTCTTCTTTACTCGCATTTGCCTGAATGTGCCTGACCATTTTTTTATTGGCTTTTTGCGCGACTTTATACGTCACGTCAATGCTGCCTTTTTGAACATGCTTTTGAATCATTTTCAGCGTATCGTGATCGGGTATATCCGAATACAGCAGAGTCTTTGTTTCAGAAAACAGCCGTTCCACTTGAGGCGGAAGATCGGCGCCGTCTGCGATTTTTAATTCTTTTTCATATTTCGCCTTTAATGCAGCAGGCAGCATCGCTTGAAGCGCCGTTATTTTAAAAGACAGCGTTTTGTCGGACAGCCATGATGACAGATTCATAAGCTCCTCTGTCAAAACAGGTGTAAGATCTAATAAATCCTCTACTTTCTTGACAGACTTCCCCGAGAGATCAGATGCTTCTTTGACAGCTGTCACAAATCCTTGAATTTTACGGGGGCCAAACGGAACAATGACCCGCATGCCCGTTTTGATCATGCCCTTGAGATGGTCTGGGATTTTGTAATCAAAAGGCCTGTCTATATTTTTGGTGCTGACATCAACGATGACTTCAGCAAAATTCATGGGCGCTCTCCGGTTTGTGTTAAGAGGGCTGCGATCTCCTGAAGGATTTCAAAAGAAACATCGAGCTTAGACATCATCGGCAGCTCGCGTTTGCGCCCGTCTTTGAAGAAGATTGTCACGATATTCGTATCAGCACCAAAACCAGCCCCATTTGCTTTCACATCATTTGCCACAATCATATCAAGATTTTTGGCGGTGAGCTTTTTACGGGCATAGTGTTCAACGTCTTGTGTTTCAGCGGCAAATCCGACCAATAGCTGCTCCTGCTTTTTCTCGCCCAATTCTTTCAAAATATCAACCGTTCTTTTCAATTCAAGGGTCATCCCGCCGTCTTGTTTTTTCATTTTATGGTCAAACACTGTTTTCGGCGTAAAATCGGCTACTGCAGCTGTTTTGATGACAATATCGCTTGCGTCATACACAGAGAGCACCGCTTCGCGCATATCCGCAGCCGATTGAACAGGGATAAACTGAGAAAGGCCTTTCGGCTGATCCAGCGAAACAGGGCCAGAGATTAAGGTTACCTGTGCGCCGAGCTGGACAGCAGCCTCCGCTAATGCATATCCCATTTTGCCCGTTGATTTATTGGTGAAAAATCGGACAGGATCAACCGCTTCCCTTGTCGGACCAGCTGTAATGACCACACGTTTGCCCTCCAAAGGAGCGATTTTTTCGTCAGCAAAATGCTTTTCGGCTAGCTTCACGATATTTTCAGGCTCTTCCAATCTGCCTTTTCCTACATAACCGCATGCTAAATAGCCCTCGCTCGGCTCAATAAAACGAAAACCATCCTGATAAAGAACTGAAATATTTCGTTTGACTGCCGGGTGGTCGTACATGTGAACGTTCATCGCCGGCGCGATCCAAACGGGAGCCGTTGCTGCTAACAATGTTGTCGTCAGCATATCATCAGCAATGCCGTTTGCCAGTTTTCCAATCACATTAGCCGTAGCCGGCGCCACGATAACCAAGTCGGCCCAGTCTGCGGCATCAATATGAGAAATGACGCTTGGATTTTGTTCTTTAAATGTATCTGTATAGACTTCATGGCGGCTCAATGCCTGAAATGTCAGCGGTGAGACGAACCGACATGCTGATTCAGTCATAATCACTTTGACATTTGCACCTGCCTGAACCAGCTTGCTCGTTAACGCACAGGCTTTATAAACAGCGATGCCTCCGCTCACGCAAAGTAACACATTTCGATTGTTAAGCAATGACTTCTCCCCCTCTGCACTTTACAAAAACCGCACGGAAAAAAATAACAACCTACATGATATAGGTTGCTACTTGTGCTACTATTCGCGGTCTTCCTTTTCAAACGAAAGCAGGCCTGCATCAATTTCTTCTAAAGCTTTGCCTACATATTTGTGTGAAATCGTATGTTCAATCATTTGGTCTTTTTTGATCTGCATTTCTCGGGCACGTCTCGCAGAAACAGTCACGAGCGTGTATTTGGAATCTAATTTATTCATTAAAGAATCAATTGACGGATCTAACATTGGTTATTCAACCTCCAGCATTTTCTTATATCTTGGCGCAACGCGCTCGCGCTTCAAATGTTCAGCGAGAACGATTGCTTTGATTTTATCGCAAGCCGTTTCGACATTATCGTTTTCAACGACATAATCATAAGCATCCATCATTTCGATCTCAGCTTTTGCGGCTTTCATTCGATTTTCAATCAGAGCGTCTGTTTCCGTTCCTCTTGTCACGATTCTGTTCTTCAGTTCAGAAAGGCTTGGAGGCGCAAGGAAAATAAACAGGCCTTCCGGGAAAGCATTTCTCACTTGAAGAGCGCCTTGAACTTCGATTTCTAAAAAGACGTCTTTTCCTTCTTGAAGCGTCTGTTCAACATAATCGACAGGCGTGCCGTAGTAATTGCCGACATACTCTGCCCATTCAAGCAGCTTGTTGTCTGCAATCATTTGCTCGAATTCATCTCTCGTTTTGAAAAAATAATCGACTCCGTTCACTTCGCCCTCTCGCGGACTTCTTGTGGTTACTGAAATCGAATATTCAAATTTTGTGTCTTCCTGCGAAAAAATCGCTTGCCGAACCGTTCCTTTACCAACTCCTGAGGGACCTGAGAGAACGATTAATAACCCTCTTTCTTTCATGCGGCAATTATCCCTGCCCTTCATCCATAATTTCTTCTTTAACAGAAAGTCTGTGTGCAACTGTCTCAGGCTGGACGGCAGATAAGATAATGTGATCACTATCCATGACGACAACTGCACGGGTTCTTCGCCCGTATGTAGCGTCAATTAGCATTCCGCGGTCTCTTGCATCCTGGATCATTCGTTTGATTGGCGCAGACTCCGGGCTGACAATCGAAATCATCCGATTGGCGGAGATAATATTGCCAAATCCGATATTAATCAGTTTAATCGTCATCTTCTACGTTCCCCCTGTAAAATAGACGTCTCTAGTTTAGCCTAGTAAGACCGTCTGTAAACAATACGCACAGTCACTATTCTATATTTTGCACTTGTTCTTTTATTTTTTCAATAGAACTTTTCATTTCGACGACAAGCTTTGTGATCTGATGATCATTTGCTTTTGAGCCGATTGTATTTGCTTCCCGATTCAGCTCCTGAACGAGAAAGTCGAGTTTGCGCCCGACAGCTCCGCCTCCAGCTAATATATCACGAAACTGGGCGAAGTGGCTCTTCAGCCTGGTAATCTCTTCAGTGATATCAGAGCGGTCTGCAAAAATAGCGCATTCTGTTACAAGCCGGCTCTCGTCTAACACGTCTTCAGTCCATTCTTTTATTCTGGCGTACAGCCGTTCCCGGTAACGAGATACGACATCCGCTGCCAGCAATTCAGTCTCTTTCACCAGCTCTTCAAGCTGATCAATGTGCAGCAGGCAGTCTTTTGCTAAAAGCAGCCCCTCTTTTTCACGCATTTCACAGAGCCCTTTTACCGCTTCCTCTGCAGCAACGGTGATTAACGCCTCCAGCTTGTCATTTTGCGTCTGTTCTTCATGAATCTGAACGACATGGTCAAGCTTGAAGAAATCCATTACATCAGGCTCTGCAGACAATTGATACCGCTTCTTCATATCTCTCGCAGCTGCGACAAACTCATCGAGCAGCGGCCAATCAATTTCAAGCCTTTTCTCAACAAGCATATCGCTGTCAACGGATACGAAAAGTTCAATTCTTCCGCGATGGATATGCTGCAGAATGGTCTGTTTCAGCTTATCTTCAAAATATAGCAAAGGCCTTGGCAAACGAGCGTTCACTTCTTTAAATCTGTAGTTCACAGATTTAAGTTCAACGCTTACAGAGAGATCATCTTGTGTTTTGCTTGCACTGCCGAAGCCTGTCATACTTCGTATCATTTTAAAACACCCAATTCTTCCCTGTTCTATAATAAAAGGGCAATAGACATGCTATTACCCCTAAGATTATATCATATGAATTTATTTTTTTCTTGTCAAAAGTGACCCAGCCAGCAAAAAAGTAGGAATGGCGGACATGCCGATGACTAGCATCCAGTCTCCCGGCGTGATGGCAACTGTATGGAAAATCGGCTGAAGCGGCGGATAGTAGATCACGACCAGCATCAGCAAAATTGATGACAATACTGCGCCGATTAAGTACAGATTTTCAAACGGATTTCTGGAAAAAACAGAGGTCTCGCTGCGACAGTCAAAAACGTGAATAAGCTGAGCCAGAACCAATGTGGCAAACGCGATCGTCTGGGCATAAGCCAAATTCTCCGGATTCCGGTGATACACAATGATAAACGCTAAAATCGTGGCAGCTCCGATCAAAAATCCTCTGGAGACGACCTTCCATCCAAGCTTGCGGGCAAACACTCCTTCTTTCGGATGACGCGGCTTCCGCTTCATCACGTCTCCTTCCGGCTGATCCATGCCGAGCGCCATTGCCGGCAATCCATCGGTCACCAAGTTGACCCACAAAATCTGAATCGGCACGAGCGGCAAAGGAAGGGCAAGCAGCATCGCAAACATCATGACAAGAATTTCTCCGACGTTAGAAGCCAACAGGTATCTGATAAACTTTCTGATATTTTCATAGATGTTTCTGCCCTCTTTTATCGCTGATTTGATCGTCGCAAAATTATCATCCACGAGAACAAGGGATGACGCTTCTTTTGCCACATCTGTCCCGGTAATGCCCATAGAGACTCCAATGTCAGCCTGTTTAATGGCTGGGGCGTCATTGACGCCGTCTCCCGTCATCGCCACAATATGCCCGTTCTCCTGGTAGGCTTTCACGATTTTCAGTTTGTGCTCTGGAGAAACGCGGGCAAATACATACACATCCTCCACTACATGAGAAAGCTCTTCTTGAGAAAGTTCATTCAGCATCTTGCCATCCATGATTTTGCCGCTTTTCGGGAGGAGGCGCAAGTCTTTCGCTATCGCTTTAGCAGTCTCCACATGATCGCCTGTAATCATGACGGTCTTAATTCCCGCTTCACGGCATTCTTTAATCGCCTGTCTGACTTCCGGCCGCGGCGGATCGATAATGCCCGAAAGACCGAGCATCGTCAAATCTTTTTCCGCCTGCTCCATAGATGGTGTTTCACCTGCTTTTAGCGGCCTGTAGGCAACCGCTATCGTTCTGAGCGCCTGGGATGCCAACTGTCTTAATACCGCCTCTGTTTCTGCTTTTCTCTCATTTGAGAAAAGCGCCGCTGAGCCGTCATAAAAAATACGGGAAGAGCGCTGCATCAGCACATCCGGTGCACCTTTTGTAATGATATACCGCTTTCTGTCCTGATCCTCGACAATGACAGTCATCATTTTCCGTGCAGAATCAAACGGAAACTCTTCAATCATCCGGTAATGAGATTCAACAAACTCCTTTGAAAAACCGCCTTTTCTTGCCGCGGTGAGCAGCGCTCCCTCTGTTGGATCTCCGTCAAGCACATATTCGCCGTCTCTTTTTTCAATATTGGAGTTGTTACAAAGCGCTCCGAACAGCAGCATCTGCTGAAGCGGCGTATGCTCATTCACACTGATCTCTTTTTCGTTCAGTGTGAAGCTTCCTTTCGGTTCATAGCCGGCCCCGGTTACTCTCCATGTTTTTCCTCCGGACCAGACATGTGTCACCGTCATTTTGTTTTGCGTCATTGTCCCTGTCTTATCTGAACAAATGATAGACGCACACCCAAGCGTCTCAACCGCGGGAAGCTTTCGTACGATTGATTTTTGCTTAATCATCCGCTGTACGCCTAGCGACAGCGCCACTGTCACAATGGCCGGGAGCCCCTCTGGAATTGCGGCGACAGCTAACGACACACCCGCTAAAAACATGCTGTACAGATCGTGCCCCTGAATGACACCGACAGCGACGACAAGTACGGTCAAAAGCAAGGCAACAACAATTAAAATCTTCCCGAGCTGCTCAAGTCTTCTTTGCAGCGGGGTTGACAGTGTCCCTGCTGATTCAAGCATGTCGGCAATTTTCCCCATTGCCGTATTCATTCCTGTGCCGACAACGACCCCGACACCGCTGCCGCGGGTCACAATGGTTCCCATAAATGCCATATTCGTAATATCACCGAGGGAAACATCCGGTTTTTTCAATTTATCTGCATGCTTCACAACCGGGATTGATTCCCCGGTCAGCGCTGATTCTTCTATTTCAAGGCTTTTCGCTTCGACAATTCGAACGTCCGCGCCAATCCTGTCCCCGCTTGTAAATTTCACAATATCACCCGGCACAAGTTCCTTAGAAGGAATCTTTGTCCAGCTTCCTTCCCTGAGCGCCATGACATGCGGTGTTGAAAGCTCTTTTAAAGCCTGAAGAGATTGCTCAGCACGCCTTTCTTGAAAGAAACCGAGTATGCCATTCACCAACACAATCGCAATAATCGCAACCGCGTCTACATATTCACCAAGAAATCCTGAGATTAACGTTGCCACCAAAAGCACAAGCACCATAAAATCTTTGAACTGCGCCAAAAACAAGAGAAGCGCTGATGTTTTTTTCCCTTCTTGCAGCTCGTTTGGTCCATGCTTGTCGAGGCGTTTTTTCACCTCTTTTTCTGTTAATCCTTGTTTCATGGACGTATTGGTTGCCTCTAGTAAATCTGTTTGTCCCATTTCATGAAACTTCATTCCGCTCGTCCACTCCCCTGCTCTCGTATAGAGATATCACTCTATAAGCATGCTTATTCTGACTCGTCCCATTTCATGCTATAATTATCGAATGCAGGAAGAATGAGAGGGTGTATTGCATATGTCGTTTGATGGCATGTTTACATACGGAATGACACACGAACTTAATGAGAAAATGATGGGCGGGCGAATTACGAAAGTCCATCAGCCATATAAGCACGATGTGATTTTTCACATCCGTGCTAATGGAAAAAACCAAAAACTATTACTATCCGCTCACCCGAGCTATTCACGGGTGCACATCACGACGCAAGCTTATGAAAACCCAAGCGAACCGCCAATGTTTTGCATGCTGCTGAGAAAGCATATCGAAGGCGGATTCATTGAGAAAATTGAACAAGCGGGCTTGGACCGCATTATGATTTTTCATATCAAAAGCCGGAACGAAATTGGCGATGAAACCGTTCGAAAGCTTTATGTAGAAATTATGGGCCGCCACAGCAATATCATTTTGACAGACGGAGCAGAAAATGTGATCATCGACGGACTTAAGCATTTATCGCCGTCAATGAACAGCTACCGTACCGTACTGCCCGGCTACGATTATAAGCTTCCGCCGGCCCAGGACAAAATCTCGCCGCTTGAGGCGACAGAAGACGATATTTTACGTCATCTCAGTTTTCAAGAAGGACGGCTGGACAAACAAATTGTCGACCACTTTTCAGGTGTGTCCCCGCTCTTTGCTAAAGAAGCGGTTCACAGAGCGGGGCTTGCCAACAAAGTCACACTGCCAAAAGCGCTGCTGGAGCTGTTTACGGAAGTAAAAGAGCACCGCTTCATTCCCAACATTACAACTGTAAACGGAAAGGAATATTTTTATCTGCTGGAGCTGACTCATCTAAAAGGTGAAGCGCGCCGGTTTGATTCATTAAGCGAGCTGCTCGACCGTTTTTATTTCGGAAAAGCTGAACGAGACCGGGTTAAGCAGCAGGCTCAGGATCTTGAACGGTTTGTTGTCAATGAACGGAAGAAGAATGCCAACAAAATCAAAAAATTAGAGAAAACACTGGAGTATTCGGAAAACGCCAAGGAATTTCAGCTATACGGGGAGCTTTTAACTGCTAATTTATACATGCTGAAAAAAGGTGATAAACAGGCTGAGGTCATCAACTATTACGATGAAGAAAGTCCGACAATCACGATCCCGTTAAACCCGAACAAAACGCCCTCTGAAAACGCACAGGCCTACTTCACGAAGTATCAGAAAGCGAAAAATTCGGTCGCAGTTGTCGAAGAGCAAATCAGGCTGGCACAGGAGGAGATCGAATACTTTGATCAGCTGATTCAGCAGCTTTCGTCCGCTTCTCCTCGAGATATCAGCGAAATCAGGGAGGAGCTCGTGGAGGGCAAATATTTACGCCCTAAGCAGCAAAAAGGACAGAAAAAACAAAAACCGCACAACCCGGTTTTAGAAACATATGAATCCTCTTCGGGCTTGACGATTTTAGTGGGTAAAAACAACCGCCAAAATGAATATTTAACGACAAGAGCGGCAGCCAGAGACGATATTTGGCTTCACACGAAGGATATTCCAGGCTCCCACGTTGTGATCAGAAGCAGCGAACCGGATGAGCAAACAATCATTGAAGCCGCGACAATTGCAGCTTATTTTTCAAAAGCTAAAGATTCAAGTTCAGTGCCTGTAGATTATACAAAAATCAGGCATGTCAAAAAACCGAACGGCGCGAAGCCCGGCTTCGTCACCTATGACAGCCAGCACACCGTCTTTGTCACACCTGATGCTGATACTGTCATCAAGCTGAAAAAAAGCTGAGCCGCATAAAGAAAAGCCAGAGCATTGTATGCTCTGGCTTATTTCTTTCGTCTTACATGATAAAGCCTGTCAACTTCAGCGACAAAGTCGCCGTCAATCAGCTCATCCACTTTTTCAGACAGTTCCTTTGTATGCTTTGGACTGGCTCCGTTTGTAGAAACAGACACCGTAACATGCCCTCTTTTTACGATTTTCGGCATGTACACGTTGCCAAGCTCAGCTTCACTGACACAATTGACAAGCTGAAAAGGTGAAGCGGTTTGAGCAATTTCTTTGTTCACTGCCGCATTATCCGTCGCGGCAATAATCAAAAAAGCATCGAGATAGTCTTCTTTTTCAATCGTGCGGCTGGCCCATCTGATGCGGCGGTTGTCTGCCATCTTCTTGATTTCCGGTTCAACATCCGGACTGACAAGCGTAATATCAGCTCCCTCAGAAAGCACCGTTTTCAGCCTTCTGAGAGCAATGGTGCCGCCCCCCGCAATGACAACCTTTTTCTTTTCCAGGCTAATGTGCAGCGGAAGCATATGAACCTCCGTCAAAATCAAATTGCCCCTCATGGTTTGCGGCGGTTTCTCTCACACGGTTTAAAAATGCGTTTTTCACATGGGGGTGGAAACCGATATAGGAAGAGAGATAGACATTCGGATTTTGAGCTTTTAATTTCTGAACCTCTCGTTCTATTTCATTCATCAGCATACCCGTAAAGAGCAAATAGGGAACAACAAAGGTTGTCATGCCGTCATCTTTTTTAAGCTCTGAAAAAATCTCTTTATAATTCGGGCCGCATGCTGTCAAAAAGCACGGGATGACTTCCTTGACCGGAAGCATATTTTGAAGAAGACTGGCAATACCGGTTACGTCTCTTTTTACATCGGGATCTGAACTTCCCCTTCCGATGAGCACGACTCTGGCATTTTCATACGGAACACCTATATCTTTTATTCGGTGATATACAGCTTTGACTACTTCTTCATCAATTCCGATCGGCCTTCCGTATGAAATGCGGACTGAAGGATATCGCGATGCTGCACGCGCAATTTCTTCCGGAATATCATGTTTTGCATGCGCAGCTGTTAAAAGAAGCAGAGGCACCACTGCGATATGAGTGGCGCCTTGCTTCACACATGCTTCAAACCCTGTCTCAATTGTCGGCTCCTGAAGCTCCAAAAAGCTGATTTCCTGTACAGGCGCAGAGACGTGCGCCTTGCATCCTTCCAAAAAGGCTGCGGCTTCTTGCTGCGCCTTTTTTACCCGGCTGCCATGACCGACATATAAAATCGCTTGTTTCATTTTTACAACGCCTCGCTTAAATCTTGTTTTTTCAGTTCAGATTCAAACCAATCCAGCTTATAGTGATAATTTACAACATTTCCAATGACAATTAAACTCGGATTTTTAATATCTTCTTTTATCACTGTTTCTGAAAGGGTTTCAACTGTACAAAAAACAGATTTTTGCTTGTCCGTTGTTCCCCAGTGAATAAAGGCTGCCGGCGTAGAACCGTCCCGGCCGTTTTCAAGGAGTTTTCTTTCAATCTGCTGTACGTTTTTGATACCCATATAGATGACAAGTGTATCAATTCCTGTAGCCAGCGCTTTCCACTTTTCCTCAAA
This sequence comes from Bacillus sp. G16, assembly GCF_021282335.1. NCBI lineage: Bacteria > Bacillati > Bacillota > Bacilli > Caryophanales > Bacillaceae > Bacillus > Bacillus sp. G16. Next base: position 96,142 of record NZ_JAJSOZ010000003.1, on the reverse strand, counting down.
ATCTTCTTCCTTTTTATAATGACCCGTTACAAAAGCGACGTTAGAGCCCGCATCCCGATGAGTAACAGGAATCCCGGCATAAGCGGCTGCCGCGATTCCTGACGTAATGCCGGGGATGATTTCAAACGGAATTCCGTTTTCAGAGAGGCATTCCGCTTCTTCTCCCCCTCTGCCGAACACAAATGGGTCTCCGCCCTTCAGTCTGACAACGGTTTTCCCTTTTTGCGCATACTTCACAAGAAATCGATTGATGGTTTCTTGCTTCATCGTATGAAAATCTGGAAGCTTCCCGCAGTAGATCAGGTCTGCTTGCTCTTTGGCATATTGTAAAATCTCTTTATTTACTAATCTGTCATATAAGATGACATCAGCTTTTTCAATGGCTTTCAGCGCTTTAATTGTCAGCAGATCAGGGTCTCCGGGACCCGCTCCTACAATATATACTTTCCCCATCGTATTTCCCCCGATCTATTCGAGTTCTTCCAGAACATTCGCTGTGATGTTGTTCTCGCTTGCATTTCGACATCTGAGAAGAACACAGCAGATCATATTTAGCTCAATTTTTGTTTGACAAACTCGATCAGCTGGTTTTTACACTCTTCACGGTCATGCTGTCCTGAATCAAGAACGAGCTCCGGTGCTTCCGGCTCTTCATAAGGAGAATCAATTCCTGTAAAGAACGGAATTTCCCCGTTTCTTGCTTTTTTGTAGAGCCCTTTCGGATCTCTTTGTTCACAAATATCGAGGTCGCATTTAATGTATACCTCATTGAATTCGCCTGCTTCCACAAGCTGGCGAACCTGTTCTCTGTCCTCACGGAAAGGAGAGATAAAAGCAGTAATCACAATGGTGCCCTGCTGAACAAAAAGCTTTGCCACCTCTCCAATTCGGCGGATGTTTTCTTTTCGGTCTTCATCAGAAAAACCAAGGTCCTTATTTAAGCCGTGACGGATATTATCCCCGTCCAGCACAATCACTTGGTATCCCTGCTCAAACAATTCTCTCGCAGCTGCATTGGCAATCGTTGATTTACCTGAACCGCTTAACCCTGTCAGCCAGAGAATGGAGCTTTTGTGCTTGTTTTTTTGCTGATACTCTTCTTTTGTAATAGAGGCTTCATGCCATACGATATCGCGATTTGTCACTGCCAGTCCTCCTTAAGATACGCCTGCTTCTTCTTTTTTCTTCATACCTCTGATTAACACTTCTACGACTTCTGCCCGGCTGAATTCTGCAGGAGGCAGCACACCGTCTCTCAGCATGCCTCTTACCTTAGTGCCTGATAAGATGACGTGATGCTCTCTGCCATGAGGGCAAGTTTTCGCTGTTCCCATATTCCCGCATTTTTCGCAGAAGAAGCTGTGCTCGAATTTCAGCGGTGTAATTCCGAGTTCTTCAGGTTTAAATGTGTCAAACAGCTCCTGTGCCTCGTATGTTCCGTAATAGTCACCTACACCTGCGTGATCGCGGCCGACGATAAAATGCGTGCAGCCGTAGTTTTTTCTGACAAGCGCGTGGAAAATCGCTTCTCTTGGTCCTGCATAACGCATCGCCGCTAAGAAGACGCCAAGGAACACGCGGTCTTTCGGATAGTAATTGTCTAGAAGCACTTGGTAGCTTTCCATCCGCACATCAGCTGGGATGTCATCAGATTTTGTTTCGCCTACCAGCGGGTTTAAGAACAAGCCGTCTACTGTTTCAAGAGCCGTTTTTTGAATGTATTCATGCGCTCTGTGAACAGGATTTCTTGTTTGGAATCCGACAATGGTTTCCCAGCCTTTTTCCGCAAACTGGCGTCTTGTTTCCGCTGGTTCAAACGTAAACTCAGGGAATTGTTTTGAAGCTTTTTTAATCAATGTGATCGGTCCGCCGACATATGTATCGCCGCGGCTGAACAGCTTTTTAACACCTGGATGCTCCTGCTCATCCGTTTTGTACACATTGACAGCTTCTTTTTGTTTGTCAGGCACGTACAGGTCTTCGATTTGGATCACGCCGTATGTTTCTCCTTCATACGTTAGCTTTACCGTTTCACCGACTGACAGTTCCGCTGCTTTTTGCGCATCGACCGGAAGTGTGATTGGAAGGGACCAGACAACGCCGGAAGAAAGACGCATGTTTTCGACAACAGATACGTAATCTTTTTCATTAAAGAAGCCTTCGATCGGGCTGTATGCACCAATTCCGATTAATTCCAAATCCGCGAAAGAAATTAAATCAAGTTCAATTTCTTTTTGAATGCTGCTCACATCATATGATTCATCTACTCTGTTTACTAATGTTCCTCCGTGTGGTGCTAAACTCATAATATCCATTTCCTCCTAGTTAACATATAAAATAACTCAGATTAATGATCAGATTCCCCCGCCTTGTTCGTGGACAGAGCGTCTCTCTTTACGAATGGCCTTCGTCAGGCTGATGGCACCGCCCGCCGCTAAAAGCACGCTTACCATGATAAAGATTGAATAATAATCCTCTTTTAAAAACAAGGATACAAGCAGATAAGAAATCGATAAAGATAAAAACGGCGATACGATCCATACCTTCAGCATCGTTTGAACAACTTGTTTATGGAACACATTCGGACCGTTTTTTGCCATGCCTATTCCGATAATAGACGATGACGTGACTTGCGCCAGGGGCACCGGCATCCCAAATACAGAACTGATGATCACCAGTCCGGCTCCTGTACCGGATAAGAGAATGCCTTCTCCTTTTGAGAATCTCGTAATTTTCTTCCCGTTTGTTTCTAACACCCGCCGGCCTAATAACAGTGCGCCAAGGGAGACAAAAACTCCCCCGTACAAGGTTCCTTTCGCGACATCAAGCACACCGGCCGCTACTAATGGGCCAACGGCATTCGCTACGTTGTTCATGCCGGCAGAGAACGCTTCAAAAAATCCGGCAACTAACAAAACAATGCCAAGGATTTTTTGCTTTTTAGAAGACTTAATTTCAATCTTAAAATAGCTAAACAGCTTTGAAACAAAATAGGTGAAGCCGAAAGCAAACAGCGGGACAAAAACCCAAAACGCCACAATGACCAGAAGATTGTTCACAAACAATACTTTGTAAGCCACTCCCACTCCGACAACCGCGCCGACTGTTACTTCACTTGTCGACAATGGAATGCCGAGCAGATTAGCCGTAAAGAGCGACAGCGCAGCGGCTCCAATAATGATGCAAACAATCGTCAGTGTAATCGTCTGCTCAGGGATAATGCCGGAGCTGATGGTTTTTACAACCTCGCCCCCGCCAATGACCGCCCCGGCCAGCACACCGACTGCACATATGATCAAAGCGTAGGTTTTCTTTTTGATGGCTCCAGAGCCGTAAGCAACTCCCATCGAAGCTGCAGCGCCGCTTGCACCGATATTCATCGCGAAAAACAAGCTAAATAAAATAGCGGCTAATTCCATTTTGCAGCTCCTTATTCATGCAATCCGCATTCTGTTTTCGCCATACCATTCCATCTGCCTGAGCGTAAATCCTCTGCGGTAAAAGCAGGAGCCGTACAAGGTGCGCAGCCAATGCTTGGATATCCTTGGTCATGAAGCGGGTTGTAGTCCAGCTCATTCCGGGATGTGTATCTCCAAATGTCTTTCCAAGTCCAATGGATAAGCGGACATACTTTTACTGATTTGAATTTTTCATCTTTGTTTAAGAAATTCGTATTGGCACGGCTTGGCCCTTGATCGCGGCGCAGACCGGAAAGCCAGGCCGGATGCCCTGAAAGCGCCTCTCTTAAAGGAACAACCTTTCTAAGATAGCAGCACTGATTCGGCTCTCTTTCCCACAGTTTGTCACCATATTCTTCGGCTTGCTCCTCAAGGGTAAGATCTGGCTTTTTCAGGATGATATTAAGACCCGGATAACGCTCTTTCACTCGCTCAATCGTTTCATAGGTTTCTTTAAAATGAAGTCCTGTATCAAGAAACACAATCTCTGCGTCTTTTTTCACTTTATAAATTAAGTCAATCAGAACGATTCCCTCAATTCCGAAACTGCAGGCATAAACAAGCTGATTGCCGTAATGGCCGTATGCCCACTTTAAAACTGACAGCGCTCCTTTATAAGGATCGTCTTCCGGAAATGTAATCGTTGGTTCCTCCCAATTATCGTACGTTAACATTTCTTCTTTCCTCCTTTCGGAGACAAACAAACAGTAGCTTTCTGCCGGTTGTCTTTTCCCAATTGTAATGTGGTGCGGCTGCTGATAACGCAAACAGCCTTTTTTCCTCTTAAAATTAAAAAACTTTCAATCCGGCGGAAAGAAAGACAGGAACAGCATGTAGCCCTTATCTTTCAAAATGGAATTCATTTTGCTGGAAGTAGCACCTTACACACTGTGCAGGTTGCCGGGCTTCATAGGTCCAGTCCCTCAGCCGCTCTTGATAAGTTTTTAGATTTGTAGTAAATTTTAGCACAATTCTAACATAAGTCAACCCGACTTTTTTTATAGGATTAATAAAAAAACAGGCCTCTAGGCCTGTTTTCACGCACAGCAAGGCTTTGAAGCCCCTGTGCATCACCGGAATTTAATTTTATTTTTTAAACCAATCTTTTGACTCGGGATTTCGCTTCCACGTTTGCAGCTTTTTTAGATCGTCCGAATGAATATTTCCGTTTTCAAGCGCAACCTCTGTCAGCGTATCATAATCAGTTAATGAGTAGTATGGCAGTTCTGCCTTCGCAAACGCTTCCTGCGCTTTAGGAAGCCCGTACGTAAAGATTGAGACAACCCCAAGCACCTCACAGCCAGCCGCTTGTAAAGCTGCCGCAGCTTCAAGCACGCTGCCTCCTGTGGAGATTAAGTCTTCAATGACGACCGTTTTTTGGCCTTTTTGAACAGCTCCCTCAATCTGATTGCCTTTTCCGTGCGCTTTCGGCTTGCTTCTCACATAACACATCGGAAGATTCAAACGGTCAGCCGCCAGTGCAGCATGAGGAATACCGGCTGTTGCTGTTCCCGCAATCATTTCAGCTTCAGGAAAATGCTCTTCGACAAGCTTGCTGATGCCTGTGGCGACATCATTTCTGACCTCCGGGAAAGATAGTGTAAGGCGGTTGTCACAGTAGATTGGCGATAAAATGCCGCTTGCCCATGTAAATGGCTCGTTTGGGCGTAAAAATACAGCTTGGATGTCTAATAGATGTTTTGCGATGATTTGTTTCATTGTTTGATTCCCTTCCATTCGAGTCTGACAGCTTCATAGGCTTTTACCGGGTCTGCCGCTTTTGTAATCGAGCGTCCTACCACAATCGCTGATGAACCTTTCTCTCTTGCAATTGCAGGTGTTGCTACGCGGATTTGGTCATTCGCAGCGTCCTCTGACATCCTGATCCCCGGAGTGACAGTCAGAAATGAAGGCGAAACCGCTTGGTAAATTGCTTTCGCTTCATGAACAGAGCAGACCACTCCATCCAGTCCGCTTTCTTCCGCCAGTTTGCTGTAGTGCACAACCGTGTCGATCAGAGGCTTTTGGATCAGCAGTTCATCTTTCATCATTTGTTCAGATGTGCTTGTCAGCTGGGTTACCGCGATAAGTGACGGGCGTTTTTTTCCAGCCGGCGTACCTTCTTCTAAACCTTCCAGAGCTGCTTGCATCATTTTTTTGCCCCCGGCCGCATGAACATTGACGAGGTCTACTCCGAGACCGGCAAGGCGCTTCATCGCTTTGTTTACAGTGGTCGGGATGTCATGAAGTTTTAAATCTAAAAACAGTTCGCAATTTCTTTCTTTTAGTTGTTTAACTATGGATGGCCCTTCTTGATAAAAAAGCTCCATTCCAACCTTTACAAATAACGGTTCTTTCTGAAAAGGCGCTAAGAATGCAAGTGTTTCTTCAACTGATGCAAAATCAAGCGCGATGATGGGCAGGTTGTTTTTCATGATTCCAGCTCCTTCCGATGCATTCTTCAATTGATTGATAGCCGTATTGGCGCAAAACAGCAGGGAGCTGTTCAATGATGTCTGGACATGCAAAAGGATTCACAAAGTTTGCTGTTCCGACAGCGACCGCGCTTGCTCCCGCGAGAAGAAACTCCAGTGCATCTTCAGCCGTCTGCACGCCTCCCATACCGATAATCGGGATATTGACAGCCTGGCTGACTTCATACACCATGCGAATGGCAACCGGCTTCACAGCAGGGCCGGAAAGTCCCCCTGTTTTATTCGCTAATATCGGCTTGCCTGATTTTAAATCGAGCCTCATGCCGATTAATGTGTTGATCATCGTAAGACCATCCGCTCCCGCCTCTTCGATCGCTGATGCAATTTCTGTGATATTTGCCACGTTCGGGGAAAGCTTCACATAAACGGGCACATCTGAAACCTCTTTAACCGCTTTCGTCAAATCGGCAGCCATTTCAGGGTTCGTGCCAAAAGCGATTCCGCCTGTTTTCACATTCGGGCAGGAAATGTTTAATTCAAGTGCATGAACATTAGGCGCTTTGCTGATATACTTCGCGACTTCAACATAATCCTCGACTTGAGAGCCTGCGACATTGGCAATGATCGGCGTATCAAACTGCTCAAGCCACGGCAGCTCATTTTGCAAGACGCTTTCCAGCCCCGGATTTTGCAGACCGATCGCATTGAGCATTCCAGCGCCAGTCTCAGCTACCCTAGGGGTCGGATTCCCGAAGCGAGGCTCTTTTGTCGTAGCTTTGATCATGATTGCTCCGAGACAAGACAAATCATAAAAACGCGCAAACTCTTTTCCAAAACCGAAGCAGCCTGATGCAGGAATGATCGGGTTTTTCAAATCAAGCCCAGGTAATTTCACCTCTAGCATTACAGCGCCACCTCCTGAGCTTTAAATACAGGCCCGTCGAGACATACTTTTACGTAGGATGTCTCACTTTCGTTTGTATGGCACACACACGCGAAGCATGCGCCGATTCCGCAGCCCATTCGTTCCTCCATAGACAGGTAGACTTCTTTATGGGCATATTCCTGTTTTAACGCCTTCAGCATCGGTGTCGGCCCGCAGCTGAGGAGAATGTCAAACTCTAGATTTTTCTGTTTAATTACATTTGTAACAAACCCAGTTTCCCCATAGCTTCCGTCAGCTGTTGCCACATACGTGTCTCCGTACTGCCGGCACTCTTCTTCGTAAAAAATATCCTTTGCTGATTGAAATCCTAAAACGTGTATGACCTTGACCCCTTTTTCGTTCAAGCGTTTCGACAGCTCTTGGAGAGGCGGCACACCTACACCGCCTCCTACCAGCAAAGCCGTCTTTCCGGGTTGGACTTCATTGACCGGAAAGCCATTTCCCAAAGGCCCGAGGACATCTACAAGCTCTCCCTGCTGCTTTAGCGACAAGAGCCTTGTTCCTTCCCCATCTACTCGATAAATGATGGTAACTTCATTTTTTTCAAAGTTGACGTCGGCGATGCTGATCGGCCTTCTCAAAAGAGGCGTAACCGCTTCGCTCACTTTAAGATGAAGGAACTGTCCCGGGGTTGTAAACCCTTGGACAAGCTCCCCTTTCAGAACCATTTGATACACCCGGTCTGCAATTTGCTGGTTAGAACATACTGTCAAATACGCTTTTTTCATATAGTGACTGCCGCCTCCTGATTTGTATTGACTGCCGGCATTTGATCAGCACGGAATGTCATGCTTTCCAGTACTCGCAATATCGCTTCTGCCGTATCTAAAGATGTTAAGCAGGCAACACCGTTTTCTACTGATTCACGTCTGATTCTAAATCCGTCTCGTGCAGGCTGCTTTCCTTTTGTCAGCGTATTGATGACAAACTGCGCTTCTCCGTTTCTGATCACATCAAGCAAGTTCGGGCCGTCCTGGCCGATTTTTCCGACGACCTTCGCTGGAATTGAAGCTTCTTTCAGGTAACCTGCCGTTCCTTCCGTGGCTAAAATGTTGTAGCCGATCGCATGGAACCGCTTAGCGATGGCTAGCCCTTCTTCTTTGTCCTTATCAGCCACTGTTAAAAGCACGGAACCGTAGTTAGGGATTTGAATGCCTGAAGCAATCAGGGCTTTATAGAGCGCCTTTTCAAGGGTAGAATCTTTACCCATGACCTCACCTGTTGATTTCATTTCAGGCCCTAACGTAATGTCCACTCTTCTCAGCTTAGCAAAGGAGAAGACCGGTGCTTTTACAAATACACCTTGCTGTTCAGGCTGAAGGCCCTCTGTATAGCCAAACGCAGCCAGCTTTTGACCGAGAATGATTTTGGTTGCGAGATTCGCCATTGGGATACCTGTAATTTTGCTTAAGAACGGTACGGTTCTGCTTGATCTCGGATTCACTTCGAGCACGTACACTTCGCCTTTTGACAAGACGAATTGAATATTGAGCAAACCGACAATGTTCAGCCCTTTCGCTAGTGCGATCGTGTATTGTTCAATTTTTTTCTTAATGTCCTCTGTGAGAGACTGAGGCGGATAAACAGCGATTGAGTCTCCGGAGTGAACGCCCGCACGTTCAATGTGCTCCATAATTCCCGGGATTACAACTGTTTCACCGTCAGATACTGCATCCACTTCAATTTCTTTCCCAGTTAAATATCTGTCAATTAATACTGGGTGCTGCGGATTGATTTTGACTGCGTTTTTCATGTAATGAAGCAGTTCTTCCTCATGATAAACAATCTCCATCGCCCGGCCGCCTAGTACGTAGGAAGGGCGCACCAGTACCGGATAGCCGATGTCACTCGCGATGCTTACCGCCTGATCAACTGATGTCGCTGTTTTGCCAAGCGGCTGCGGAACGCCAAGTTCTCCAAGCGCTTGTTCAAATTTATCCCGGTCTTCCGCGCGGTCTAAATCTTCTAATGAAGTCCCAAGGATTTTGACTCCGCGTGCAGAAAGCTCGTCTGCCAGGTTAATGGCAGTTTGTCCGCCGAATTGTACGACAACGCCCACCGGCTGTTCGAGGTCAATGATATGCATGACATCTTCAATTGTAAGCGGCTCAAAGTACAGCTTGTCTGAGATACTGAAATCTGTTGAAACGGTTTCCGGGTTGTTATTGACAATAATGGCTTCATAGCCTGCTTGTTTAATGGCCCACACAGAGTGAACAGTTGCGTAGTCGAACTCAACACCCTGACCGATTCGAATCGGACCGGAACCAAGCACGATCACACTTTTCTTATCCGTAACGACAGACTCATTTTCTTCTTCGTATGTGCTGTAGAAGTATGGCGTTTCTGATTCAAATTCCGCCGCACATGTATCTACCATTTTGAAGACCGGTGCAATTCCCGCTTGTTTTCTCAAGCTGTAAAGCTCCGATTCTTTCATTTCCCACTCACGGCTGATGTACTTATCAGAGAATCCGAGTTCTTTTGCCCGTCTCAGCACATCCGTATCGCCCGCATGCGCCTTCAGTTCTTTTTCAAACTGTACGATTCCGAACAGCTTATGCAGGAAGAAGACATCGATAGCGGAAAATTCATGGAGCTCTTCTACCGTGTAGCCTCTTCTGTATGCTTCAGCTAAGTAGAATAAGCGTTCGTCACCGGCCTTTTTAATTCGTTTTTCAAGAAGCTCATCGGAAATGTCAGCAGCGTCTTTCAATTCCAGATGATACACATCCGCTTCCAGGGAACGCACAGCCTTCAGCAATGACTCTTCAAGCGTTCGGCCGATCGCCATGACCTCTCCTGTCGCTTTCATTTGCGTGCCGAGCTTTCTGTTTGCTGATTCAAACTTATCAAACGGCCAGCGCGGAATTTTGGATACGACATAGTCAAGAGCCGGTTCAAATGCTGCATATGTTTTTCCTGTCACCGGGTTCATCATTTCATCTAATGAAAGGCCAACTGCGATTTTAGCAGCGAGCTTTGCAATCGGATATCCCGTCGCTTTTGATGCAAGAGCAGATGAACGGCTGACACGCGGGTTTACTTCAATAATGTAGTATTGGAAGCTGTCTGGATCTAAAGCGAGCTGTACGTTACATCCGCCTTCGATTCCAAGAGCGCGAATCAGTTTTAACGATACATTCCGCAAGAGCTGATATTCGCGGTCGCTGAGCGTTTGGCTCGGCGCGACTACAATACTGTCTCCAGTGTGGATTCCGACTGGATCAATGTTCTCCATGTTACAAACGACAATGGCGTGATCCTGGCTGTCTCTCATGACTTCATACTCGATTTCTTTATAGCCGGCGATGCTTTTTTCAAGCAGACATTGATGCACCGGGCTTAATTTTAAGCCGTTCTCAACAATTTCTTTCAGTTCGGTTTCGTTCGAGCAGATGCCTCCGCCTGTTCCGCCTAATGTATATGCCGGGCGGACAATGACAGGGAAACCAATTTGACTGACGAAGTTTTCAGCTTCTTCCAGAGAGTGGATGATCTCACTTTCAGGCACCGGTTCATTCAGCTCATTCATCAGTGTTCTGAACAAGTCGCGGTCTTCAGCCTGCTGAATCGCAGACAGCTTCGTGCCAAGCACTTCAACGCCGCATTCTGCCAGGACGCCTCTTTCTGAAAGCTCAACCGCAAGATTCAAACCGGTTTGGCCTCCGAGAGTGGGGAGAATGGCATCTGGGCGTTCTTTTCTGATGATTCGTGTCAGGAATTCAGGTGTGAGCGGTTCGATGTAAACCCGGTCAGCCATTTCTGTATCTGTCATGATCGTGGCAGGGTTTGAGTTGACAAGGATGACTTCATAGCCTTCTTCTTTCAAAGCAAGGCAGGCTTGCGTTCCCGCATAGTCAAATTCTGCTGCTTGGCCGATGATGATCGGTCCGGATCCGATTACTAAAATTTTGTTAATGTCTACGCGTTTTGGCATACCGCTTCCCCTTCTTTCTCTGTTGTTTCGATCATTTCAATGAATCTGTCAAATAGATGGTTGGCATCCTCAGGACCAGGCGAGGCTTCAGGATGGTATTGAACTGTAAATGCCGGCAGTGTTTTATGCTTCAGCCCTTCAATCGTATCGTCATTAATTGCGATATGTGTCACTTCCAGTTCTGTTTCGTTGATGGATGACACTGTATAGCCATGGTTTTGAGATGTCAAGGCGACTTTTCCGGTAGCCAGCTCTTTTACCGGGTGGTTTGAGCCTCTGTGGCCGAATTTCATTTTCTCAGTATTCGCCCCGCACGCCAGCGCGAATAATTGGTGGCCGAGACATATTCCGAATAATGGCACTTTTCCGAGAACACCCTTAATCATTTCAATCGCTTCAGGCACATCTTTTGGATCCCCAGGTCCGTTAGAAAGCATGATGCCGTCCGGTTTTAGCTGAAGCACTTCTTCTGCTGTAATGTTGTAAGGCACAACGATAACGTCACATTTCCGTTTGTTCAGCTCTCTTAGAATTCCGTGCTTCATGCCGAAGTCAACCAAGACAATGCGTTTGCCTCTTCCCGGGCTCGGATATGCTGTTTTGGCTGATACTTGGGATACTTGATTTCTCGGCAGTTCAGTTTCGTTCAGTCTTTTCAGCACTGCCTCGATATCTTCATCAGGTGTAGCGAATGTTCCTTTTAGCGCGCCTGCCGTGCGAATCATTCTTGTCAGCTTTCTCGTATCAATCCCCTGCAATCCCGGAATGTTTTTCATTTTTAAATATTCGTCCAATGTGTATGCTGAACGCCAGTTTGAAGGCAGTTCACATAATTCTTTGATGATCAGCCCTTTCACAAAAGGGGTAATGGATTCAAAATCATCACGGTTAATGCCGTAATTTCCGATAAGCGGGTACGTTAATGTTACGATCTGCCCGCAGTAAGAAGGATCAGATAAAATTTCCTGATAGCCTGTCATCCCAGTGTTAAAAACGACTTCTCCCATGCTGTGCTCTAAACTTCCGAAGGCTTCTCCCTCGAATACCGCCCCGTTTTCCAGTACTAATCGTCTCTTCATTTGACAAGTCTCCCTTCTTCATAAGCAAGCTTTCCTGCCGCAATTGTAGCGACCGGCCAGCCGGTGCAGCTGATGCCGTTGAATGGTGTATTTTTTCCTTTTGATAAAAATGTCTCTTTGTCTATAACTGCTTCTTTTTCCAAATCGATTAACGTAATGTCAGCGACTTGCCCCGTTTGTAATGTTCCGTATGGGAGACCGAACGCTTCGCATGGTTTGATTGTCATGTAGTCAATCAGCTGTTTCAGCGACCAGCTACCCTTTTTGACAAAGTGTGTGTATAGAAGCGGAAACGCTGTTTCTAAGCCGACAATTCCGAATGGCGCCAGCTTCATGTCTGTGTTTTTCTCTTCTTCTGTATGCGGCGCATGGTCTGTTGCGATAAAATCAATTGTTCCGTCTAAAAGACCTTCGATTAAAGCGGCTCTGTCTTCTGCGCTGCGGAGCGGAGGATTCATTTTATAATTTGTGTCCAGCCCCGGGATGTCCTCATCACAAAGCAGCAAATGATGCGGTGATACTTCTGCTGTCACTCTGATTCCTGCTTTTTTCGCATCGCGTACGACTCTGACAGACTCTTTCGTGCTGATATGGCATACATGGTAATGGCAGTTTGCCGCTTCAGCCAGCAATACATCGCGGGCAATATGGACCGATTCACACACAGATGGAATGCCATTGAGACCGTTCGCTTTGGAGAATGTCCCCTCATGAACGCTTCCTCCGTAAATTAAGGAGTTGTCTTCGCAATGCGCAACAATCGCTTTGTCAATTGCAGCTGCCCGTTTCATCGCTTCATACATCATTCCTGCTGTCTGTATACCGACGCCGTCATCTGTGAAGGCAAATGCCCCGGCTTCTTTTAAAGCTTCAAAGTTTGTCATTTCACCGCCGATTTGTCTGATCGTAATAGATGCATACGGAAGAACTCTGACGCATGATGTTTCTTTAATACGGTTTTGCACCCATTCCATCTGCTCCTTCGTATCAGGAACAGGCCGCGTATTCGGCATTGCTGCTACTGTTGTATAGCCGCCGCGCGCTGCTGCTTTTGCGCCGGTTTCAATGGTTTCTTTTTTCTCTCCGCCCGGCTCTCTGAAGTGTACGTGGAGATCAACAAATCCAGGTGAAACAAGCAATCCTTTTGCATCAATTACTGTTTCTTCATCCGCTGCATCAAGCTTGCCGATTTCAGAGATGATTTCTCCTGTCACTCGAATATCCGCTTCTGTTTTTTCACCATTTTTGTTAAGTATCCAGCCGTTTTTAATGAGATATGACATACGCTGCTTCTCCTCTTTTCACTTTGGTTTGTAAGGCACGCTGTATCACTGCCATTCTGATAAATACGCCATTTTGCATTTGCTTGAAGATTCTTGATTTTTCGCTTTCGACTAAGCTGTCATCAATCTCCACTCCTCTGTTTACCGGAGCTGGATGCATAATGATCGCATGATGCTTCATACGTTCAGCCCGTTCTGCAGTCAAACCGTACTTGTTTAAATAGCCGTCTTGGCTGACAGCGGACTGATGTCTTTCATTTTGAATGCGCAGCAGCATGACGACATCGGAAGACTCAACTGCTTCATCTATTGAGACATATGTGCCGAATGTATTTTCTTCATCCTGCCATTCCGTAGGACCGGAAAACAGGACACGTGCCCCCAATCTTGTCAAAACTTCTGCATTTGATCTAGCCACTCTGCTGTGCTTGATATCGCCGTGAATGGAGACGGTAAGCCCTTTGAACGTATTGAACTCTTCATAAATCGTCATTAAATCAAGCAGTGATTGTGTCGGATGCTGGCCGCATCCGTCTCCCGCATTCAGAATCGGGATATTCACCTGGCTGACAAGCTCTTTATAGTACTCATCCTCACTGTGCCTGATGACGCACACGTCCGCACCAATTGATTCGAGCGTCCGGATGGTGTCGTATAAGGTTTCGCCTTTTTGCACGCTTGTGCTTGTTCCATCAAGGTTGAGCACATTCATACCCAGCTTTTTTTCTGCGACCTCAAAGCTGAACCGCGTTCTCGTGCTCGGTTCAAAAAACAGGTTCGCTGCAAATTTCCCCATAAGCCAATTGTCTGTTTTTCCGCCTTTTAGGTCTTGTGCTGTTTGAAGCAAATCTTTGATTTCCTCAATACTGAGTTCGCTCATCGTCGTTAAATGCTTCATGTTTTTTCCCCTCTCATTTCAACTTTAAGGCTGAAAAAAACCCCGGTCTTAGATAGACTGGGGGTATGGTTAAATAGAGGGCAGCATTGAAGCTTCCTTCTCTTCATAACCCTTCCAAGCCTCTCTGGACTTTCTTTAAAAGGTTTTAGATATGATGTTGTTCAGATGTATCTGCCTGCTCTTCCTTCGGCTGTGGAAGAATCAGGTTTAAGATGACACCGACTATTGCTGCAAGCGCCATTCCCGACACTTGGAATCCCCCTTGAGACACTTGGATAAATGCGCCTCCTACACCGATCACAAGGATAACTGATGTAATAATGAGGTTTCTGTTGTTTTCATAATCAATTTTGTTGTCAATCAGCATTCTCAGACCGCTCGAAGCGATGATTCCGAACAGCAGGAAGGAGACGCCTCCCATGACCGCTGACGGCACTGAACTGATCAGCGCTGAGATTTTGCCAATAAAGCCGAAGCAAAGGGCAATCACTGCCGCCCCGCCGATGACAAAGACGCTGAATACTCTTGTGATGGCCAGCACGCCAATGTTTTCCCCGTAAGTCGTTGTCGGCGGACCGCCGATCAGGGAAGCAAGGATTGTCGCCACGCTGTCCCCCATAATGGAGCGATGAAGCCCCGGCTTCTTAATGAAATCTTGTCCGACAACTTTGCTCAGCACCATTTGGTGGCCGATATGCTCTGACATTGTCACAAACGCGACGGGAACCATTGCCGCTGCGATGCCGAGTGTTACTGACGGTGAATAGTCTTTGAACGGGATGATAAATTCAGGCACTGCAAACCATTTCGCGTCAACCACCGGCTGGAAGTTGACAATCCCTTGAGTAAGGGCAAACAAGTATCCGCCGATAATTCCGATCAAAACAGGGATCAGGCTTAAAAATCCTCGTAAGAAAATGGCGCAAATAATCGTGATGGCCAGCGTAACTCCTGCGACACTGAAGTGCTTTAAGCTGTAGACTAATTCACTTGCGTTTGGATCAGCGTACATCGCCATGTTTACTGCAGTACTTGCCAGACCCAGCCCGATGACGATAATAACAGGGCCTACGACTACAGGCGGGAGAATCTTCATCAGCCATCCTGTTCCAAGCTGCCTGATCAATAAGGCAATCAGCCCGTACACTAACCCTGCAAGAAACGCCCCAACCATTGCCGCTCCCGGCCCGCCGGTCGCTTTTACCAGTATGATTGGAGAAATAAAGGCGAAGGATGAACCGAGATACGCCGGAATTTGCCCTTTCGTTATAAGAAGGTAAGCAAGTGTCCCGATGCCGCTTGTCACCAATGCCACAGCAGGACTCATTCCGACCAGCTTCGGAACCAAAATCGTTGAGCCAAACATGGCAAACAAATGCTGCAGGCTGAATGAAACCCAAGAGAAAGGTGTCGGGACATCCCTGACTCCTAAATTTACTTTTTTCTTACTCATGATGAATTTCCCCCTGATTGTTGACTTTCATTTTAGGATGACTCAATGACTGTATAAAAAAACCTCTTTGCTATTTTTACGCAAAGAGGCATACAAAGACCTGCCGAATACTTTCGGGACTTTGTTGTGCACCTCTTTGCAACCTCTCTGGATTGCCTTTAAAAAGGTGATCTATTATTCATTTTCATAAATGGCGACGAGATCGTTTTGATCTACCTCATCAAGCTGAACCATCACCTTTTCAGCTTTTGATGTCGGGATGTTTTTCCCGATATAATCCGCTCGGATCGGCAGCTCCCGGTGTCCTCTGTCAACAAGCACAGCCAGCTGAATGGAGGAAGGTCTGCCTACATCAACAAGCGCATCCATACCTGCTCTGACCGTTCTTCCGGTGTACAGGACATCGTCAACGAGAATGACTTTTTGATCTGTGATGTCTACCGGAATATCTGCACCTTTCACAAGCGGTTCTTCGTTGCTCGTTTTTTTGGAAAGATCGTCTCTGTAAAGAGTAATATCAATTTCACCAACTGTTACAGGATTCCCTTCAATCTGTTCGATTCGTTCTGCAAGGCGTTTTGCCAAGTAAATCCCTCTTGTCTTGATGCCGACAAGGATGCAGTTATTCATCCCTTTATTGCGTTCGATCATTTCATGAGCAATCCTGGTCAGTGCCCGTCTGATTGCCTGTTCGTCGAGAATGACAGCTTTTTGATTCAATGTGTGACACCTCACAGTTTATATAGAAGAAAAAACCCCTCCTGCCAGAGCATAGAGGGGTTTTAGGACAAGGTGCGCGCATATACACGCATCCCGTCTATCCGTTATCCTTCTCAGCCTCTCTGGACTGTTTTAAAGAATCTATTCAGCTTCGTTTATTATTTCAGAAAAGAAACAGTCTGTCAACCGTTTTTTCTGAGGTTTTCGATTAATTCTGCTATATCCTCCGGGAGCGGCGCTTCAAATTCGACATATTCACCGGTACGAGGATGATCAAAACCTAAAATTCCGGCGTGAAGGGCCTGGCCGTTAAAATCGATCGTTTTTCTCGGACCGTATTTTGGATCGCCTGCTAATGGAAATCCGATATATTTCATATGAACACGAATTTGATGCGTTCTCCCTGTTTCAAGCTGGCATTCCACCAACGTAAAATCCTGAAAACGCTCAAGCACATGAAAATGAGTGACGGCGTTTTTGCCATCACGCGTCACAGTCATGCTTTGACGGTCTTTCTTGTCTCGTCCGATCGGTGCATCAATTGTGCCGTCATCGTGAGAAATAAGCCCGTGGACAACTGCCGTATATTTCCGCGTGACCGTTTTGTTGACCAATTGGTTCACGAGAGACTCATGCGCCATATCATTTTTCGCTACCATTAATAAGCCGGACGTGTCCTTATCGATTCTGTGAACGATCCCCGGACGCATCACGCCATTTATTCCGGAAAGGTCCGTGCAATGAGCCATAAGGCCGTTTACAAGCGTACCCGTAAGATGCCCAGGGGCTGGGTGCACAACCATTCCGCGAGGTTTATTGACGACCAGCACATCCTGGTCTTCATAATAAATATCCAGATCCATAGGTTCTGCCAGCACGTCGAGCGCTTCCGGCTCAGGTACGGTGACGGTCACCTGATCACCTGGCTGAATTTTATAATTCGATTTTACAGGGCTTCCGTTCACGACAACTTGTCCGTCTTTCACCCATTGCTGCACCTGGGTTCTCGACCAATCATTTTCAGTCGATGCCAGAAATTTATCAATCCGCTCACTTTTTTGTTCTTCTGAAGCGGTTATATCAATTTGATTCATGCTATTGCTCCTTTTTCTTTTTCCCGCTGTCCAACAGCATTTGTATAAATAAAAGCATTACGCCGACACATAGTGACGAGTCCGCGATGTTAAAAATCGGGTAATTATAATCCACAATAATAACATGGATAAAATCCACAACTTCCTGTCTGACAGCCCGGTCGATGAAGTTGCCGATGGCACCGCCAAGCATAAGTCCGAGGGCCACGCCAAGAAGCCTTTGTCCTTTTGTATAACGCTGTATGTAATAAACAATGCCAATAATAACCGCGGTTGTAATGAGGTAGAAAAACCACATCTGACCGGCTAATATCCCCCATGCAGCACCCGTATTGCGATGGGAGGTGATATAGAATACCTGATCAATGATCGGAATGCTTTGTCCAAGCTCCATGTTTTTAACAACAAGCCATTTTGTCAATTGATCGGCTGCAATAATAAGTAGTGCAATCACATAATACAGCACAAACGTTCCTCCAGTTTACGGTTACTTTAATCCATTATGCATTTTATCAATAAAAAGCACTGGAGTAAAGAAATATCAGGCATATAAACTGGCCAGACACTGTTATTCATACAGTGCCTGACCATATTCGATATCGGTTGATTTCCACAGCGGAAGCGTTTTTTTTTCGAATTGGACAGAATAAAGAAAATCGTTTGCTGTTCGGGCAGTCGGCAACACCGCCAGTTTTGAAAGAGGAATGGGAGCCCCGGTTTCTTCGCAGTATCCGAATGTGCCGTTTTCGATTTTGGACAATGCGAGGAGAACGTCTTGTAGCTCTTCTTTAATGTGATAGATCAGAGTTGCTTTTTGTTTATGATTGATTGCTGCTTGCGGGCTTGTTGAAACCTGAAAGCAAGAATACTCAAATAATCTCGACTGTAATTCTTCTTTCATCAGAAGAAGTTCCGTATAAATTGCGGTCAGTTGATCATTCATTCATCACAACTCCTGCTCTTAACGTAGTACCTATAGTGTTGCCTGTGAATGATGATCTAAAGCCCATAAGATTTTTCCTGCCGTTCTAAACGATGTCACTCTTGGCACAAAAAAAGCCCGGCTTTAACGCCGGACTATTTTTCATTATTTTTGATAGTATTTTTCAACGATTTCTGCGTTTCGCAGTGAAAGTGTAGGGTATTTCGGATTCGCGCCTACATCTTTTGAGATCACACGGGATCTCTCACACATTTCGCCTTCCGCTTTCTCGACAGCAATTTTACCTGTCGTGAAGCTTTGCGCATCGTTCGGCGCTTCATTTTCTTCGCTGATGGTTAGTTCAGAAACAATAAACAGTTGAGAAAGATTTTCTTTAATGGAAGCCAAGAGCTCTTGGTTTTCTTTGTTTGGATACAATTTCAGGTTCGCTTCCAATGATTTACCGATAATTTTTTCATTCCGCGCAGTTTCTAATGCTTTTAGTACATCATCACGAATAGCCATAAAGCGGTCAAATTTATCTTCTGTCGCTTCGCTGTTTGGAACCGCAATTGTTTCCGGCATGTCTGCCAGCTGAACGCTTTGCTCTTCGACAAATGTTAAATGAGACCATAATTCGTCAGCCGTATGAGGAAGAATCGGCGCTGAAAGCTTTACTAATGCAAGAAGCGTTTCATAGAATACTGTCTGCATGCTGCGTCTATCCGGATGATCCGCATGCTCGATGTACACAATATCTTTTGCGAAATCAAGATAGAATGAGCTCAATTCGATTGTGCAGAAATTATGGATGCTGTGATACACAACCGCAAATTCGTACTCATCATACGCTTTTTTCACTTTATCAATCAGTTTGTTCAGCTTAATCAGCATATACTGATCCACTTCGCGAAGATCTTCGACAGCCACCGCATTCGTTTTTGGATCAAAATCGAATAGGTTGCCGTGAAGGAAACGGAACGTATTGCGGATTTTACGGTATACTTCAGCAACCTGCTTCAGAATTGCGTCAGACACACGAACGTCCGCCTGATAATCAACTGAAGACACCCATAATCTCAAGATGTCGGCACCGAGCTGTTTCATGACTTTAGCTGGAACAACGACGTTACCGATTGATTTACTCATCTTGCGTCCTTCTCCATCCAGTGCAAATCCATGGCTGAGCACACCTTTATATGGCGCTTTTCCTGTTACGGCTACTGCTGTAGAAAGAGATGAGTTAAACCAGCCGCGGTATTGGTCTGATCCTTCTAGATATAAATCAGCCGGGCGAACGAGGTCTTCACGTTCTTCAAGCACCGCTTGATGGGAAGAGCCTGAATCAAACCAAACATCCATGATGTCCTGTTCTTTTGTAAATGTGCCGTTAGGGCTGCCAGGATGCGTAAAGCCTTCCGGAAGAAGATCCTTCGCTTCTTTTTCAAACCAAATGTTTGAGCCGTGCTGTCTGAACAATTCAGAAACATGTTCAATGGTTTCATCTGTAATAACCGGTTCTCCGTTTTCGGCATAAAATACCGGAATCGGAACACCCCACGCACGCTGTCTGGAAATACACCAGTCTCCGCGGTCACGCACCATGTTGTGCAAACGCTGCTCGCCCCATTCAGGAACCCATTTGGTTTCTTTAATGGCATCCAGCAGGTCTGATCTGAAATCTTTAATAGACGCAAACCATTGCGCTGTCGCTCTGAAAATGGTTGGTTTCTTTGTTCTCCAATCGTGCGGATAAGAGTGAGTAATGAATTCAAGCTTCACAAGCGCGCCTTTTTCATCAAGCTGCTGTGTGATCGCTTTGTTCGCATCATCATAGAACATGCCCTCAAAGCCAGGAGCTTCACTTGTCATTACACCTTTTTCATCAACTGGGCAAAGCACATCTAAACCGTATTTTTGACCGATGATAAAGTCATCTTCTCCGTGTCCGGGCGCTGTATGAACACAGCCTGTTCCGGCATCAGTTGTTACGTGCTCGCCTAGCATAACGAGTGAGTCTCTGCCATAGAGCGGGTGTTCAGCGATAATGTTCTCAAGGTCTTTCCCTTTAATCGTTCTTGTCACTTCATATTGATCAAATCCGCATGCAGATGCAACATTTTCAACTAAAGCACTTGCTACGACAAAGCGGTCTTCACCAACTGCAACCACGCTGTACTCAAGATCAGGGTGCACTGAAATTCCGAGGTTCGCCGGAATTGTCCAAGGCGTTGTTGTCCAAATGATGATTCGCTCACCGTTTTCAAGAACGCCTTTTCCGTCTTTCACACCGAAAGCAACGTAAATAGATGCTGAACGTTTATCTTGATATTCGATCTCAGCTTCAGCCAAAGCAGACTCACTTGAAGGTGACCAGTTAACCGGTTTAAGGCCTTTATAAATGTAGCCTCGTTTTGCCATCTCACCAAATACGCGGATTTGTTGCGCTTCGTATTCCGGTTTTAATGTCACATACGGGTTTTCCCAGTCACCGCGGACACCAAGGCGTTTGAACTGCTCACGCTGCCCCTCGATTTGCTTCCAAGCGTACTCTTCACACAGCTTGCGGAATTCCGCTACTGACATTTCTTTGCGGTTGACTTTTTTGTTTTTTGTAAGAGCTGTTTCAATCGGCAATCCATGTGTATCCCAGCCTGGTACATACGGCGCGTTGTAACCGCTCATTGATTTGTAACGGACAATGAAATCCTTCAAGATCTTGTTAAGCGCGTGGCCCATATGGATGTCGCCGTTTGCATACGGAGGTCCGTCATGTAAAACAAATTTCGGGCGGTCTTTCGTCCGTTCCTGCACAAGACGGTAGATATCCTGTTCCTCCCATTTCTTTTGAATGTCAGGCTCACGGTTTGGCAAATTTCCTCGCATCGGGAAATCTGTTTTCGGCATTAAGAGCGTGTCTTTAAAATCCATTTTCATTCCTCCACTGCATTTTTTCAGAAAATAAAAAAAGCCCTCTCATCCCATAAGGGACGAGAAAGCTTATCTCGCGGTACCACCCTTTTAGAAAAAGCCAGCATACGCTTTTTCCTCTCGAGCATCGTAACGTGATGAACGTCCTAACCTACTGTGAGTTCAGAAAGGAAACTTAAGGGCTGATCTACATGATTCCGGCCATCCCGGGCTCTCACCATCTCCGGGTCGCTATGAAGGCCTGAAGGAAACATGACTGTCCCTTTCAACCGTCTTTTCATCTGAATTTATGAACGTATTATATTCGACAAGCTAAGATAATGTCAAGATAATCAGAGAATTTATTCCTTTTCTTCAAATACCGCGTCGACTTCATACTCAAGCAGATGATCCCAATCGTCATTTTTCAGAAGATCGAGCTGTGCTTCAATCAGCATTTGGAAACGTGTTCTGAAAACTTTAGACTGTTTTTTCAGCTCTTCAATTTCCATTGCAATTTTTCTTGATTTTGATAAAGATTCGTTGATAATGCGATCAGCGTTTTTCTCCGCTTCCCGAACGATCAGCTTTGCTTCTTTTTGAGAATTGCGTTTTACGTCTTCAGCCGCTTCTTGAGCAACTAAAATCGATTTATTCAGCGTTTCTTCAATATTGGCAAAGTGTCCGATTCTTTCATCAAGTTCATTGACTTTCGCTTCAAGCTCAGTTTTCTTACGGAGAACAATTTCATAATCTTTTCTGACTTGCGCTAGGAATTCATTTACTTCATCTTCATCATATCCGCGAAAGCTTTTTGTAAACGTCTTGTTGTGAATATCATTTGGCGTTAATGGCATGATGCCACCTCCATTTTTACATTTCAGTACGGTTATCTAGTTCACATTATAAAACAAATTTCGCACAGATGGAGAAAAAAACTGAAAAACCGACTATTTTTGTCGTTCAAACGTAACTCTCCATTTGTCTTTTTTGGTTTTTCCTTCGATTTTTGTTAAGCTGCATCGTCCAAAACCTCTGATAGAGAGCATGTCCCCTTCTGCTACCATATATGAAGGATCTTCAACTACCTTCCAGTTCACTTTCACGAGTCCGTTTTTCACGAGCGTCTGTGATTTCTGGCGGGATTGCCTGCTCATAGAGGCGCAGACGGCGTCAAGCCTTAAAGAAGAAACCGTGTCATCTCTTATTTCGACATCTATTGCCGGAATGTTAAGGTCTGACAAGTCAATTTTCTCTAGGCTGACCGCAGCTTTGCCTGCTTGGGTCAGCTGTGCAGCCACAAAATCAGCGGTATCGGCTGAGACAATCAATTGCACTGATGTCTCAGAAAACACGATGTCACCAAACTTTTGCCGCCTTAAGCCTATACCCATTAATGCACCTAGGAGAGAACGGTGGTCTACTGTGACAAACTTTTCAGCATAACGGACGTTAAACGCCTGCAGTTCAAAATCTGATTTTTCCGGAGTGATGTATTCTGGATAGAGGATCGCCCGTTTTCGCTCCGCTCTGTCATAGCCGCCGGAAAAAGCAAGCCCAACATCTGCCTGTCCGGTAACAGCAGAGAGGATGACCTGCTCTCGGGGATCTAAAAAGTCAGTCAGTTTCATCCGGTACTGCTCCTGGACAATACTTTTCCATTCGAGCGCCTGATCAATAAAGGCCCGCTCGTCTTTTCTGAAGTGCTGATAGATATCGCTCATCGTCTTTCCCTTCTATGTAAAGAGGCTTGGCAGCTGCCAAGCCCCTATCAAACTGTCACTTTAAAACGCAATCATGCGATAAAGCCCCCACAAGCCGGTTGTCGCAAACCGAAGCACAAGTATAGCTACGATCGGTGAAATATCCAGCATTGCGATCGGAGGGATGATTTTTCTGAATGGTTCGAGATATGGTTCACAAATCGAAGCTAAAAAACGCCCGACTGCCGTTTCCCTCGTACTCGGCACCCATGACATAAAAATATATATGATCAGGGCAAATGAGTATATTGTAATTAATAAGCTTAAAACCGAAAAAACTTGATAAAGGATCATCTCGCTTTACCACCTCTGATGTTCGTCTTCAGATATGAGCTCAGAAATTGTGCCTGATACATCTACGTTGTCAGGCGTGCAGAGGAAAATATCCGAGCCGATTCTTTGAATATCGCCGCCGATGGCATAAACGGTTCCGCTTAAAAAGTCAACAATCCGCTTAGCCTGGTCATGCTGTATCCGCTGAAGATTGACGACGACTGCCCGCCGGTTTTTCAAATGGTCGGCTATTTCCTGGGCCTCCGCATAAACGCGCGGCTCACTCAACACCACTTTAGAGGATTTCTGAACACTTTGCAAGCTTACTACATTCTGTTTGCCCGCAGGTTTGTTTGCGGCATAAGCCGGCTTTTCTTTTTGCTCATGCTCTTCTTGAGACTCCCGCTCTGTCTCAATATATTCATATTCGTATTCTTCCTCATCCATCGAGAAAAAGTTTTTCAGTTTATTTTTCATACTCATTGCTGTACACCCCCTGTTTCATTTCCGACTAACGATGAGCCGATTCTAATATAAGTAGCCCCTTCTTCAATTGCAATTTCAAAATCATTTGACATGCCCATCGACAGTTCAGTACACGGAGCGTTTGGCTGTTTCAGCTCCTGAACCTGGTCACGGAGTTCTCTCAGCGCCCGGAAACAGCTTCTGATCTGATCTTGATCATCAGTCAGCGGAGCCATTGTCATCAGTCCGGCCACAACGATGTGTTCGAAACCGGAAAGCTCCTGTATGAAGGGAATGACTTCTTCTTTTTTCAAGCCGTGTTTAGAAGGCTCAAGAGAGGTATTGACCTGCACAAAGCATTTGACAGTGCCTTCAGCCCGTTTTTCAATTTCTTTCGCTAATGAGAGCCGGTCTAAGGAATGGATATAGGAAACCGCATTGACGACAGCTTTTGCTTTTCTTGATTGAAGACTGCCGATAAAATGCCATTCAGGATCCCCTTTCATCATTTCCTGTTTGCGGAGCAGTTCCGCGTCCCGATTCTCTCCGAGGCAGGTGATGCCCGCATCCACTGCCTCCTGTGCTCTTTCAGGCGATACATATTTTGTGACAGCAATAACCGTAACTTCATCGGAGCTGCGGCCCGATCTGTTACATGCTTCGTTTATTCGTTCGTTTATATGTCGTAAATTATCAACAACACGCAAGATCTTTTATGCCTCCTTCATTCCGATAAAGGACATCATCCGTCCAGTTTTCCCCTGATCGCGGCGGTGAGAATAGAAAAGCGACTGCTCACTTTCCGTGCATAAACCGCTGACAGAAATCTGTTCATTTGCCAAACCGCTGTCGATCAGTATGAGGCGGTTCAGCTCTTTCAGATCAAGCTGATATTGTCCCTTTCCCGTCTGATTTACGGCACGTTCTGCTGAAACCGGCAATACGCGGACAGCATCCATGACACGATCGTCTACCGTATAGCATGCTCCGCTGATAGACGGTCCGATAACAGCATAAATATCTGAGAGCTTTGAACCTTCCTGCTCGGTCCATTGCTTCACCATTTCTCTGCCAATCTGTTTGACAGTGCCTTTCCACCCGGCATGGGCGACCCCGACAAGCGATTTAACCGGATCATAAAAGAAAAGAGGCACACAATCAGCAAAGCATAATGCCAAAACCACATTCTTTTCATTTGTGTAGAGCCCGTCCGTTGCTTTTAAAGCCGTGTGATACTCACGGGCGCCTTTTCCCCTATCCCTCTGCGTCACTTTCTGAACGCGATTATCATGTGTCTGATCAGCAAATACCCAAGACTGCAAATCAATATTAAACATATCGGCAATATATTCACGATTTTTAACTACATCTGCATCTTTGTCATGAACGTGCAATCCTGTATTTAACGATTCAAAAGGCTTTTGGCTGACACCGCCGTTTTTCGTAGTAAATCCGGCAATGACTTCTCTGTTGTTTTGATTCGTTTGTGTCCAGTCTTGTATCATGAGTGTCGAGGGTGTGGTAAGACTGAATGGGTGATATGTATTCATGATGATCCAACCTTTCGACAAACATTTAAAAAAGCGGAATTTCCCACTTATTTTACCACATCTTTCTGCATTCGTTGAGCGCCGATTTGCATATTTCTAAATGAAATGTGCCGGAAGAATCGAGACTTCCGGCATTTGCCAATCCGCGGCAGACAAAGCAGGTTATGCATGCGGTTCACTTAATCGGACCAAGATCACGTCTTCCCCGATTTTTACTATATTTCGCCATGGAATGACCAATTCCTCTTCTTTTCCAAAAAAACCGAGAACCTTCCCATTTCCTCCCAGTATGATCGCTTGAATTTTTCCAGTGGTCACATTGATATCTATATCACCAATGCTCCCCAGCTTTTTTCCGTTTGAGACATTGACGACATCCTTCACCTGAAATTCAGAAATGCTGATCATCCCATCACGTCCTTTTTCCGTCCTTTTTTCCAGTATATGAACGGGCGGGCTGAACCTTGTCAGCAAGAAGAAATTTTCATGATCACTGTTCTTTTTTACGGCTGCACCAGCTGATGATAAAATCGAGCATGATTTTTGTATAATCTACCAGCTGCTCAATCGATACCTCCTCGTTTACGGAGTGTGCATTGTGCAGATCGCCAGGACCGTATATCACGCATGGAATGCCGGCATTATACAGCCATCCCCCGTCTGTAACGGATTGAGAAACGTCCATAACCGGGCGCTCCCGTTTCACTTTCTCATGAGACACAGTAAGCGCTGAGACGCCTGGGTGGCCAGGATCAACTTCCAGTGCCGGAAAAATTTCTCCTCTGTCTTCAATCATAGATGAGCCTCCCCACTTAAAAACAGGGCGGTTTTCCCTAAGCCAAATATCACTGTCACTCAGCCGATTGATGTAATCTTCTATTTCCGCTGCCACTTGGTCATGGGTTTCATTCGGGTAAAAATGGACTGTGATCCACAGCCGGCACTCGTCCGCTATAAAAGCCGCATGTCTGCCTCCTTCAATGACAGCCGGGTTAATCGTATTTGTGCCTGGTTTAAAGCCGGGATAACTTTTCATAATGGACCAGTGGCGCTCAAGTTCACCGAGCCCCGCAATGATTTTTGCCATTTTTTCAATTGCGCTTGCCCCGAATGTTCCTCCGCCTGCATGAATCATATTCCGCCTCGTCCCATCATGAAACGTTTGACTGCTTTTGATTTCGATCCAGCCTGTAATGACACCGCCTTGGCCTTGAATATGCATATCGCTCGTATCTGCGACAACTGCAAAATCAGCGCGATAGCCCCTCTTACAGCACTCAAGCGTACCGGCTTCTCCAACTTCCTCCCCGATAACCGATTGCAGAATCAAATCACCTGGAAGTTCAATGCCGGCTTCACGAATCAATTTGACCGCAAACAGCACACACGCCATTCCGCCTTTCATATCAGAAGCACCCCGTCCGATTAAGAAACCGTTTTTTTCAATTGGATGAAACGGAGCATGCTCCCAATCCTCATCCTCTTTTACCTCTGCCACATCTACATGACCATTGATGATCAAGCTATGATAGTCTGCTGCATCTGTTCCCTTTAGCAGGCCTACAACATTGGGATCTCCCGGGTACACGTCCCATTTGTCGATCGAGAATCCCATTTCATTTAAAAACCGAGCAATCCATGACTGAATGCCGTCTGTATTTCTTGCAGGCGGAGCAGGTGTTTGATAAGAAATCAGCGTTTTTGCCAGCTGAATAAGCTCCTTCTTTTGATCTTCCACCTTTTTTAACAGAGAGTCTATTTGTTGATTCAATGTGATCAGCTCCTATTCTTAAAAATCAAAAAGCCGTTTCAAATGTTATGAAACGGCTTAGTAAAAACAAACAGAGTCCTATGTACTCCGCTATTTCACCGCTTCCCTCCGCTGGCATGATCCAGATCAGGTCAAAAGGGTTGAGACAATGTCTCTCTCAGCTTCGCAAAGCACCCCTAGGATGAATCTATATGTGTTTGTCAGGCATTCGTTATCGGCTCGGCTCTTGTTAAAAACGGCCGATCCTGATTCCATAATACATGGATTGGCGTATCAAAAAAAGCGGAAAGTATGTGATCAGTGAGCATTTCCTTTATTTCTCCTGATCTAAAGACCTCTCCCTGTTTTAACAAAAGGGCTTTGTCAAAGACCGGTAAAATTTCTTCCGCATGATGTGTCACATAAAGGATCGATGGCGCTTTTTCTTTGTTTGCAATATATGTAATCGTGTCTAACAGCTTTTCCCGGGCAATAAAATCCAGCCCTGTGACCGGTTCGTCCAATATCAGCAGCTCCGGATCGGCCATTAGCGCTCTTGCAATCAAGGCTCTTTGTTTTTCTCCTTGAGAAAGGGTTTCATAGCGTCGGTCGGCATATTCTATTGCACCCAAATCCTCTAACAAACCAATCGCTTTTTCCCTGATTTCCGCACTTGGCGTTTCATATAATCCTATCGAAGCGTAAGCTCCGCTCAACGCAATCTCAAAGGCTGAATCTGCCGGATACAATTTTTGCTGAAGACCCGCTGAGACGAGGCCAATTTTCCGTCTGAGCTTCTCCCCAAGCTCGGTTTTACCAAATTCATGGCCAAGCACCTGCATCTCGCCTGATGTTGGAAAGTAATATGAGCAAAGCATATTTAACAGCGCTGTCTTTCCGGCACCATTTAATCCGTAAAGCACCCAATTTTCCTTTTCCTCCACCTTCCAATGAATATCCCTCAGTATCCATTTTCCATTTCGTTTTAGTGAGACATTGTCAAGCTGCAAAATCATCGTGGTCCTCCTCTAAACTTCTATTATAATTGTTTTAATTTTCATAAAACTTTGTACGGACTAGAATACCTTATTTTTTCCAAGACGTAAACAACCCATAATCAATAGAAAAGCCTTTAAAACAAAAATTGTTTTAAAGGCTTTTCATGTCATTATTGATGAATATTCTTATTCATTTGTTTGATAGCCGCTTTTTCAAGCCTGGACACCTGCGCTTGGGAAATCCCGATTTCCTCGGCTACTTCCATTTGTGTTTTCCCTTGGAAGAAGCGCTTTCTCAAAATCATTTTTTCCCTATCATTCAGCCTTCTCATGCCCTCTTTTAAAGCCAGCTCTTCAATCCATTGTGAATCTGTATTGCGCTCATCACTGATTTGGTCCATCACATAGATCGGGTCTCCGCCGTCGTTATAGATCGGTTCAAATAGAGAAACCGGATCCTGGATGGCATCAAGCGCAAATACGATTTCCTCATGCGGTACCTCAAGAACTTTTGCGATGTCTTCTGCAGTCGGCTCCTTGCTTGTCTCACTGATTAACCGCTCTCTTACCTGAAGCGCCTTGTAAGCGATGTCCCGAAGCGATCTTGAAACACGGATCGGGTTATTATCGCGTAAATACCTGCGGATCTCTCCGATAATCATAGGTACAGCGTATGTTGAAAACTTAACATTGTGGCTTAGGTCAAAATTATCAATGGATTTCATTAGTCCGATGCAGCCGACCTGAAATAAGTCATCAACATACTCCCCTCTGTTATTAAATCTTTGAATGACACTTAAGACAAGACGCAAGTTCCCGTTTACAAGCTTTTCTCTGGCTGAATCATCGCCTTCATCCTGCAGCTGCCTAAACAGCTTTCTCATCTCTTCATTCTTGAGTACTGGTAATTTGGAGGTATCCACCCCGCAGATTTCGACTTTATTCCTAGACACTTTTTTCCCTCCCTACAGGAGCTGCTGTACATCGTTAAGTATCTCCTTGGGTGGGAAAAATATGCACTGCACTCAGACCGAAAAACAGTCGAAATCAGGAAATCCCTGTAAAATCAAGGGGTTATAACCATAAAAAATTTTACACCATTTTGTTGAACTCTTTTCTCAATCTTTTTATAATTCTTTTCTCAAGCCGCGAAATATAGGACTGTGAAATCCCCATCATATCCGCTACATCCTTTTGGGTTTTTTCTTCTTCACCGACAAGCCCAAACCGCAGCTCCATGATTTGTTTTTCTCTCTCATTGAGCTGTTCAAGCGCTTTTTTTAAGAGCTTTTTATCTACGTTGGCTTCTATATCTTTTGTGATGATGTCATCGTCAGTGCCGAGTACGTCAGAAAGCAAAAGCTCATTGCCATCCCAATCAATATTAAGCGGCTCATCAAAGGAAACCTCTGAACGAATTTTATTGTTTCTTCTTAAATACATCAGGATTTCATTTTCTATACACCGTGAGGCATAGGTCGCCAGCTTGATTTTCTTTTCTGGATTGAATGTATTCACAGCTTTAATTAATCCGATGGTGCCGATGCTGATTAAATCCTCTATATTAATTCCTGTATTTTCAAATTTCCGTGCGATATAGACGACCAGACGTAGATTGCGTTCAATCAAAATGGCGCGAGCCGCCTGATCACCGTTTGGGAGCTTCATTAACAGAACCTGCTCCTCATCTTTAGATAATGGCGGCGGCAGGGCTTCACTCCCGCCTATGTAATAGACTTCATCACTTTTCAATCCAAGTTTCATCAGCAGCTTATACCAGAGGTGCGTCAGTCGCAATTTCAGTTTTTTCATCTTCCTCTCCCTTCTAAATGTCACGTCGTTTGAGTATGATAAGTAACGGACATTTGCGAACATTATGAAACGTGTTTGATGGCCTTGCCCGAAAGCATTTTCGGATGAATAATCGCGTCAAACTCTCCATCTGCCGATAGCTTTGTTGTGCTGATGCCGATTAAGCATTTATCCGCAGAAACCATTTCTTCTTTTGTCATTATCGTTACGTGATCCGGTTTAATGCATAATAAAAATTGATTTTGCTGCCCTACCCCCCTGTATGGAATCAGCCTCATTTTATCTAAAAAACGAAATGAATCATCGAGCTGTTCAATCGCTTCCAATGGGTCTGTGTTTCGAATGATCATCGTTTCAGCCGCTCCGAAAATCGGCTCCAGTTTATCAATGTAAATAATCATAACCGGCGTTTTTGTAAGAGGATCGTACAGCTGATTACCGGAATCAATCAACCCTCTGACATGAAGCGTTTGACCGCCCAAATCCGCCTGTACGCTGACTCGTTCCTCATATTGAATGTTTTTTGTTTCAATGTCGTCAATTCTTCTCTTAGAAAAAAACCATAACGCTGGAAAGCCAGCAACAATAAACAACCAGCTGATTGGGTCTCCAAACCCGGTTTGATTGGTGATCATGACACCGTTTCGAACAACAGAATGTGACTGCAGCAAAGAATGAGCTCCGATAATTCCTCCCCCCATTAAAAAAGTGGCAAAATAAAAGGAAAACAAATTTTGAAAGAAATAACGAAATCTTTTAAATCCAAATGTCACCATCACAATCACAACTGAAAAAGCCAGCTTCCCGGCCGGATGTTCAACGATCGGCGAAAAAGGAGTAAACATCAAAAGGACAATACTTGAACCGATGAACGCTCCGCCTATCAGTCTTCTTTTTTTCACATGACGTTTTAAAATAAATGCCGTGAGCAAAAGTAAAAGTGCATCAAAACAAAAGTTTAACAGCCAAATGACATCTAAATAGATTTTCACATCTGACTCCTTTCTTTCTTGCATCACGCTGTTCCCCTTCTTGTTTCATAAGTATAAAGCAAGCTCTGTGGGAAAGTCTGTCAATTAATGTTGAGAGGAAAATACAATTTTTCAGGGATATCTGCTTAATTTGTCGAGGAAATAAATGAGAGTATATAAAAAAGCTGCCTGTGACGGCAGCTTTTTTACACTTAATTTTCAGTATTGATATAAAGTTTTCCATTCGCTGTTTTTCTAGTTTCATTTCCATACTCATCTCGTACAATCACTTCTACTTTTGCTCCGTTTGCTTTAATAGAAGAAGTGGCTGTCCAATAGCCTTCATATCTCCCCGGAGAAATTTCTCTTAGCGGGAGCTCGGTGGCGTTTTGCACACTCGCCCTTGCATTTGTCAGCGGAAGACGAATGACAAACGTTGCATCCAAATCTTCTGCGCTTGAGAAAGCGATTTTCACAGATTCACCGGCTTTTAAGGTTTTGTCCTCTCCAGGGATCAATCCGGAAATGACAGGCTTGTCAAAGTTAATGTCAATGACTGCCTTTTTCGTCGTTTTGTTGCCCGCCAAGTCAGAGGCAGTCACCTTGACTTCATTGCTTCCGTTCTCCAAGAGAACACGGGCTGAGTATGAACCATCTGTAACCGTTGCTTTTTTGCCATTCACCTTGACTTCTTTCAGATTGTCATCGGATACAGCCCCTTTGACAGTCAGTGCTTCTTTATTTGTTTTCTCGCCATCCTTTGGATTGTCCAGCGTCAATTCAGGCTTGACTTGATCAAGCGTGACTGTAACAGGGCTGGAGGCATCCGTAGTTCCGTTGTCTGTTGATGCAGTGGCCGTCAGCTTATTTTCACCCTTGCTGAGTGAGATGCCTGCCTGGAAGGTGCCATCCGCAGCAGCTTTCGTTTCTCCTGCTTCTTTCTCTCCATTATAAATGTGTACTGTTGTACCAGGAGAGGCTTTTCCTTTTACAGTAACGTTCTCCTTGTTTGTGTACGATTTGTCTGCCGGTGAAGAAATTTCAGGTACAGCAGCTTCATAATCAACTAATGCGCGAATCATATAGTTGCCGTCCGCTTCGTCACCTGGCTGCCATTGTCCATCTATATACTGCCAGTTGCGGCCAGAATTCTGACCGGTTTCATCCATTGCCAGTCCAGGTGAATACGGATCAGGTTTTGACTGGATATACACGAGATAAAAGTCTTTATCGACCATAATCCCTTTTGAACTGAGATCTACCTTGGTCCATTCGCCATTGCGAAGGGCTTCGGCGTTAAATGGCCCGGCAATTTTTTTGCCTGGTGCTCCGTCTTCTCCTGTAGCATCGTATACCTCAACCTTAAACTCGGTGCCGCCAGGATCAGGAAACTCTGTATCCCAGAATCTGAACAGTCCTCCTGTAAGCATGCCTTTGTCCTTGCCGTCAGCCAACGTCATTTTTACCGCCCATCCGTTACCTGCTGCAAAATAGGAATTGGCATTTTCCGCCGTTCCGTCATCATATGCAATCTCACCCGGATAACCGACGAAAGGCTTCAGTACAGTTTCCTTCGTAACATCACCTTTTAAATCAACGGTAAATTCATCGCTGTAATAACCCGGTGCAGCGACTTTAATCGTATAGGCGCCTTCATAGGCCTCAAGCGTATATTCACCTTTGTCGTTTGTTGTAGCAGGTTCAACTGCAGCATCCTCTATAACATAGACGGTGGCGCCTTTTACCGGCTCTCCTGTCGCTTTATTAATGACTGTGCCTTTTAATGTCCCCTTCTTCATTTCCTCTAACGTAAAATTAGCTTGTGTCGTCTGATCTGCCTGCAGAGAAACTTTTTGGGTTTTCGATTGATAACCGTACGCTTCTGCCTTAAGCGTATAATCTCCCGCTTTGTGCATCAGCGTGTACTGCCCTGTGGCTTGATCCGAATATGTTGATTTTCCTGTTTCCGCGACACTGACTTGTGCCCTGATCGGCAAAACCTGTGGCTGTATATCTTTACTCTGATTATTTACCGCTGTGTTTGCAGATGGCTTAGCCTTTTTCGGATTCACTGGCTTTTTCTTTTGCTTTCCTGAAGGCTTTTCGACACCCAGCTTATTCTTCTTGGCTGTTTTTCCGGCCGATTTGTCAGAAAGCACTACATCATCAATGTACCAGCCCTCTTTTGCTATACTTTCATCTGATTGAAGGTTAAACATCACTTGAATGTTTTGACCTTTATAAGCGGATAAATCAATTTCTTCATCCGTCCAGCTTGATGTCTTTCCATTATAGACACCAGCCTGCTCCCAATTCTTTTCGCCTTCCGGAAGAACAAAAACGTAGCCGTAATCAAAATCATCCTCTAAATGGTGCCAGCTTTTAAATTGAAGAAACAGGTTTCCTGAATTCGGCACTTCAACAGGAGGCATCACTAGATTCATATTTGCTGAATTGGCATAGTTTCCTGTTAGGTTTGTTCCGTATACTTTTTCTCCTGATGCTGCTGTAGTTGGGCCTGACGACGGAACTCCCCATTCCCAGTTATTATGTGTTCCGCTTGCAATCCAGCCACCGGGTGCAGCCTCAAAGTCCTGCTTGTATCCCACCGTGATGCTTGGCTTCACAGTTACATCGTATGTGTCAGACTCAACGACATGGCCGCCAAAATCCTGAATCATCCACTTATAGCTTAGTGCAGCTCCTTTAATGTTTGGAATCTCTGCCTGATACGTTCCTTTCAGGTGATCACCGCTGATTCGTTTAGCCGTTACTTCTGTCCATTCACCTTGATCCAGCTTATAGGACAGTTTTACAGACGTCACACTCACATTGTCTTCAGCTGTCAAAGTCAGCGGCAGGCTGGCGCCTTCATAGGCTTCTGTTACTTTCTCATGCTGATAGACAGGAGGCTCTTGATCATCCCCCTCTACAGAAACTTGTCCTTCTGCTTTTCCTAAACCATCTGTAACAGCTGATACAGCATCAAAAGCGTTCACCAAACCATGGCCGTATCCGTTATTCGGAGAATCAGGAAATGTTGAATCCGTCAGTGGTTCAGCCGTGCTCGTTAATATATCCTCCATCTCATCGACAGAAAGTGAGGCATCCACCTGTTTCAGCAGTGCAGCAACAGCAGACACATGCGGTCCTGCCATTGATGTGCCGTTCCATCCGTCCTCATATGCCTGGCCGGGAACGGAAGACCGGATATTTACGCCCGGTGCAGAAATTTCCGGCTTTATTTCATCATATGGAGATGGCCCTTGTAGAGAAAAGTCAGCGAGCTTTTTGTTAATATCAGTCGCGCCAGTTGCAAACGATTCCGGATAGTTTGCCGGGTTTGCGATAGAACCAGGTCCGCCCGGAATAAAGAGATCCGTATTCCCCGCTGAAAACTCAGGGAAAATATCGGCCGCACGCCAGGCATTGACCATATCTCTGTACCATTCATCAAGTCCTGAGCCCCCGCCCCATGAGTTATTGACAACATCAGGAGCCATTTCCGGGTGAGGATTGCCCTCTGCGTCCTTTGGAGCTAAAACCCATTCACCCGCCTCCAAAATGTCAGCATCAGTGCCGCCCTCTTCGGAGAACGCTTTTACAGCAATCCATTTTGCGCCAGGCGCTACACCGATTTGATTTGTTCCATCGGGTTCAGATCCCACCATCGTACCTGTCACGTGGGTCCCATGAGCCAGATCATCATAAGGGCTTGCTTCGCCTGCTACGGCATCATACCAGTTCATTTCATTATTAGGCTCATCAGGATTTTCCGGATTATATCCGCGATATTTCTCTTTTAATGCCGGATGGTTCCATTCCACACCAGTATCAATAGACGCGACAACTGTGCCAGTTCCATCGTATCCAAGTTCCCAAGCTTTCGGGGCGTCGATTTGGTCTATATTCCATTCCACACCGTCGGTTGCTTTGACAGCTTTTTGCGCTTTTTTCATATTAAATGGGGAGGATGACTTAAAAAGCTGCCGTTTCTCATTTGGAAGCACCTTTTCCACTTCGGGGAACTGCGCTACTTTTTCCATAACCTCTTTTGAGGCATGAACAGCGATCCCATTCACCACATAATAAGAGTGGATCTGGTCTGCATTTCCTTTATTTTTCTGGCTGTTCAGGTATGTTAAGACGTCTTGCTGTGATTCATTGGCTGTGACTTTTAAGGATGACACAACGGCAGAACGCTTTTGATATTCCGTCTTAGCGGCAGTCAGCTTCTTCGATTTTGCTTTTTTGACAGCTGCTTTTGCCGCTTTTTCTGTGTCAGCTTGATCCTTAAATTTAATCAGAAAGGTCGTTTTTTCTTTCTTTTTAAAGCTTTTCTTTAATGTACTCGAGATCTTGTTCTGAATGGATTCAGCAGATTGAAGCTCCTGTTTAACAGGAGTTGAGGCGCCTTTGCTGCTTGCCCCGGCTGCACCCGGAAACAGCAGTGAACCGATAACAACCGTACTTAAAACAGAGCTAACGAGTCTGTTTTTCGTTTTTTTCCTCATTTTTATCCCCCTTTTTTCAAAATGCTTTGTAAAAGAATGTCGTCCCTCCTTTTAAAAAGTGAATGGTTTGTCAGAACATCGCTGTACGTTAACTGTAGACAATCTGTATTACAGATATTGTCGTTTTATGTCATTCGATTTCCATATATATGAAAATGATAAAATCGTCATGAAATAAGAATAGGTCTAATAGTCTTATTTGTTATTCTGTGAAGGAAGACATAGGGAAAAAGACTTTACAAGAAGAAAAGTTTTGGAGAAAAACAAAAAGGACAAAATCGAAAACGATTTTGTCCTTTACATTAGCCGCGTTTATTACGGTTTCTTAAGAATGTCGGGATGTCAAGCGTATCATCAGCCGGCTGTGACGTGTGACGGCTTACTGTGTTTTGTTGCTGAGGCTCCTCACGTTTTGGTTCACGCTTTGGAACACTTGTGTTATGTGTTTTGATGCTTTGGTTTAAGCTTGGACGCTGGGGTTTCGTGACGTCCTTCTCTTGTTCGATAAAACCAGTTGCAATCACTGTCACCACAATCTCATCTTTTAGATTTTCATTAATAACAGAACCGAAAATCATGTTTACGTCTTGGTCAGACGCTGAAGCGACAATGTCTGCTGCTTCCTGAACTTCATATAAGCTGAGGTTTGTTCCCCCAGTGATGTTCATGAGGACACCTTGCGCACCGTCAATGGCCGCTTCAAGAAGCGGGCTGGAGATTGCTTTTTTTGCTGCCTCTGCCGCGCGGTTTTCTCCAGTCGCAATACCGATACCCATCAAAGCAGATCCTTTGTTTGACATGATTGTTTTCACATCAGCAAAGTCAAGGTTGATAAGACCAGGTGTAGCAATCAAGTCTGAAATACCTTGAACCCCTTGACGGAGTACGTTATCAGCTTCACGGAATGCTTCAAGCATCGGCGTGTTTTTATCAACAATTTCCAGAATTCGGTCGTTCGGGATCACGATCAGTGTGTCCACCGCTTCTTTCATTGCTGAGATTCCGCCTGCAGCCTGAAGCTGTCTTTTGCGTCCTTCAAATGTAAACGGTCTTGTAACAACTCCGACTGTTAATGCGCCTAAGTCTTTCGCGATTTGTGCGATAACCGGTGCAGCACCTGTTCCTGTTCCGCCGCCCATACCAGCTGTCACGAATACCATGTCAGCGCCTTTTAACGCTTCTTCAATCTGCTCTTTGCTTTCTTCAGCGGCTTTTTTTCCGACTTCCGGATTCGCACCTGCTCCCAATCCTCTTGTCAGCTTTGCGCCGATTTGCATTTTCACTTCTGCTTTTGACAGGTTAAGAGCTTGAGCGTCCGTATTTACCGCGATGTACTCTACTCCTTGCACTTCATTTTCAATCATTCGGTTGACAGCGTTGTTACCGCCGCCTCCTACTCCGATTACTTTAATTGATGCTAAGCCGTCTATGTTTGTTTCGAACTCCAACATGCTAAATCCTCCTAATCTGCCGAATGACTATCTATCTATTCCCAAAACATGCTTAATAGTTTTTTCATTTTGCTCTGTTTATTATGTTCGGCTTGTGTTTTTTGTTTTCCTTTTGGCCGCTGCTGCACCTCATTTTGGTGATGATGCTGCTCTTGTTCCTCTGATGATGAGACTGCAATTTCCTGTATCGCTTCTTCAGGCATCTTAAAGCCTATTTTTCTGCCTTGGATTCTTGCATTTCGGCAGGCGAATTGGATCAGACCCACTCCCGTCATATACTGAGGATCTCTTACACCGATATAATTCGGGCTTGCCACTCTGACATTGTTTTGCAGCACATCCTGTGCCAATGACATGACACCCGGCATTGCTGCTTGTCCCCCTGTCAGCACGAAGCCTCCCGGCAGATCGGTAATTCCCATACTGCGAAGCTCTTCTGAAACAATTTCAAGAATTTCTTCTACTCTTGCTTCAATGATATTCGCTGCTTCCTGCTGTGTAAATGTTTGTTTTTGATTGGTGCCTATAACGGTTACCTCAAATACTTCATCTTCCGAGGCTTCGTCATAGTAGGCATGTCCAAATTGCTTTTTCACGCGTTCTGCTTCTTCTGTTGACGTTCTCAATCCGATGGAGATATCTTTGGTGATATTTTCGCCTCCGAGAGGAATGACACGGGTAGAAGTGAGATGTCCGTTCTGGAACACAGCAATGGTTGTTGACCCTCCTCCTATATCAATGAGAGCAACACCAAGATTTTTCTCGTCCTTTGACAATGCAGCAGAACCGGCTGCCAGCGGCTGAAGACATATATCAGTTATTTCAATACCGGCTCTTTCAACACAGCGAAGCAAGTTATGTAAGATTGTTTTTGAACCGGTGATCAGGGTGCCTTCTACTTCTAAACGCACACCCAGCATTTTTTTCGGGTCGGTGATTTCATCTCTTCCATCTACGATAAACTGTTTAGGAATGACGTCGACAATCAGCTGTTCGTGCGGTACTGAAACAACCTGTGCCGCCTCCATGACACGGCGTACATCTTCAACTTGAATTTCTTTATTCTCACTGGAAACTGCTACAACACCGTTTGTATCTTGAATATTGATATAATTTCCATTAACGCCGACAATAGCTTTTCTAAGCGGAAAACCTACCATTCTTTCAGCTTGGTCAAACGCTTTTCTTATAGAATGAACGGTCTCATCTATATCAACGATTGAGCCTTTTTTCAACCCTTCAGACGGTACATTTCCCACACCGATAATATTAAGGGAATCATCTGTCATTTCTCCGACGATCACTTTTGTATTGGACGTACCGATGTCAAGACTGACGTAAAGTTCATTGTTGTTCATTCTATGGCACCTCCTCACATTTCGATCATTTCTATTCTATTATTTGCGGAACAACAATACAATGAATGTGGCTTTACAAGTGTGTAACAAAAAATATCACAACGGAATATTCCTCATGTGCTTTTCACATTTTATGTTTATTGAAAATATTCGTTATATCCTATGTATATCCTCTTTTATATCACATTTTTTTTATTTTTTTTAGAAAGAGTCCACTTTGTTAGTAGATTTCTTCTAATAACAGCTATATTCTGAAATAATCTCACTCCAAATGCGAATATACCTGCTAAATACAAGTCTACACCAAGATGGACTCCCAGAAAAGCTAAACTTATTGCCAATATAATATTAAAAAAGAAACCGGAAACAAATACCATTTCATCATATGTACCTTGTAAATGCGCCCTGATTCCGCCGATTAATGTATCAAGTGCGGCGAGCACCGCAAGCGATAAATAGTTTGAATATTCACTCGGTATCGTTAAGTTTGTCATCAGTCCAATCGCTATTCCGAGCACCAGTCCCAGCACAGGCAGCCACATGACAATTCTCCTCCTTTTCAGTCTTTAAGCGGTTTCAGCTGTTGTACGTCCAATGGTCTGTCGTATGCTTTTAATGTCAGCTCGCTTTTAGATTTACCGGCTTTTAATGCTAAATTTTCAGATGCAAAAAGATCCTCAAGGCCCGACCCCTTCACTCTGCTGTACAGCATGTCCGGATCTTCGGCGAGCACTTTTACTGTTAAAGGATAATCGTCAAGGCCGTATCCGTCTATTTTTGTTGTGCCGTTTATATCCCTTATGACTGTATGATTCACAACTCTTCGCTCATTAATCGAGATATGCTCTGCACCGAAGGAGTTGAGTTCATTGATCAGCTTCTTCAGCAAATCCGGAGGCGGATTTTCGATCGGCTCTCCTGTTAAGCTTTCAGAAAAAAGTGGGGAAATGGTGATGACAATTCCGCTACCTGTTATATCGGTCATGCCGGCTGTTTTTTTTAAGGTTTGCAAGGTATTATTGAGCGCGGTTTCTTTTGTCATTTCTTTACTTTGCGAATAGCTATTCAGCAGTTTATCATATTTGTTTATTTCAGCCAGCAGCTTTTCCTGCTTCTTCTGCTCTGATGTCAGCTCTTCTCTTATATCCCACATGTCTCTCGTATCTCGGACTTTAGGATGCTTTAACGAGTTAAACTGAACAGATATCATGAGGCCGAAGATGACCATAAGCACACTGATGCTTATGAAGGAACGCTTTA
Source organism: Bacillus sp. G16 (assembly GCF_021282335.1). Taxonomy (NCBI): domain Bacteria; kingdom Bacillati; phylum Bacillota; class Bacilli; order Caryophanales; family Bacillaceae; genus Bacillus; species Bacillus sp. G16. The sequence goes on along the minus strand of NZ_JAJSOZ010000003.1, from coordinate 56,839 downwards.
TTTTCAATCTGTTTCACCCGCTTTTTCAGTCATTCCTTCGTTTTCAGAATCGGTTTCATTTGTACGTTTTTCTCTTTTTCTGCGGTAACAGAAATATGATCCATTGACAGCTGATCGATCAGGCCTCCTGCTATATTTAACGAAGGCAGCAGAACATCAGGATCTCCAATAGCGGATATCGTAAACGGAGCCGGATGCTGCACCCCGTCTACCGTTACAACAGGACCGTTGCACTTGATATAGGAATCATGTGTCAAACGCTGGCCATTAACGGCGACGGCCGCCGCCCCCGAAATATACAGTTCGTTTACCACTTGAAAGATATGGCTTTCGTGAACGATGTAACTGTTCACATTCTCCCCTTCCGGTATGTACGACGCATCTTCCAAGGTCACCTCAACGCCCTCTCCCTGCACACCGACTTCCCCAATATACATTCGGTACTTTTCTGTATCTTCGAGGACGTTATAGTATTCCGTCTTTTCTTTCTTCAGCTTATTTTCCGCCTGACGGACTTTGTTTTGCTTTTGATACAATTCTTTTTCAAGATTCTTATTTTCTTTCTCCTGTTTCAGGAGTTCATCTCTCAGCGCATATTCTTTTTTCCACTCTTCCGTCTCAGCCGCGCTTTTGTTGTTTTCTTTTGTCATTTGAAAAGAAAATGAGATCAAAAAGCCTGCGATAAGCATAATCAAAGAAAGAAGGACTGCTGATTTGCCCCTCAATTTTCATCTTCCTTTTTAGCAGCTTTATTGTTTTTTCCAAACTCTTCAAAATAGGTGGCAACTTCTAAATGAATAATGCCTTTCTTATTGCTGCTAAGCTGTGAAATGATAGAAGGATACGTTTTCATTCGGTCTGCAAAGGTTTTAATAGACGCAGTGACAACATAACCGTCGTTCATATACAATTTAATACGGTTTTCATCCATTTTTACAGGCGTGTAATAAATTTCTGAAATTGACTGTTTTAAAGAATTTGACAAAGCATCGAGCTGCTTGGCCATTTGAGACCGCTTTTTCGCGTTTGTCCAATTGACCAAAATCGGTCCGGCATCCTCCGGCGTTACTTCGTTTGGCAGAACTGATCCGTTTTCAAGCACTTCATAGTACACATTGTCTTTTTCTAAATAAGCAATCGCTTTATACTCTTCGATCGCAATGTTGATTTTATTAGGAAGCGATTTGCTGATCTCCGCTTTTTTTACTAATTTATTTTGCTGAATCTTCTTTTCTGTTTTTTTCTTGTCCAAACTCCAAAACTCAGTATCTCCGCTGTTAATATCGGAAAGCTCGATAATTTCCTTTTTGGATACATTTTCATTCCCTGTAACAGAGATGGTTGATACTTTACTGATTGGCGTCTGCAGGTACACGATGATCAGCACCATAATAAAAAAGAGCATAATAAATGAAATGAGACGGCGGTTTGCCTTCTGTTTCCTCTGCTCTTTAATTTTTGGAATCCGTTCTTCAATGTTTACGATTTTTTCTCGGTCATGACCCGGGTTCATTGCCTGTTCACCTCATTCAAATGAAACAGCTGTTAAAAGTCTGTCTATTCCAAAACAAACGGCATACTACGATGCCGTTTGTCGTTTGCTTACAGTATATCATATGAACAGCTTCAGTCAGAACTTGAATCAGCGATTTTCGCCGATGATTTCAACCTCTGTGTGCATATCAATCTCGTATTTTTCACGGATTGTCTTTTTCACATGGTCAATGAGATCAAGCACATCTTTTGCTGATGCTCCGCCCGCATTGACGATGAAGTTTCCGTGCATCTCCGATATCTTTGCACCGCCGATTTGATATCCTTTCAAGCCTGCTTTTTCTACAAGGTTTCCGGCATGATTCGGAAGCGGATTTCTGAATATGCTTCCCGCACAAGGGCTTGAATACGGCTGTGTATTTTTTCTGTAATCTTTATTGCTTTGCATTTGCTGAACGATTGATTCCTTATCCTTCTGCTCCAGCTGCAGAACAGCTTCAAGGCAAACGCCCGGGCGCTTCTTTTGCAATACAGATGTTCTGTAGCTGAAATCCATCTGCTCATTTGTCAGCCACTCAATCGTGCCGTCTTCAAATAAAATATGTGCTCTGACGAGGATTTCGCTCATATCAGAACCGTGGGCGCCGGCATTCATATAAACCGCTCCGCCGACTGATCCTGGAATACCAGCAGCAAATTCCAGTCCGGACAGGCCTTTTTTACTCAATGATGTTGCAAGACGGACCACGGAATAACCGCCTCCGACTGTTACTTGTTCCCCGTCAAGCTCCAAATGGTCAAGGCCTGCGCCCAGCTTAATCACTACGCCTCTGATTCCCTCATCTAAAACAAGAAGATTTGATCCGCGGCCGATGACTGTCCACTTCACATCATATTTTTTAATAACGTCCATAATATCTTTGACAGCATCTACACTGCTTGGAATGACCAATACATCCGCAGGTCCGCCGATTTTCATCGTTGTATGATTCGCGAGCGGTTCATTTGCAAGAACCTTGCCGACTTCGCGTTCTTTTAATTCCTGTATCACTTTCTCCATCGTAAACCTCCGCATTCCATTTGCTTTTCTATTATTTTTTCAATTCTTCGAGTACGCTGTATAAACGGGCAGCCGCGTCAGGAACACCGAGTGACTTTGTCCGTTCGCTCATTTCCTTTAACGTTTTCTCATTCAGTACGATCCGGTCAAGCGCTTCAATCAGTTTTTCCCCGCTGAGCTCTGTTTCTTTCAGAACAATCGCCGCATCATGCTGGCCGAGAGATCTCGCATTGACCTCTTGGTGGTTCGCTGTTACATATGGGCTTGGAATCAGTACACTTGGAATTCCGAGAGCAGTAATTTCAGCAATCGTCGTCGCACCAGCTCTGGCCACAATGACATCAATGGCCTTCAAATACTCTGGCATTTGATGAAGAAACGGCTTTGTGACCATATTATCAGCTGCACCCTTGCTTTTCAGCTCATTCATCACTTTTTCATAGTGAACTTCACCGGTAATATACAGCACTTGGTAGTCTCTTGTTTTCAGCGCATCCTGCATGTCAATGACAGCACGGTTAATTGGTGCGGCGCCTCTGCTTCCGCCGAAGATTAAGACCGTTTTTTTCTCTTCAGAAAGCCCAAATTCAGCCATTGATCGGCCCGTCTCTATTGAGACGACTTCAGAGGCTCTCGGGTTTCCCGTAAATACAACTTTCTCGCTAGGAAAATGCGATTTTGCTTCTTCAAAACAAATTGCTACTTTATTAACATATTTTGAAAGAAACTTATTCGTGATGCCCGGCAGGCTGTTTTGTTCATGGACGATAGTCGGAATTCCCATCTTGGCAGCGGCATAGACAACTGGTCCGCATACGTAGCCGCCCGTTCCAATTACGGCATCAGGCTTAAATTCCGCTAAATACGATTTGCTCTTTTTTACGCCCTTCAGAAAACGCATCACAGTCTTGACGTTTTCAAATGACAGCTTTCTTTTAAACCCTGTAATTTCAATTGAACGAAACGGTATATTCTCCCGTTCCACAATTTTTTTCTCCAGCCCGTTTTCTGTTCCGATATATAAAAATTCCACATTAGGATGACGGCGCTGCACTTCTTTAATAAAGGCAAGAGCGGGATAAATGTGTCCCCCTGTACCGCCTCCGCTTATTGCAATTCGCATATCTCTTCCCCCAGTCTAAGTTTCTCTATAACATAGCGATAACCCTGTTTTGTTGGACAGGGTTATCACATCAATTGTTTCCCAGCTTCCTGTTTCACAGGGAGCTTTAGGCAAACATTCATTAATACCTCGAGTATCGGCTCACGTTCAGCAGCACACCGACGGCCATCAGCATCAGGGTCAATGAAGAACCTCCGTAGCTCAGAAACGGGAGCGTGATCCCTGTTACCGGAATAAGGCCCGTTACTACGCCGATATTAATCATGACTTGAATGGCAATCATTGAAATAATGCCGACTGCGACAAAGCTTCCGTACAGATCAGGTGCACCGAGTGCAATTCTGATTCCTCTCCACAGCAGGACGCTGAAGAGGAGCAAAATAAGTGTTCCCCCGATAAACCCAAGTTCCTCTGACAAGATGGCAAAAATAAAGTCTGTTTGCGGCTCAGGCAGATAAAAGAACTTCTGTCTGCTTTGTCCAAGTCCCATTCCGAACAATCCGCCGGGCCCCACTGCATAAAGCGATTGAATGATTTGAAAACCGCTGCCGAGCGGATCTTCCCACGGATTTAAATATGAAGTAATCCGCTTAATCCGATATGGAGCCGATAGTACGAGCCCAACAAATCCGCTGAGGCCGATCAGTCCGAGAAAGACGAAATGGGCGATTCGCGCGCCAGCTACAAAAATCATGACAATACAAGTTCCGACCATTACTGTCCCCGTTCCGAGGTCAGGCTGGCACATAATAATCAAAAATGCTGAAAATACAATGCCAAGTGCCGGGATGAATCCCCGTCTGAACGATGTTATGTTTTTTTGTTTTTCAGAGAGAAATTTAGCAAGGAATGCAATCATCGCAAGCTTCATAAACTCTGAAGGCTGTATGCTGAATGCCCCGACTCCGATCCAGCTTCTTGAGCCGTTCCGCACCATGCCGACGCCCGGTATCAAAACAAGAATCAAAAGAAAAAAACAGATAACCATCAGCAATTTGGACCATGTCCGCCATGTCCAATAATCAACATTCATGATAAAAAACATGGCTATGACGCCTATTCCCGCAAACAGCAGCTGCCGTTTCGCGAAAAAGAATGAGTCATCAAATTTATAATCCGCCCATACCGCACTCGCACTGTACACCATAATTAATCCGATTGTTAATAATAATAACGTAATGATGACCAATAACAAATCAGGCGATGTTTTTTTAGTAGTCAAAGCAATCGACACCCCAAGCTTAAAGTCATTAGGGCTGCCGATTTACTTCAAGACAAGCCCTTACTTAAGCATATGCACGGCATCTATAAACATGTCACCGCGTTCTTCAAATGTTTTGAATTGATCCCAGCTCGCACACGCAGGTGACAGCAAGATGACATCTCCTTCATTTGAGAGCGCAAACGCCGCAGATACTGCTTGTTCAACATTATCGACACGTTTGACATGTTGTATTCCCATCTCATTACCGAGCTTCTCGAGTTTCGGAGCAGTCTGGCCAAATGTCAGCACTGCTTTGACATGCTTCATATACGGTTTTAAGTCGTCAAAACCATTTCCGCGATCCAGTCCGCCCGCAAGCAGAATGACCGGTTTGTCAAAAGCTGAAAGCGCCTTGCTTGTCGCCAAAATGTTTGTTGCTTTACTGTCATTATAAAATTTGCGGTTTTTCACTGTTGTGACATATTGGAGACGGTGCTTCACGCCAGTAAAGCTTGTCAGCACCTTTTTGACTGCTTCGTTGGACGCTCCTGCCGTTTTCACAACTGCAATAGCAGCTAAAATGTTCTCCAGGTTATGAGCGCCGGGTAGCACAACCTCTTCCAGAGGAAGAATGACTTCGCCGTTGAACATAATCATACCGTCTTTTACATAAGCGCCCTGATCAAGCGTTTTGCTGACTGAAAATGGAACGATACCGGCTTTACCGGCTTCAGCCAGACGCATGACGGTTTCATCATCCTGGTTGACAATGGCTTTATCTGAAGCAGTCTGATGAAGATACACTTTCTGTTTCGCTTTTTCATAGTTTTCTCGCGTATGGTGATAATCCAAATGAGCGTCAAATATGTTTAAAACCAAGCTGATTTCCGGTCTGAAAGCGTGTGTTCCCATCAGCTGAAACGAAGACAATTCAGTAACGATCCACTCATCCCCATCAGCATGATAGGCAACTTCACTTGCGACTGTGCCGATATTTCCGGCAATCAGAGCTTTTTGCGAGTCAGCTTTGAGCATTTCATAAATCAGCGTTGTCGTGGTCGTTTTTCCGTTCGATCCGGTAATCCCGATAAACTTGGCGTTTGTCAGGTAATAAGCGAGCTCAATTTCCGTCCAAACCGGGATGCCTCTTTTTTCCGCTTCCTGAACCATAATATTTTCGTATGGAATTCCCGGGTTTTTGATCAGGACCGTGATTTGATGCTGATCAAACAGAGAAACTGGATGCTCTCCGCAAACAACCTCGAGTCCTTTTTTAGAAAGCTTTTGCGCTGGTTCGTTTTCTTCAAAAGGCTTTTGGTCGTTGACTGCAACATAAATGCCTTTTTCATGAAGAATGGATGCCGCCGCATACCCGCTTTTCGCGAGCCCAAGGATTAAAAAATGCTGATTCTGTAAAAATTGATCGTTTTCCACTTATAACCACACCTCGATGTAAATTCCTAAAACGGCAAGCAAAAGTCCCGCAGCCCAAAACGTCACGACTACTCTCCATTCAGACCAGCCGACAAGCTCATAATGGTGATGAAGCGGACTCATTTTAAAGATACGTTTACCTGTCGTTTTAAAGCTGATAACCTGCAGTATAACGGATAATGTCTCGATAACGAATACACCGCCGATGATAACCAGCAGGATCTCTAATTTCGTTAAAATGGCAATGGTAACGATGGCTCCTCCCAATGCAAGTGATCCGGTATCTCCCATAAAGACTTTGGCCGGATGAGCATTAAATACGAGGAAGCCCAGCACCGCACCCACAACGGCAACTGAGAAAATCGCTACGTCATATTGAGACTGATTCCATGCCAGGATGGCAAAAGCACCAAAAGCAATCGCCGCAGTACCGGATAATAAGCCGTCAAGACCGTCAGTTAGGTTAACCGCATTTGAACCGCCGACAAGCATAAAGAGCACCAGGATAAAGTAAGCCCAGCCAAGATCAAATGATAAGTCAGTTCCAGGCACGCGAATATCTGTCGCGAAATTGTAGTAATGGTACACGGCATAAAATACAACCGCAATGATAATTTGTCCGATCAGCTTTTGCTTTGACGTCAATCCCAGATTGCGCTTCATGACGACCTTGATGTAATCATCTAAAAAGCCAAGCAAACCGTAGCCGAGCGTAACAAACAGAAGCAGCACCATTTCCGGGCTTATTTCTGAAAATTTCTGTGTCATAACAATTGTTGTCACAATGATAGAAAGTATGATCATGACCCCGCCCATTGTCGGCGTCCCTGATTTTTTCTGATGTGATTTCGGTCCTTCTTCTCTAATACTCTGGCCGAATTTTAATCTTCTTAAAAACGGAATAAGAATCGGAGAGAGCAGAACACTAATTAAAAACCCCATTAAAATTGTAAACAGAATGACTTGCTCAAGCATTGTCCTTTTCTCCTCCTGTTTCTTTCAAACGACATACGTAGTTATCATATTCATGATTTTTTCTCATATGAAAATTCTTTTCAAGCTCCATATTCAATAACATCTCTTTCCTATGAATTCGTCTTATTCTTATTGAGTTCGACAATGGCTCTCGCCGCCACTTCAGCATCGTCAAAATCGAAGGTTTCGCTTCCGATCTGCTGATAGGTTTCATGCCCTTTTCCGGCAATGAGAACTACATCTCCTTTTTTGGCATTGGCAATCGCGAAAAAGATTGCCTGCTCGCGGTTTGCAATGCTGTGGTAGTATTCGTTCTCTACTCCGGCTTCCATATCTCTTAAAATCGCGCGAGGATCTTCGCTTCGCGGGTTATCTGAAGTGAAAATCGGCTCATCAGCCAGCTCTACAGCGATTTTAGCCATTTTTGGGCGTTTCGTCTTATCTCTGTCTCCCCCGCAGCCGACAACGACAAAGAGCTTTCCTACCGTCATGTCTCTGCATGTCTTCAGCACATTTTCAAGGCTGTCCGGTGTGTGCGCGTAATCTACAATAACCGGAAACTCCTGCTGCTGATTGACCAATTCAAAGCGGCCTCTTACGCCATGCAATTCTTCAACAGCTTCAGTGATGGTTTCAAACGGTATGCCTGCTGCAATACATGTTGCAACAGCTGCCAGCACATTATACACGTTAAATTGTCCGACGAGCGACATCGTGATATGTTTAGTGCCTTTGTTTGTCACAAGATCAAAGCTTGTGCCCTGTGCAGTGATCGTGATGTTCTTCGCCATCACATCAGCGTTGTTTTTAATTCCGTATGTAGAGATATGCGCTGCGGTCACCTTTTCAAAATAAGCGCTCGCCTCATCATCAGCGTTCAGTACGGCACGCTTTGGATGTTCATGGTTGAAAGCCCCGCCAAGCTGAGAAAAGAGCAGGCTTTTTGCCTGTCTGTACTCATCCATCGTTTTATGATAGTCCAGATGGTCCTGCGTTAAATTCGTAAACACGGCAATATCATAATCACAGCCATGAACACGCCCTAAAGATAAAGCGTGAGAAGAAACCTCCATGATAGCAGTGTCAACTTGCTTGTCATTCATTTTCTTAAACGTTTTCTGCAGCGTGACACTTTCCGGAGTCGTGTTTTTAACGGGAAGTGTTTCATCGCCGATTTTCATGTACATTGTGCCGATCAAGCCTGTACGTTTTCCCGCTTTTTTCAGAATCTCATCGACCATGTGGGTCGTTGATGTTTTGCCGTTTGTGCCTGTTATCCCGATCAGCTGAAGCTTCTTTGTCGGCTGTCCGTAAAACGCATCAGACAAAACGCTGAGCGCACGCAGTGACTGCCGGACAATAATGACGGGCACATCCACATCGAGCTCTCTTTCAGCCACAATAGCCGCTGCGCCGTTCTCTACTGCTTTTTGCGCAAAATCATGGCCATCTACCGTATACCCTTTTACACATACAAAAAGACTCCCTTTCTTTACTTCCCTGGAGTCCATCTCAATTGAAGTTATTTCAGGGTCTTGTGAGTCGTTTACAGAAGGTTCGGTTGTTAAGTATGTAAGCAGCTTTGTAAGTTTCATCGTATCAAACCTCTCAACATTCTAATTCGTTCTTTTTATCATTTGAAGTCACGTCAAATGATGTGATAATGATTTTAAGCATACAGTTCATATTTTAGCGTAAATAAAAGGATACATCCAGCTAATCTTGAAGATATGAGCATTTTTTCTGCAATAAAATAATAGGCAGCCCGAATTAATCGGCTGCCTCTTTTTCATCTTCTTCAGTCAAATAAACGCGTATCTTTGAGCCCTCTTTTACTTTCGTTCCGGCAGCTGGCGATTGTTTAACGATTTTGCTTCCTTTCCCGGAAGCATCCACATTGAGATTCACCAAAAGTGACTCAAGATCTGAGACAGACATCCCTACAACATTCGGAACTTCTATTGTTTTTGTGTCGTTCCATTGGTACTTTTTCTCGATTTGATTTTTCCTAGGCTTCACACCAATCTCCGGCAGGCTGTCTCTCATAATATTCCCGACAATAGGCGCTGCAACCGTTCCGCCAAACTGAATCGTGCCTTTCGGGTTATCCACCGCGACATAGACGACAAGACTCGGATCGTCAGCCGGCGCGAAACCGATAAATGATACAATATGGTTGTTTTCGAGGTATTTTCCATCCTTTACCTTTTGTGCGGTTCCCGTTTTTCCGCCGACACGATATCCTTCAACAAATGCGTTACGGCCGGTGCCTTCTGCGACGACGCTTTCTAAAGCATAGCGGATTTGTTTGGATGTCTCCTCAGAAATGACTTGTTTCTTTGCGATTGGTGATTGTTTTTTAACCGTTTTTTTCGTTACAGGGTCGATCCATTCCTTTGCAATATAAGGTGTGTAGAGCGTTCCTCCATTTACAGCGGCAGATACGGCTGCAACCTGCTGAATCGGCGTGACAGATACCCCCTGTCCAAAAGCCGTAGTCGCTTGCTCGACCGGACCTACTCTATCAAGCGGGAATAAGATCCCTGTCCCCTCGCCCTGCAGATCAATTCCCGTTTTTTGGCCGAAACCAAAGTCTTTAATATATTTGAAAAGCTTATTCTTCCCTAAGCGCTCGCCTAATTCAACAAATCCCGGGTTGCAGGAGTTTTGTACAACCTCTAGATACGTCTGCAGCCCGTGTCCGCCTCTTTTCCAGCACCGCAGTCTCGCCCCGTCCACTTCCGCATGCCCTTTATCATAAAATTGATCACGTTTCAAATTTACTTTTTGTTCTTCAAGAGCTGCTGCAAGTGTAATAATTTTAAAGGTGGATCCCGGCTCATACGTGCTCCATACCGGCAGATTCCGATTGTAGACGGACGGATCGACTGATTGATAATCAGCCGGGTCAAAGTCAGGCCTGCTAGCCATCCCCAATATTTCTCCGTTTTTCGGATTCATCGCTACAGCAATCATACCGTCAGGATGATATTTGGCCTCAGCGTTATCAAGCTCCCTCTCCATTATCGTCTGAACCTTCGAATCAACTGTCAGCTTCATATCAAGCCCGTCCTTAGGCGGTGTGTAGTCGTCCGCTTCATCAGGCATTTTCTTCCCTTTTGCATCTGTATAAAACTTAACAGAGCCCTTTTCCCCTTTCAGATCATCGTCGTAATAGGCTTCAAGTCCAAGGAGCCCTTGGTTGTCAATGCCGGCAAATCCAAGCACATGAGATAAAAAGCTGCCGAAAGGGTAATGGCGGATACTGTCCTCCGCAACATACACACCCTTTAAATCAAGCGCTTTGATTTCTTTCGCCTTTTCATTCGAAATCTTTCTCCCTTCAGGAGTTATCTTTTCGATTGACGCTTTTTTTGTTACATGCTTATATACTTTTTCTTCTGACATGTTTAAAACCGCCGCAAGCTGCTTGCTCGTTTTCATCGGATTATGAACTTGGCGCGGGACGACGAATACGGTCGGCGCACTTTTGTTTGTTGCCAGCTTCACGCCGTTCCGATCCAGAATCTCTCCTCTCTCCGGCTCAAACGGCAAGTTCCGGCTCCAGGAATCTTTCGCCAGCGAAGTCAGTTTCTCGCCCATCACAAACTGAACATACCCCAGCCTTGTATCAATGATCAGAAACACGATCACGCCAAAAAGCAAAACAAATAATAAACGTTTTCTAACCGTTACATTCGAGACGCGCAAGAGACCGTCCACTCCTTATTTAGGCTTGTTTCATTTTATGCCTGAAATTGGACGGGTAGAACGATGCTCCTCTGAAGGTATAAAAAAAGAAAGCCTGCATAATGGGGAAAATCCCCAGCAGGCTTTCTTTTTTTAATCTGGATTTTTAAACGTTACCTTGATGACGGTTTTGTCTTTTATTTCTTTGTCCTTCTTGACGCTTTGGCTGACAGCATAGCCTTGTCCGCTTACTTCAATATGAATACCCGCCAGCTCGCCGTATTGAAGAACCTCTCTTCTCGACCAGCCTGTCATATCAGGCATTTTGATTTTGCCGCCCGTTTTCAGGAAGACCTTCTGATTGGTCAGAACTTCCTCATCCGCTTTCGGATACTGTTCTTTTACAGCGATATCACTGCCGATGACAATCGGTGTGAGATTCTCTTCTTTCGCTTTCTTTTGAGCAGCAGTTACCGTTTGATCTGTTAAATCAGGCATCGTCTGCGCTTTTGTGTCTTCCTTATCTGAGTCAGACTTTTCAGTTGGCTCTATGTTTAGGTAGTGCAGGCTATTTTTCATTGTTGGGTTGAAGATTTCAGATACTGGATTTGAACCCGTTTCATCATTCTCTAATTGCGGCTGCTGTACTGCAACATAGATCAGCAACTCGGGATCATCTTTAGGCGCCATTCCCATTACAGAAAATACGTAATTATCGCGTCCAGATAAATAACCGTTTTGCCCGGCAATTTGTGCTGTCCCGGTTTTAACAGCTACATCAAAACCTTCAATTTTATAAGGCCGTCCAGTACCGATATCAGATGTAACGACATCACCTAAAATATTACGAACCTCTTTAGCGGTGTCAGCAGAGATTGGCGTACCGGCTGACTGAGGTTTATTTTGATAAATGGTTTTCTTCGTATCAGGATCAACAATATGGTCTATGACGTAGGGTTGCATCATTTTACCGTCATTTGCTATTGCAGTCGCAGCCTGCAGCTGTTGAATTGGTGTAACAGCAGAAGCTTGACCATATGCAGTCGATGCTTTATCAAATTCATATTTAAAGTTCATTTTACTTGATACTTCATTCGGCAAGTCAATACCTGTTTTTTGATAGAAATTGAATTTATGAAGATATTCATCAAGACGGGTATAGCCCAGCTTTTCATTAGCCAATTTGGCAAAAGCCACATTAGAAGACCTTACTACACCGTCATGGTATGTTGTTGCCCCCCAGCCTACTCCGTCATTATGGTCTTTTACTATTCCTCCGCCTACTTTATATGTTCCGGACTTGTACTTTTCATTGCCGTTATACACATTCTCCTGTATGGCAGCAGCAAGTGTAAAAATCTTCATCGTTGACCCGGGTTCATACGCATATGAAATCAAATCATTATAGTAGTTTGTCACATCACGCGTGTTCGGGTCAAAGCTTGGGCGCTGTCCCATCGCAAGGACTTTGCCCGTTTTCGGATCGACGACTGCGCCCATGATTTTTTTCGGATTATACTTTTTCGCCACTTTTGTCATGCTGTCTTCCAAAAAGGTTTGAATTTTTTGGTCAATGGTTAAATATACATTGTCACCATTTTTTGGCGCTGTAATTTTATTTTTGCTGTTCGGGAGCTCCCAGCCGGATTTGTCACTTTCATAAGTCACATATCCGTCCCGCTCCTTCAAATACTTATCCAGCACTTTTTCTAATCCCATCGCGCCGGAAATTTCATTTGTGTCTTGATCAACCTCGGCATAGCCGATTAAATTGGATGCAAAAACGCCGTTTGGATAGTAGCGTTTTGTATCCCGTAAAAATGAAATGCCCGGGAGTTTCAGCTTTTCGATCTTTTGCTTTTGTGAATACGTAATATCCCGGCCCGCTGAGCCGAACTCTACTTGTTTTGCATCCTTATTTAAGATATCAAGGATATCAGCCTTGTCTATGTTTATTACTTTAGACAGCGCTTCCGCCGTTTTTTCTTTGTCTTGGACATGCTGAGGGTGCTTTTTATCAGTGGTCATTTTTTCATCGAGAATGGCGATCAGCTTATACGTCGCTGTGTCCTCTGCAATCACTTTTCCGGTTCGGTCTAATATCGAGCCGCGGCTTGCTTCGATGGTCCGTTTCTTTTCATGCTGCTCTGTCGCTTTTGTCGCAAGCACTTCACCGTTCGCTTTTCCGGTTATTTGAATATATGCCATTCTCCCCAGGATGACAAAGAAAAAGAGAGCGAAACAAATACTTAGAATCGCTGCTCCTCTATTCATAAATTTATTCTTTTTTGGCATTTGAATCATTCCTGTATGTTTTTCACTTTTTTATCTTTTAAATTCAAGCCGTTCTTTTTCGCAATGTCCATAATGCGCTGCGGTTTGCTTAAATCAGCAACGCTTTTTTCGAGGTCACCAATTTGCTTATTTTCGGATGAAATTTGCTCCTCAAGCTTTTGTACCTCAATATTGGTTTGATATGCTGCATACGCCTTCGATACGATCAAAAGCGATACGCTGAGCACCACCGCAGCAAAGAGGACAAGAAGCACTTTTTCTCCGAGAGTAATGGAAGCCCTTTTCTTGACAATCACTTTTTTCTCAGGACTGATCGCATGCCGCTGCTGTTTCTCTGGTTGGTAAGCTAAATTGCTCATAGGCTGATGACCTCCTTTTAATTTTGCGTTCGTGTTTCGTTATTTTCTTTTTTCGGCAATCCGAAGCTTCGCAGAACGAGCCCGGTTGTTTTCTTCAAGCTCTTCATGAGATGCCGTAATCGGTTTTCGTGTGATGAGCTTCAGCTCCGGTTCAAACTCTTCCGGTATGACAGGAAGACCCGGTGGAAGCTCCGGAAGCGACGACTTTTCTTTAAAAGTGCTTTTGCAAATTCTGTCTTCAAGCGAGTGGAAGGTAATGACTGATACCCTTCCCCCTGGCTTAAGAACCTCAATTGCCTGCTCCAAAGCCTCTTCAAAAACCTTAAGTTCATCGTTCACGGCAATTCTGATTGCCTGAAACACGCGTTTAGCGGGATGTCCCCCGCTCCTTCTCGCTGGAGCGGGAATCGCGTCTTTTATTAGATCGACCAGTTGGCCCGTAGTTTGAATAGGAGATTTGATTCTTGCCTCCTCAATTTTTCTGGCGATCTGTTTGCTGAACTTCTCTTCGCCGTATTTAAAGAAAATACGTACGAGATCCTCGTAGCGCCACTCATTTACGACTTCTTTCGCCGTAAGCGTGGCCGACTGGTCCATCCTCATGTCCAACGGAGCGTCATGATGGTAACTGAATCCGCGTTCCGGTGTATCCAGCTGCGGGGAGGACACCCCTAAATCAAATAAAATACCGTCTACTTCTGTAATGCCTTGTTCATTCAAACATTCTTTTAAATACCTGAAATTGCTTTTAATCAGAATGAGCTGCCCTTTATAATCGGACAACGCTTCTTTCGCATGCTGTAATGCCGTATCATCTTGGTCAAAAGCGATTAAACGCCCCTTCTCGGATAACTGCTGCAATAAGTATGTACTGTGCCCAGCTCCGCCGAGTGTGCAGTCTACATATGTACCGTCCGGTTTAATATTGAGCCCGTCTACGGTTTCACGAAGAAGTACTGTCTTGTGTTGAAACATATTGTGTTGGTCCCACCTTTTATCAGGATGAATTGAAATTGTTTTTAGAGTGTTATACACGAAGAATCATTATATATCAAACCCAATCATGTTTTCAGCAATTTCAGCAAATGAATCTTCTTGCTCTTCTGTGTATTGTTCCCAAATTACTTTACTCCACAATTCAATTCGATTAGAAACCCCGATAACAACACATTCTTTTTCCAGTTTGGCGTAATTCAATAGAGATGATGCAATATTTACCCTGCCTTGCTTGTCCAGTTCGCATTCGGTTGCCCCTGAAAAGAAGAAACGGGTAAACGCGCGGGCATCTTTCTTAGTGAGAGGAAGAGCTTTTAGTTTTTCTTCAATTTGTTTCCATTCGTGCATAGGGTAGCCGAAGAGACATTGGTCAAGCCCTCTTGTCAGCACAAACTGCTCACCGAGGCCTTCTCTGAATTTAGCGGGTACGATCATGCGGCCCTTCGCATCGATGGTATGCTGATATTCACCCATAAACATGATCTCTTGCCCCACTTTCTCTCCTTAACTCACCACTATCCACCACTTCTCTCCACAACTTCATTTTACACTGTTTACCCATAAAAAAAAACCCTGAACTATTCAGGGTTCTTTAAAACTTTATTTCAAAGTTTGACAACTTGATGTTGATTTTGAAAAGAAAATGGCAGATTCTTGAATGTTGTGAAGAATTTTGGACCGTACCTGTTCAAATAATACATAATATTCCAAATTCGTTCTTGCGGCGCAAGCATCGGCTTAATGCTATTTTGGATTCTCTCATAATCCCTCAGAACGTAGCCTTCTTTCTCTTCAATTCGTTTCGTCACCGTACGCTCTAAAAACTGAAGCTGATCCTGGATAAAAGCGGCATTTTTCATGAGTAAAGGTTCCATGCTTTGATCAACCTTTAACGCCTCCTGCCGGACCGTTTTGTGAATCGCTTCAATTTGGCTCTTCGCCTGATCCATCACTGCGGTAAACTCTTCCGGAATCTGGCGCTCAAAGTATGTCTCTCTTTGATTCTCCGTTCCGCGTTCAATCGCGTCTTGTAACGAGATATTCCGTTCAAGCAGTTTTTTCTCAATATGCCGTTCAAGTATTGTAATGTTCAGCCTCGGCATAACAGGAGGCATTTTAAAGCCCATCACCGCAAAGGCCTGTTTGAGCTCACCCCAATAGTTGATTTCTCCAGGGCCTGCAATAAATGCTAAAGTCGGAATGAGGTATTCCTGCATTAACGGTCTCGTCACAACATTGTTGCTGAAGCGCTCAGGATGTTCTTCCATATGGGTATAAAGCTCATCCATCGTCCATCCGAGATCAAGCTCATTGATGACAAAACGGCCGTTATCTTTTTCAATTAAAAAACGTTCTTCTTCATATTCATAAAACAGATTCGCCTGCTCTTTTCCGGACTCGATAATCGGTTTGTAGCCTGCTTCACGCATGAAGGCCTGCTGATCTGAAACAGCGCGGGCGAGTTCATCATTTTCCCGAAGAATCTTTTGGAACATGGCCGTTTCCAGCTTTTTAATCCCCGGATCTCCAGAATTTAATAATACTAAGCCCTCCTCTTGGAACAGATCCGCAATCAGCAGTTCAAAGAAGTCAGTAAACGTAACAGATTCCCTTAAACATCGTTTTACATTGTCGAGAAGTGCATTCGTATGGTCTGTTTCTTCAAACGCGGCAAATACATCATCTATCCAGGCGGCACATTTTTCCTGATCAAGCGATGTGCTTGCTGCCGAAGACTTCTTCCAGTAAGACTGAGGCAGCTTTTTTTTCACAGGCCCATTCTCTTCTGACGTATGGACAAAATTAATCTCATCCAAATCATGGTCTTCTCCGGCCACCCAGAAGATCGGTATAACAGGCACTTGCAGTTGCTTTTCTTGTTCCTTTGCTAACACAATGATTGAAATGATTTTATGTATAGTGTAAAGCGGTCCTGTTAAAAGTCCGGCCTGCTGTCCGCCGACAACAGCGGCACTTGACGGGTCCTTCAGCTTCTCAATGGCAGACTGCATGGCACTTGATCCGAATTTATGATGGTAAGAGGATAAGTACGCCGCCAATTCCTCTCTTGCGAAAAACCGGGAGGATAAATCTTTCAGTCTTTCGCGCCACATGTCCTTATGATGAATGCTGTAATCAAAAAAAGAAGACATTTCTTCTTTGCCATCTATATAGTGCTGTACAAACACATTCTGATTTTTGATGGAAAGTTCAGTTAGCTGCATCTTCTAGAACTTCCTTTCTCCAATAAATAGTTAGTTATCCGAAATGAGTATAGCATGTTACCGAAAAAGCTCAAAAGACTTTGTTTGTATTTCGCTCCAAAGCTTTAATGCTGCCGTATAAAAACTCCAGGTGGACGGCATCAAGGCCCTGAAGGCTTGCTTCCTTCAATAAATATCCGATAATGGCGTCAGCTTCTGTCTGCCGGCCTTCGATGACGTCAACCAGCATAGAAGAGCGATTTTCTTTCGTTTGCCCGCAAACGGACCGAACCCGTTCCCAAGCCTCTTCTTCGTTTTCAAGCCTTAAAATACGGCACGCCTCCTGAAAAACCAGCTTCATAAAAGCCAGATAAGCTGGCGTTGTCAGCAGTTCTCCGTTCTTCACCTGCAATAACGCGGTCAACGGATTGATACAAGCATTTACAATCAGCTTACCCGTCAGCAGGCGATACCAATCCGTCTCATAACGAATCGGAAAATCCGAATGGTTATGCGAAAGCAAGACATTCAGCCGATCTGATTCAGCACCGTCGAACGCGCTCCATTTTATCGCACCTAAGCCTGTATGTTCAACAGCAGTATCTGATTTCCTTACAGCTCCGTGCTCAGCAATTCCAACATAAATGGAATGGCCAGCGCGCCAGTCTTTGAGATCATGGATATGCCCCATACCGTTTTGCAAAAATAAAATATTCGTTTTCCCGATCCGTTCAAGCGATGGAAAAACAGACTGAAGCTGATGCTGCTTCACTGTCACGACAAGAAGATCAAAATGCGAATTGATACTCATGTCCGCACTGCAATCAGCTCTGAATTCTTCTCCGCCTTTATAAAGCCGGATCCCTTCAGACTGAATGGCCGCAGCCTGTTCTTCCCGCCTCGTCACAACAGTCACCTCGTGATGAAGTGACAAATAATAGGCGCATAAAAGGCCGACGGAACCTCCGCCGATAATTCCAATTTTCATGATGTCACACCCAATTTAGCATTTACGTATTATCATAGCAGAAGTGCAAAGAAATTACTTCTCAAAGATCCCGTGTGCTTAAAATTAAAGTTTAAATATTTGGATTTTTTAAATAAAGCGTTTACAATATATGTAGAAACAACAAAGGGGGAGATTTGTTTGGTAAAGGTAGAACGTCTGCTTATCAACTATAAAACGCTTGATGAATTCAAGAAATTCAAAGAATACGGTATCCAGGAGCTTTCAATGCTTGAAGATCTTCAGGATAATATTATTGAAAATGACAGCACTTCGCCTTTTTACGGGATTTATTTTGGGGATAAACTTGTAGCGCGAATGAGTCTATATCAAGTTAACGGCAAATCGAATCCTTATTTCGACAATCGCCAGGATTATTTGGAGCTGTGGAAGCTTGAGGTTCTTCCGGGCTACCAGAACAGGGGTTACGGGACAGCATTGGTTGAATTCGCTAAATCATTCAAAATGCCGATCCGGACAAATCCACGAATGAAATCAGCGGAATTTTGGAATAAAATGAACTTTGAAACTGTTAAGTATGATATGGCGCGGGACAAAGGGGAAAACCCGCTCATCTGGCATCCTGACATGGATCACGAAATGACACCGGGAGAGTCTGCATAGAAATAAAAACAACCGGCCTATTCTAAATATAGGGCCGGTTCATTTCAGACGTTCATTACGTTTCTTGAGCTGCTTTTTTCATTCTTCCGTCTTCCTTTGAAACAACCATTTTTCTGGCCCGATCCATGATATCGATCAGCGCCTTGTAATCCTCTTCTGTCATCTCTAGCTGGTTCCTCAGTGTTTGATTTTCACTCCGTAAATCCTCAAGCTCTTTTTGCAGCGATTGGATTTGCTCCTTCAATTTTTCCCTTTCAAGCTGAAATTCTTGCGAAGACGGCGTTTCTTTGAATTGTTCAAGAAATTGAATCACATCCTGAATGGACAAATCTCGTTTTCCTTCTGGCGCTGCCGCGGCAGTCTGCTTCACGGAATTCGGCATATTGACTGAATGAACGCCGATTTGCTTTCTCAATTCTTTCCTCTGCTTTTTCGCAAGCTCTATGCCTGACTGGTATTGTTTTCTCACATACGAGTTCCACCTGAAACCACAGGCTGCCGCAGTTCTGGTCAGCGCCCTTCCAACCTCCTCAAAGGCGGAAAGCTGTGTTCCTCCCTCTCGAATATGACGAAGCACCACTTCCGCCAGCAGCAAATCCTCATCCTGAGTCCAAGCATCTTGTCTTGTAATGGTCAAATTTAATCTCCCTCCATGTCAGCTTATTTATCTCATACATATGCCGGTAATAGATTAGATAGACTATTTGCACTCACAAATTTTCCGCAAGCTGACAGGAAGAGAAAAAGAAAAAGCGCAGGGTTTTCACCCTGCGCTTTTCTTACTTAGTTACTTTTTACATTTATGTCTTTGCCGTTGTATGATCCGCATGCTTTGCATACACGGTGAGACAATTTCATCTCTCCGCATGACGGACATTCTGTCATACCAGGTACATTAAGTTTGAAATGTGTACGGCGCAATCTTTTCTTCATTTTAGAAGTTCTTCTAAAAGGTACAGCCATTATTCCCACCTCCTTAAAGAGTTAAGATTCATCATCTTGTTTTAAGAGCTTTTCGAGGGCTGCAAGTCTCGGATCAACTTGATTCTTCTTGTCTTCCTCCGAAATGACTTGCCAGTCCTTTCCTTCTTGAGGAGCAGCCCCTTTTTCTTGTTCAGATTCACAAAAGATTTGCATAGGGATTTCTAAAAGAATTTCTTCTTTCACGATCGGAGTTAAGTCGATAGTATCGTCCTCAACAATGTGAACGTCATCATCTTCTATATCATCCGTCTGATGAAATATAAACAGTTCTTTTGTTGAAATTTCAAATGGATACGGAACATCAACGAGTGTTCTAGAGCATGGCAAAATCATTTCGCCTGAAATTGTAAAATCAAACGAAACCTGTTTGGATTTGATATCCGCTCTGCCCTTCACCCGGACGGGAGAAATGCGGCGAATGTCAGAATTCAGTTTTGTCAGCTCATTTAACTCAACTGTTTCATCAAACTCAAAACTTTGTTTTGGCATTTGATGCAGCTGATAAATCGTCCATTTCATTTGTATCACCTCAGGAAAGCAACAAACATGATTATAGCTTTTAAGATTGTTTTTGTCAATATTTTTTCTTTACAGCATAATGCTGCCATTCAAGTATCGTTGACAGTGGAATGTGCTATGCATACACTTAAAACAAAAATAAGACATAAGAGTTTTCATTTGCAAATGTACCATACGTTTTTAAACATAGCAAGAAAGGCGGAAAAAATATGAAAGCTGTCGGATTGGTGGTTGAATATAATCCCTTTCATAACGGGCACCTTTATCATGCCCAAACAGCAAAGCGGCAAACCGGATGCGACGCGGCTGTCGCGGTAATGAGCGGGCATTTTTTACAGCGCGGAGAACCAGCTGTTGTGTCAAAATGGGCACGAACAAAAATGGCGCTGCAAAGCGGCGTCGATCTTGTGATCGAGCTGCCTTATCTGTATGCGGTGCAAAAAGCGGAGATTTTTGCACGCGGCAGTGTATCCAGCCTGAACAAACTCGGATGCGAGGCGCTGTTTTTCGGGAGCGAAAATGGTGATATTGAGCCGTTTTTAAAAACTGCAAAGCTTATTGATGATCATAAACATACATTTGATCAGCGTATTAAAGAAGAAATTAAAAAGGGTGCCAGTTACCCAGCAGCGGCAGCTATCGCCTTCAGCTCCATTTTACATACCGAAAATACACTTGATTTGTCAAAACCAAACAACATTCTGGGATACCATTATGTGACTTCCATTCTTTCCGGCGGATATCCGATGAAACCTTATACCACAGCTCGAATTTCCTCGGACTATCATGATGCCGACCTTCCTGAAGGCGAACAGCATATCGCAAGCGCCACAAGCATCAGAAAAGCGATGATTGAACAGAATCTTGAAACCTGCCTTCGTTTTCTTCCTGCTGCATCTTCATGTGAATTGGCAGATTACCGCAAATCTTTCGGACTGTGGCATACACCTGAAAGCTATTTTTCTTACTTAAAATACAGCCTTTCAACTGTAACAGTACAGGAATTACAGCAAATATACGAGGTGGAGGAAGGTTTAGAGCACAGAATTCTTCGTTCGATCAGAAAAGCCAGCTCCTATCAGGAATTAATGGAGTTGCTGAAAACAAAACGTTATACGTGGACAAGGCTTCAGCGGATGAACACGCACATTTTAACCAGAACGAAAAAACAGGATATACACAAGCTGCTTGACGACAAAGAAGTGCCTTATATCAGGCTTCTCGGCATGACGAAAAAAGGACAGGCTTATTTATCGGAAAAGAAAAAAGCGCTGTCCGTTCCGCTTGTCAGCAAACTGTCTTCTTTCTCCCATCCCGCTCTAGATCTGGACATTAAAGCGAGCAGAATCTACAGCCTCCCGATAGAAGAGCCGCTGAGAACTGAGTTTGACCTGCAAGAATACGGACATGCGCCGATTCGATATGACGAGGATGAACAACGTTTTTTAAACAGATAGAAAAAGCACCTGTGTATCAGGTGCTTTTCGCTTTCAGCTTATTCAAATAATCAATCGCATCCTGCATCGTATCAACAGGCACAATCTTCATGTCTGAATCAATATCTTTTGCTGTTTTTACTGCGTTTTTATAATCAGAATTGCTGGCACCGTTTTGATTTGGCGCAAAGAAAATGTCTTTTCCGGCTTTGTCTGCTGCGACGACTTTTTGATCAATGCCGCCGATCGGGCCTACTTTTCCGTCAACATCAATTGTACCGGTTCCCGCAATATCATAGCCTTTTGTTTCGTCTGTTTTTGTCAGCTGATTATAGATTTCAAGAGACATCATTAACCCTGCTGACGGTCCGCCGATATTTTCGATTTCAAAATCAATATCAGGTTCCACTTTCACGTTTCTGTCCGTATAGAGCGATACTCCGATTCCTGCCCGTTCCGGCTCATCAGGAAATTGTTTTAACGAAAGGGTGACACTCTTTTCTTTTTCTTCTCTTTCGATTTTTAACGTGACTTTATCTCCCGCTTTTTTGCTGCTGATATAATCAATCAGCTTTTCAGCAGACTGATAGTTTTTGCCGTCTGCGCTGATGATTTTATCACCGACTTCTATTTTCCCTTTTGCAGGCATGTTTTCTACAACTGAGCTTGCGTATATGCCGTTAAAGGAATAGCTGACTTTTTTTCCTGCCTTTTGATAGGCAGCTATGACGGCGTTTTCTTGCGAGCTTTCCATCATTTGGATCTGCCTTTTCATATACTCCTTATCTGATTCGCCTTCTTCCTTGATGCTTTCATCAGGAACAATCTCATAATAAGGGTGCATCTTTGCCCACACATATGTAAATGGATTAGCCGGTCCCACTTTGACAGTCATTAAGGACAGACTCCCTTTTTCCGGGTAGCCTCCCTCCACTTTTATCAGTGAAGCAAGCTCTGTCGCTTCTCCCGGTTTTGTAATATAAAATGGAAGTTTTATAAATGATAAAACGGCAATCAAAATGAGGATGACAAGCATCCAGCTAAAATGTTTTTTACGTAGCAAATTATAAGCCCTCCCAATTCTCTATTTCTTTTTTTATCTGGCTGATCATTCGGTTTGTCGCCTCCTCGCCTGCCGATATCATTGCTTCAATATTGGCAAACGAGCTGGAGCTGTATGTTTCAAGAGAAGGGCGAATCATGATATCCGCGGCGATCGTTTGATGTCGCACCAATTCATTTTGCAGTATATCCATACTTTGCATAATTACATCAAAAATATGCGACGCCGTTTCGGTTTTTCGAACCCTGGAGACATCAGAGGCGATGATGATATCAGCGCCCATGTCTTTTACAACAGAAACCGGAATTCGGTCTACGACCGCGCCATCTACAAGAAGCCGTCCGTCCAGCTTCTGCGGAATAAAGATACCCGGTATGCTTATGCTGGCCCGCACCGCATCTGACACTGATCCTTTGCGGAACACAATCTTTTCTCCCGTCTGTAAATCACATGCAACAATGCCCAGCGGGATTTGAAGCTCTTCGATCGGTTTTCCGAATGTATAAGCATGCACAAGCTGCCTGACGCGGTCACCTTTTAAAAAACCGAGTCTGGGCACCGTATAATCAGCATAAAACCGCCGTTTAAAGGCTTTGGCGACTTTTTTCATCGTTGCCACGTCATGGCCGGCGGCATAGAAACTGCCCACCAAAGCGCCCATGCTGCTCCCCGCAATCATATCCACTTCAATTTGGTGCTTATGTAAACTGGAAAGCACACCGAGATGAGCGAGCCCTCTGGCCCCTCCCGATCCTAACGCTAACCCGATTTTAGGTTTGGCCAACGCGTTAACCTCCTGCCTGAATTCCCTGTATACCGAATTCTATGGTCTAAACTGAACCCCTATGCTCGTATATTAGTACAAAGAATCAAGAGGACAGGTACTGCTTGGCCGTTTCGTGTCATACATTATTTTATCATGATATACATGTCATTGGGCATTTTTAGCATCGGGGAGGTAAGAATGAACTTGTCGAAGATTAATACACTTTTGATTGCTTCGTTTTTTCTTTTTTTAACAGCGACTGTCATCTCACATCCGCAGGCTTCATTCGAAGCCTCTAAAACCGGGCTTTCTATGTGGTGGGAGGTTGTGTTTCCGTCATTGCTGCCATTTTTTATTCTGTCTGAACTCTTAATCGGTTTTGGCATTGTGCGGTTTGTCGGTGTTTTGCTTGAGCCTTTTATGCGGCCGATCTTTCGTGTGCCGGGTGTCGGCGGCTTCGTACTTGCTATGGGAATGGCATCAGGAAACCCAGCGGGAGCAAAACTCACTGCCCGTCTGCGGCAGGAAAAACAGATTTCAAGAGTAGAAGCAGAACGGCTTGCGTCGTTTACCAATTCTTCAAACCCGCTCTTTATTTTCGGCGCTGTTGCCGTCGGTTTCTTTCAAAACGCGTCATTGGGCATTTTATTGGCTTCTGCACACTATTTGGGGAATCTGGCTGTCGGTTTAACGATGCGTTCCTACGGACGCAAGGAAGAGCAGCATCTCAGAAGGAGGAAAACGATACCTTTTCCTTCGATCAAAGATGCTTTACACGCTCTTCATACTGCCAGACTTGCGGAAAAACGGCCTCTGGGCAAAATTTTAGGCGACGCTGTGACGTCTTCAGTTCAAACGCTTCTTATGGTAGGCGGCTTTATTATTTTATTTTCTGTCTTTAACAGGCTGTTGTCTGTCATTCAGCTGACTGATATTCTATCTGTTTTCACAAAAGGCGCGCTGACCTTGTTTCAGCTTCCGGCTCAATTGGACATTCCCCTTTTATCAGGGATGTTTGAAATCACGTTAGGAAGCAAGCTTGTCAGCGAGACAGATGTTTCTCTTCTGCAAAAAGCCATTATCGTCAGCTTTATTCTCGGGTTTAGCGGCTTTTCCGTTCAAGCTCAGGTGGCAGGTATTTTATCGGAAACCGATATCAGATTTAAACCATTCTTTATCGCACGTTTGCTGCAGGGCGTTTATGCCGCCGTGTTCGTCATGCTTTTATGGAAACCTCTTTACATAGCATGGCATGATCCGTATCAGTATGTATTCAAACCTCTTAATAGCGGCGAAATGCCAACTGCATTTATAAATGGCTGGAATCTGCTTGTGCAGATTGGGCCAGCTGTCACATTATGCGCACTGTTTACGTACATTATCATTTTTTCTTACAGACTGACAAACGGAACAAAAAAAGGATGAGTCAAAACCCTCATCCTTGTCTGAATTTTTGCTGAAGCGCCAGCTCTACTTCCGGCGGAACAAACTCTGATACCGAGCCATTGTATCTTGCCACTTCTTTTACGATGCTTGAACTTAAAAACGAATATTGATTGTTTGTCATCATAAAAAACGTCTCAATGGATTCATCCAGCACACGGTTTACAGATGTCCCCTGCATCTCATATTCAAAATCAGATACCGCTCTCAAGCCTCTTAAAATCGCTTTCGCATTTTTTCTTTTTGCATAATCAATTAACAGCCCTTGCGACGTTTCAACTGTTATGTTTGGAATGTCTTTTGTCACTTCTCTCAGAAGCTCACACCGTTCTTCCACACTGAACAAGGGCTTTTTTGAAGAATTATTCAGCACACATACATACACTTGTTCAAAAATATGCGCCCCGCGTCTGATGATGTCCAAATGCCCGTAGGTCACCGGATCAAAACTGCCGGGACAGACAGCTATACTCGCCACATCACTACCCCCTCTTTTTATAAATCGCCACCCCTGTAAGCCCATAGGTTTCTTTTCTTGTCATCACAAGATCTCCTACGGTTTCGGGAAGCTCGACCTCTCTGTCATGCTCAGCAACGATAAAGCCGTCTTCTTCCAGCATTTGATATTCGTCAATCATCGTTAAGAGTGCTTTCAGCTTTTGTTCCTTATACGGCGGATCAAGAAAAATTCCGCGAAAGCCTGTTTCTCTTTTGGCAGCAGCATGCAAAGCCCGTTCCGCATCATTGCGGTATACCTGTGCATGTTTTGTAAGCTCCAGCGTTTTCAAATTTGATTTTACCGTTTGAATTGCTTTAAAATCACGGTCAACAAATATACAATGCTCAAATCCGCGTGAAAGTGCTTCGATTCCTAGGCCTCCACTCCCCGCGAATAAGTCAAGTCCCCTGCCCCCATCAAAATAAGGGCCGATCATATTGAAAATGGATTCCTTCACTTTATCGGTTGTCGGTCTTGTTGATGTTCCCGGCACAGCCTTTAATGAACGGCCTTTTTTTGATCCAGAAATTACTCTCATGTTCCACACCACTTTTTCTAAAAGCTATTTTGTTTCTTTGTTCGGCCGGACGCCGCTATGTACATAGAAAAAAATCATCCCTATCTTAACATAAAGCATTCTTTCAAACAATGAACGCTAATCTTGATAAACAGGTGTATAGGCAGAATGATCCTTGTCCATACTATAAGCAACAGCATCTAGAGGATGTTGTTGCCAACCGCGGAGAAGACTTACGTTTCCCCATAAGTTCTTCCTCCGGTTTCTCCTCTCCCTTTGCCTTCTCCTTAACATGTTAAGGAATAGAAGGACCCCGCAGAAGCCTGCGGGGATTTTTTTATACAGCTATATTCCGATTTTATAATCGTATTCTTTTGCTTTATCAAGCTTTGACTCGAATTCCAATTTTAAAAACGGTTTATAAGAAGGCTCTACTTTTTTTACAAACGAGTACGATGCGATCTTGTCCATTGTTTTTTCAATTTGGTCCATATCGCAATACAGCACGACATATTTTAAGCGTTTTGATACATAGTGCACATTTCCGAACTTCCTCAGCATTTTGCTTTGCTTAAGGGAATGCAGATACACAACCATGCCCTGGCGCCTATTCTCCAATACAATCACCTGCCTGATTTCTCTTTTATGTAAAAGACGAGACGGCCAGTCTCGTCAGGATACTTTGCATCCGCAGCTTCCGCCTGAACCGCAGCCGCCTCCGCATGAAGACAAACCGTCAAAATAAGGGTTCCCAGTCGGAACTTTAACATGCTCTGAAACAGCAGTCCCAATCTCGACGCTAACCTCGTCAAGAATAGACTGGAGCTCATTTTCAGCTCTCTTGAAGTCAGCCACCTTATCGTTCAGGTCCAGCTCCCGCTTGATCTCCCTCATTTTCCGGGATATTTCTCTATAGTCAGGATGATATTTGCCAAAACGCTGTACATCCTCATACTGCTCTTTTATTTTGATAAAAGAACGAATAATCCGCCCTGCCTCTTCATCTTCCTGGAGACGCTTGTAACAATTGCGGTAGTTCTCAGCCGTCTCCGACTGCAGAATCATCTCGGCAAGCTGCTGAGCTTCACTTTGAAGCCGCACGGATTCCATCGTCGCATACATAACATGCACCTCCAGTTGTTAGTTTACCATGAAACCAGCCAATTGGAAAATGCTTAACCGCAGCCCAAAAACAATCTCACGAAAAAGACCCTCTTTCGGGCCTTTTAATCTTTTGTCCGCATCGCTTGAAACATTTGCATCATCATTTGCGCCATTTGAACCCCGTTCGAAAATTGGTTCACCCGGTGCGGTATGGTTTTTTCATAAAAGTTCATCATCTCAAGCTGAAAGGAGGACAGATCATCCGGTTTTCTCGAAAGCCTGCGGTACCATATCGGCTGTTCTCTGATGAATCGTTTCCGTTCTTCGTTTGCTAAAATAAATTCCTGAACCTCTTTGCGCATATGAGCTCCCCTTTTTTAATCCTTTCGAAAAGAAAAAGGATGCTGTCCAGAGCCTGGCTGAGATTGCTTCTGGCCGTTTCCGGAAAATGTATGAAGAAGACTTTGCAACGATGAGATCGACTGGCTCATTTTATTGATTTGTTCGTTCATTTGATTGACATCCATCTTTTTCACCGCTGTCACCATCTTAGAGACAAAATCATTTTTTTGCGGTGTTTCAGGCACATCTTCCGAAGCTTCTCCCGGTTCCCGATATGGATCCCAAATCGGGTCGCTCTCCCCAAAGAGAACCCAATTTTCATATACGTCCTGCCAGCTTCTTTGTTCTTTATGCACTTCTTTTATCAGCTTGGGATGCTTTTTGACGAATTGTTTAAAGTCATTGATTGAATGATTGCCATGTTGATTCGCCACAATCCTCACCCCCTCCGAAAATCGATACCTACTACAATGTATCGTTTTGTGAGGCATTGTGTTCGCCTATATTTTCAGGAATGAATTTTTAACCTTGCCTCCATACACAAAAAAGCCGTAGTTTTAGAAGGAATGGGAATCTGTCTCCTCTGTTACCATCAGCACTTGCACTCGAGCCATCAGCTTTTGTGGAATAGGAAAAGCCGCGGAACCATTTGTCCGCGGCTTTTCATTACCATCGTTTAATAAAATTTTGAGTGTAATATTTTCGGTCTACTCCGACACCAAGATGCGTATAATCTGAATTCAGAAGCGCCTTTCGATGGCCTTCACTATTCAGCCAGCCTTCTACAGCGGCCGGACCGTCTACATAATTGTATGCGATATTTTCTCCCGCTTGCTGAAAGTCAACATCCCCTTCTTCTAAGCGGTCTTTCAGCGAGCCGTATTTTTTAGAGACATGGGAGAAATAGTTATTGTCCTTCATATCCTCGCTATGTCCAAAAGCCACTTCCGCCGTCGGCTGATCCCACTCAAGCTTCGCAAGCCCATGTTTGACGCGTATGACATTCGTCAAATCAAGTATTTGCTTTTCGCTCGTCGTTTGGATCTTTTTCCACTTATCATCTGAAACAGCTTTCGGTTCAATCAATTCACCACGGTACACAACCTCATAAGGTCTTTGCTTAACAAAGGTTTGCGCATCAAATGCCCTGATGCTGGATAGCTTCCCCTCAAATTTGTCCATATACAGCTGGACATACATCTTTCCTACTTTTACAGTCGGTCTTGTATTGATATCCTCCTCAGAAAACTCAAATCGATAGGAATTTCCTTTATACTCTACATTCACAAATGGTGCCACTTGGGTCGTCTTGAATACGTCTCCGGTCGATTCACCAATTTTGAAAGGCTTTGCGTTAATATCATTCCCAGCCGCAAATAATGTGACCACTTTATTGTTTAATACCCCGATTTGGATATATTGGTCTTTTCCTTGATTGTATACCCACCAATCATAATCATAAGCTGAAGGGTCAATGCGTTCAGGTTCCCCCAGTTTTTTCGTTACATCATCGGCGGACTTGCCCATAAAGGACAATAACCCTGAAGTCGGCATATGTATTCGTTTGCCGCTTTGCGCTTCCTCATTAGACACTTGAGGCTCGCTGTCATTTGATTTTTTTTCAGGAACAGATCCATATTGAATAAACAGAACATAAGTTCCGCAGATAATCAAGAGGATAACCAGTGCTCTCAATATATTTTTCAATCTATCACCCCCGTGGCGAATCACAATGTCTTGCCTTACATCTCATTACAATACAGCCTATTTAACATGTCAAAGATTTATGTGTTAATGAAAAAAGCCTTCTTCTCTATTATCACCCTCGGAAATATCCGATAAGGCACTGCCGGCACGTTCATTAGTTTGTTCAGATAAAGAAAGATCACCAAGCGTGACAATTCCAGTCAGCTTTTTGTTTTTTGTAACAGGTATCCTTCTGAGCTGATGGGATGCCATCAAATGAAGAACCTCATCGACTGAAGCATCTTCCTCCACACTGACAGGTTTTGCGGTCATCGCGTCAGTGATTTTTTGCGAGTTTGGTTTTTTTATGGCGATTCCTCTTAACACGAGATCACGGTCGGTTACGATGCCTACCAGTGTTTCTCCATCCTCATCAACTATCGGAATCGCACCTACATTCGCGTCTTTCATCTTTACCGCAGCTTCATATACATTATCTAATACCGTGCAATATTGCAAGTCGGCTGTCATCAGATCTTTTATTTTTGTCATCCGTATAACCTCCTTTAGTCTAGTGCTATTGTCGTCAAAATTTAATTTTTGCATACTTTCAAAAGAAGAAGATTCATTGAAAGTTTAACGCTTTCATACTATGATTGTCAGGAAAGGTAATTTTTATAAGGAGGGGTCAGTGTTGAAGTTTACTGAAAGCGGACTTGAAGGGGTAAGGGCTGAGCTAAGCTGGCTGGACGACTTGATGGAAAGCAAAGGCCTCGTCAGAGCGGGTCAATGGGATTACGAAAGAGTCACCTATGACAAGAAGTTTTCGACGATTGAGGGTACGTTTTATCTGCGGATACAAGGCATTGCGGCAGAGGGCGATGTTGGAAGCGGCCGCGCCGTGATTCAATTAATGTCCCCTCTCTTAGGCAAGCATTACTACCCGCATGGAGTAGAATATGGAGAAACGGAAGAGTTTCCCGTACAGGTTGTGACAAAAAGCAAGGCACTGATTCAGGACATCTCCGACTTGTTAAAAACAGTTCAAATGTAATGAAAAGGTACAGCATGTTTTGCTGTACCTTTTATGATATCGTTTGCTGAATATACGGCGGCTCCTCTTGCCCGTCCTTTTCCCTTTCTTTCTTCACCCATTGGAAAAAAATAATCGCCAAAAAAGTACCGTACACAATTTCCTGAATGATTTTCATCATAACCGCTCCGAGCTGCTGATCCTCTAACAATGGCAGTGTATTGAATATCTCCGGTCCTGTTAATGGGACCTGCCCCATCATATCTGCAGGCACACAAAGCTTCATTGCCTCAGCCCACGCAGACGGATCTGTATAGGTGGCGTATAACGGCGCACCGCTGAACATGATCAGTGCGCAAGCAGGCGTGAGCAGTATACCGTCCGCCATAATATATCCCAGCTTCATCAAGCCGCTGAGCTGCCGGAGACGCTCTACCTTATGAACAAGCGGCCACCACATCAAAAACGCAAGTACAAAGATAAGCCAAGTCATTAACGTATGGTAAAACGGATCCGTTTTGACAGCATCAAATATAAACGGAACGTGATATAAAGAAAAAATGCCGTTAAATAAAAGCAAAGCAATTAAAGGCGTCGAGAAAAATAAAAAAACCGGTTTAATGGCAGGCTTGAAAATGATTTTTCCCCAGAGCCATGCAGGAATTCCCGCGATCAATAACGGCGGGACGACCAAGTACAGCACAGCCATCTGCACCATATGCGCGCTGAACATAATATGTCCGAGCAGATCAACCGGGCTTCCCTCGGCTGCATATAAAAACAGCATCGCCGACAGAAAGCACATCATCTCTTTACCTGTTATCCGTTCAGGCTTTGAAGACATTCGCCTGTAAAAAAAGAGATAAAGCACCGTAATGCCCAACAGGATACAAAAAAGATAAGGGCTCCACATCGCGCGAAACCCAAATACCTCTAACTGATTCATTTCTTCACCTCCGGCGGCTGTTCAAATTACCACCATATAATTGTGACAAACGCAAGCACAGTGATGAACGCGACAAACACCCCTGAATACAAAAACAGTGCCGGCGCCTCATGCCCTTTTTGATTCATATGCATGAAATAATACAGCTGGAAGATGACTTGAACTGCAGCAAGCAGAATAATGAAAGGAATCGTAAACCAGCTGCCGACACCGTCCGTTGCCACAGTCAGAAATGCAACAATCGTAAGACCGATCATTAAGCCAAAAGACAGAACCTGATATTTCATCTCCTGAGCATGCTTCTTTTTCTTAAATTCAAGGTCGCTGTTGATATGCCCTCTGCTTTTTTTACCGACCATGTTTATCCCACCATCCCCATTAAATATACAACGGTAAAGATGAAGACCCACACGACATCAATAAAGTGCCAATAAAGACTGGCAACATAAAACTTAGGCGCCGTATACAGGTTCAGCCCCCTCTTGGCATTACGGATCATCAGCGTGCTGATCCACATAAGCCCAAATGCCACGTGGGCGCCGTGTGTACCGACAAGCGTGTAAAACGCGGAACCGAGCGCAGAGCTTGTGATGGTAAAGCCAAACTCATGGGTATAATGCTTAAACTCATAGATTTCCAGTCCTAAAAAGCCAGCCCCTAATAAGATCGTAATTCCCAGCCAAAGCTGCATTTTGCCGAAGGAAAAGTTCTTCATATGGTACATCGCGTACACACTCGTTAAACTGCTCGTTAACAATAGCATTGTGGCGATAAAAACAAGTGTTACATCGAACATTTCCGTCGTAGGCGGATCACCGGCGTTTGAATTCCTGAGTGCAAGAAACGTTGCGAAGAGAGACGCGAACAAAACTGTCTCTCCCCCAAGAAAAAGCCAAAAACCTAAAAATTTATTTTTCCCTTCCAGTGTTACTTTTTCGGGAGAAGCTGGAAAGGTTTCTGCGGTGAATTTTTCTTCAATTTGCATTATGCCTTCACCCCTTTATCATCGTTCGGCAGTTCCTCTTTATGAATATGATAGCCGTGATCATCAATTACTGAGCGAAGCAGCATCGTAATAAATGTGATGCCGAGCCCGATAAAGATCACCGGCAGCCCCCAAGCGTGATCGGTTCTGTACAGCAGACCAAACGCTGCGACAAAGAGGCCGAAGGAAATGATGAACGGCAGGATTGAGCCGTTCGGCATATGAATATCATCAACCGGTTCAGCCGGTGTCATTGATTTGTGTCCTGCCTGCTTCTCAATCCAAAACGGATCAAGCCCTCTGACAAAAGGAAGCTGTTTAAAGTTATACTCCGGCGGCGGTGAAGAAACGGTCCATTCAAGCGTACGTCCGTCCTGCCAAGGATCGGCTCCGACATATTCACCTTTTACTGATGTCCAAATGACATTGACCAGCAGAAGAATAACAGCTGCCGCCATAAAGAACGCCCCGATCGTACTGATCAAGTTGCCGGTTTCAAGACCCTGGCCTGGCAAAAACGTATAAACCCGGCGCGGCATCCCCATCAAACCGACAAAATGCTGAATAAAAAACGTGAGATGAAAGCCGATAAAAAACAATACAAATGAAATTTTCCCCATCGTTTCATGCAGAATCTTACCGAACATTTTCGGCCACCAGAAATGAACACCGGCTAAAAGGCCGAATACCACGCCGCCAATAATGACGTAGTGGAAGTGCGCTACCACAAAATACGTATCATGGAACTGATAATCAGCAGCAGCCGCTGCCAGCATGACCCCCGTCACACCGCCGAGGACGAAGGACGGAATGAAGGAGACGGCATACAGCATAGCAGTTGTATACTTTACATTTCCTCCCCAGATGGTCAAAAGCCAGTTAAAAATCTTAATCCCGGTCGGAATCGCGATAGCCATTGTCGCAACTGCAAAAATCGCATTTGCAATCGGCCCGAGACCTGTCGTAAACATGTGGTGCACCCAAACCATAAAGCCCAGGAAACCAATGAGCACGATGGCAAAAACCATTGAAGAATACCCAAACAAACGCTTTCTGGCAAACACAGGAATGACCTCTGAAAAAATACCGAATGCAGGCAAAATCAAGATATACACTTCCGGATGGCCAAAGATCCAAAACAAATGCTCCCAAATGACCGTATTCCCGCCAAGCTCCGGATTAAAGAAATTGGTGCCGAACAGCCGATCCAGCATCATCAGAGCCAATCCGACGGTAAGCGGCGGAAATGCAAACAAAATCAATGCCGAGGCCACAAATGTCGTCCATGTAAACAAAGGCAGCCTCATGTACGTCATGCCCGGAGCCCTCATGTTGATGATCGTGGCCAAAAAGTTAATCCCGGCTATCAGCGTCCCGAGCCCTGATATTTGCAGCCCGAGGACGAAGAAGTCTATACCGTGCCCTGCAGAATGAAGCGAAAGTGAGGCATATGATGTCCAGCCCGCGTCTGGTGCTCCGCCCAAAAACCAGCTTAGATTTAAGAAAATGCCCCCGAAAAAGAAGAGCCAAAAACCGAGCGAGTTTAAAAATGGAAACGAAACGTCGCGAGCCCCAATCTGCAAAGGCACGACCGCATTCATCAAGGCAAATAAAAGCGGCATCGCAGCCAGAAAGATCATTGTCGTCCCGTGCATTGTCATTACTTCATTGTACGCTTGGGCACTGAGAAAAGCATTTTCAGGTTTTGCAAGCTGAATTCTGATAAACATCGCTTCAATTCCCCCGACAAGAAAGAAGAATCCCCCGGCGATTAAGTAAAGAATCGCGATTTTTTTATGGTCCACCGTCGTCAAATAATCCCAAAGCATAGATCCGCGCGTCCGCTTTTCTGTAAGCGCATTCAACATATGTGACCTCCCCCAATATCTCCCTTTCTTCCCTACTTGCTTTCCGCTTTTAACCCTTTTAAGTATTCATAAAGCGCATCTGTTTCACTGTCTGACAGCTTCGGATATGTTCCTGTCATTTTGTTACCCGGTTTTATGCTCTCAGGATCCTTCAGCCAAGCCTTCACATTTTCTTCGTTGGCGTCTTTCACCCCTGCCACTTTTGCCCTTTCACCGAAGGTCGCTAAGTTAGGTGCCGTTCTTGCTGCTTCTGCACGTTTATCATTCGGCTCTACCGCATGGCAGCTCAGACAGTTCTTCTCTTTAAACAGTTCTTCGCCCTGCTTAGCCAAATCACTCTCTGTTGTAGACTTATAGTTTTTCATTTCTTTTGTCCAGCCCTGGAATTCTTTTGCAGACATCGTCTTTACCTTAAAATCCATCAACGCGTGTGAAGGGCCGCAAAGCTCTGCACACTTCCCAAAAAACATATCTCCTGCCTCTTTGCTTCGTTTTGAATCAAATGTCAGGAAAAACTTATTTTCATTATCCGTATTCGTATCAAGTTTTCCTCCAACCGAGGGAATCCAAAAGGAATGTTTTACATCTGAAGCTTTTAAATTAAAATATACCCGCTGGTCTGTCGGCACAATCAGCTCCTGGCTTGTGATAATGCCGTAATCAGGATATTCAAACTCCCACCAATATAGATTTGCCCGGACATTGACTACGAGAGCATCCTCGGCTTTGCGGCCTTTCTTATCCATTGGTGATGTATCTGCTAGCTCAAGCGTATATAATACGACAGGGATCACAAGAATGATGAGCAGCAAAATCGGGATCACGGTCCATGTGATTTCTAAAAATTTGTTCCCCTCTACCTGTTTCGGTATTGTGTTCTCACCAACCCGTGATCTTCTGAATCTCACAATCACATAAAAGAAGATAACAGATACTACTGCAACAACAACCACCATAATCAATGTGCTGAGCACTGTCAGGTCATACTGTTTATCAGCCACCTCGCCAGCAGGCTTGAGCGTGGATAAAAAAGGTTTTCCACATCCGCTTAATAGAAGCGGCACTAAGGCTAATAATAAAATAAGACGCCAATGCTTTACCATTTCACCCAACCCCTTTTCTGGTCAATACAAAGGCGGAAAGCAGATTCGAAATCCATCGCAATCCAGCCTATCACCAATAAAGCACTTACATTTCCTCTTCTCTTAAATTATGAGTGTTTTTACTCAAAATGCCATCTATGTATAAAAGTAAAGCCGCCTGATTAAACAAGAGGTCAAGGCGGCATTTACTAGTTGTCATCGTTTATTTTGAAGCAATAAAACAAGCAACGTATCTATTTTTTAGAAAAGAGTCAAGACAACCATGGCAACGAAATAGATTGTCATGTAATTGAGCGAGTAAACGAACATCTGTGTTGCCCACTTCATGATATTCTTGGAGCGGAAGCCCATCAAGCCGAGAATCAGCCAGCCGATATTTAACAGCAAGCCGAGGATGACAATCGGAAGGCCAAGGCTTCCAAGGAAAAACGGAAGCGGCATCAGGCACGCAACCCACACAATAATTTGTCTTTTTGTCACTTCAAACCCGTATACAACAGGAAGCATCGGAATATTTGCAGCTCTGTAATCCTCCGTTTTCTTAATAGCCAATGCTAAGAAATGAGGAATCTGCCAAATAAATAAAATCATGAATAATACCCATGCTACGACACCGATATTGCCTTCCACTGCCGTCCATCCAATAAGCGGCGGCACTGCACCGGAAACACTTCCTACTACTGTGTTAATCGTATAACGGCGTTTCGTCCACATTGTGTACAATACAACATACGTAAAGACTCCGATAAAACCGATAACGGCAGCCATGACAGTTGTCATCAGCAGCATGATCAATCCTAAAGCAACCAGCAAAATTCCAGACCATAACGCCTGATTTGGCTGAATTTTACCCGTAACCGTCGGTCTTACTTTCGTGCGTTCCATAAGATGATCGATATCCCGATCATACCAGTTATTGATCGCGCATGAGCCCGCAATAATCAAAGAAGATCCGATTAACGTAAGAAGAACGGTGTTTATATTGCCTAAAAAACTCAAACCGGAAATATGCAGAGCAAGCCACATTCCAGTAAAAGTCGTGATGAGATTAGAATTGACGATCCCTATTTTAATAAGGGACAGAAAATCTTTCCATGCCGTTGTTTCTTCAATTT
Source organism: Bacillus sp. G16 (assembly GCF_021282335.1). Taxonomy (NCBI): domain Bacteria; kingdom Bacillati; phylum Bacillota; class Bacilli; order Caryophanales; family Bacillaceae; genus Bacillus; species Bacillus sp. G16. The sequence continues at coordinate 20,966 of NZ_JAJSOZ010000003.1, read as the reverse complement.
GTCCGTCTATAGCTGTATCATTTAAGATTCTGGAGTTAGCCATAACGTAAACCTCCCTTACAAACCTAACGCAGGAGAATAAAAAAACCTGCAACTCTATCATACAAGATAACATCTTGTAAAAAAACATCCTATTAAATATTAAACGACAAACAGGAATTTATTTGTGAACTTTTTATGAATTTTACCAAAGATGAAGGCAATCACCAAATCGGCAGTGCGTTTACCTTATTTCTATCAGACCCGGCATGAATAATCAAGTGTACATTTTCCGGAAGCCGTCATTCTATTATATTTTTGTGAACAAAAGGCTCTAAGAATTGCCACAAAACACATATTCGCTTACACTTGGAACGTATATAAAATTGCAGCAGTATGTTGAGAAGGTGAATATTGTATGAATAAAGCATTAAAAGCTCTCGGTGTTCTGACAACATTTGTCATGCTTATTGTTTTAATCGGGGGTGCCCTCGTTACAAAAACAGGTTCCGGCCAAGGATGCGGCAGACAGTGGCCGCTGTGTCACGGCCGTTTTTTCCCTGAACTGAATCCGGCTTCAATTATTGAATGGAGCCACAGATTCGCAAGCGGGATTTCTATTATCCTTGTGTTAAGCCTTGCGTTTTGGTCTTGGAGAAAAATCACGCCTATTTTCCGTGAAACAACGTTTCTCGCGATCATGTCTATTATCTTTTTATTTCTACAGGCACTGCTTGGCGCATTGGCTGTCGTATTCGGTTCAAACGCGCTGATTATGGCGCTTCACTTTGGCATCTCATTGATTTCTTTCGCTTCAGTGCTCATTTTGACATTGCTCATATTTGAAGCTGATAAATCAGTTAGAAAACTGGTTAAGCCACTTCAAATCGGCAAAACAATGCAATTTCACATGATAGGGATTTTAATATATTCCTATATCGTTGTGTATACTGGTGCATATGTAAGACATACCGAGTCAAGCTTGGCATGTCCTGATGTACCGCTGTGCAGTCCGCTGAACAATGGACTTCCGACTCAATTCCATGAATGGGTGCAAATGGGCCACAGAGCAGCAGCCTTGCTGTTGTTTGTATGGATTATTGTTGCCGCTGTTCATGCTATTACTTCCTATAAAGATCAAAAACAGATCTTTTGGGGCTGGATCTCATGTCTTATTTTTATCACATTACAGGCGCTGTCCGGTATTATGATCGTATACACTGAACTCGCTCTGGGTTTTGCACTTGCCCACTCGTTCTTTATAGCCTGCCTGTTTGGCGTTCTATGCTATTTCTTATTATTAATTGCACGTTTCCGTTATGAATCCAGACAATCATAACGACTCTAGACCAAAGCCCTACGCTTTGGTCTTTTTTTTTGCCGCTTCATACGCTTCCATCGCTAGTCGCTGAACTTGATGATCAATGAGCGGATCGGTGCGCTCCGTAACCTGCATCATCCTGATTATAGAAAACTCATCAATTTCATATGAGTCCATCTGTATCGCTTCATGATAAAAAATGTGCAGGTAAAGCCTTTTGCCGCGCCTCATTTAAAAAAAAACAGATTGAGTCTTAAAGAGATATTCATAGCTTATATCATACTTCAAGTTTATAAAGTACTGATCTACCTGAAAGATCGGCAGCAGATAAGTTCTGTTTTTTGTTTTGAATAGAAAATGACTTGTGACAGTGCTGAATTGTCTTCAAGCCTTAAAACCATACACACACTTTCAACGGTTTCACTCCGCTTTAAAAAAAACAAGAGTGTATATCCAATGATATACACTCCAGTTTATTATGCTTTTTCAATTTCAAGAAGAAGATCTCCCGTTTGGATCGGCTCGCCATTTTTGACATGAACCTGCTTGATTGTTCCTGAGAAAGGCGCCTGAACCGTTGTTTCCATCTTCATCGCTTCATTGATCATCAAATGATCACCTTTATTGACTTTTGTACCTGCTTCAGTCAATACCTTAATAACTGTTCCAGGCATAGAAGCTGCGATGTGACTTGGGTTTGTCCGGTCCGCTTTCAGCCTTTCCTGAACGGAAGACTTGATGCTTTCGTCTTTAATGACAACCTCGCGCGGCTGTCCGTTCAGTTCGAAATAAACGACGCGAGTGGCATCAGGCTGAGGCTCACCGATTGAAATCAGCTTGACAATCAATGTTTTTCCGCGCTCAATTTCCACTTCTATTTCTTCACCTAAGGTCATGCCATAGAAGAATGTCGGCGTATCTAATACCGAAATGTCTCCATAGCTTTCTGCCGTTTTCACATAATCAGAGAAGACTTTAGGATAAAGGGCATACGCCACAGCATCTTGATCTGAAATCTCCAAGTTATGCTGCTCTTTAAAATCCTGTTTGATTGCTTCAAAGGATACCGGCTCTAACAGCTCTCCCGGTCTGACCGTAATCGGCTCCTGGCCTTTTAAGATCAGCTTTTGGAGTTTTTCCGGGAATCCGCCATGTGGTTGGCCAATATTTCCTTTGAAAAGCTCCACTACAGAATCAGGGAAATCTAATGATTCGCCTTTTTCGTAAACGTCCTTTTCAGTGAGATTATTTTGCACCATGTAGAGCGCCATATCTCCGACTACTTTAGAGGAAGGCGTTACCTTCACGATGTCACCGAACATATCGTTGACGCGTCTGTACATTTCCTTAACTTCATTCCAGCGGTCGCCAAGGCCTACTCCTTTCGCCTGCTGTTGCAGGTTGCTGTATTGGCCTCCAGGCATTTCGTGCTCATAAATTTCAGTATGCGGAGACTTCATTCCGCTTTCAAATTCACTATAATATTTACGCACTGACTCCCAATACTGGGACAGCAATTCAACGTCTTGAACATTCATTTCCGGACGGCGGGCGTTGCCTTCCATCGCATGATAAAATCCGCTCGCGCTAGGCTGAGACGTTAATCCCGCCATTGAGCTGACCGCCACGTCTATAATATCAACGCCGGCTTCAACAGCTTTCGCATACATAAAAATACCGTTACCGCTCGTATCATGCGTATGAAGGTGAACCGGAATGTCGATCGTCTCTTTCAATGCAGAAACGAGTTCATATGCAGCCTGCGGTTTTAACAGTCCCGCCATATCTTTAATTCCGAGAATATGGGCTCCGGCAGCCTCAAGCTCCTTCGCCATCGACGTATAATAAGCAAGATCATATTTCGTGCGGTTCTTGTCAAGAATATCTCCCGTGTAACAAATCGCTGCTTCTGCCACTTTGCCGGTATCCCGAACAGCATCAATGGCTAACGTCATCCCTTTTACCCAGTTTAAGCTGTCGAAAATACGGAACACATCAATACCGGCTTGAGCCGATTGCTTGACAAATTCTTTAATTACATTGTCCGGATAATTCGTATAGCCGACCGCATTTGATGAACGAAGCAGCATCTGGAATAAGGTGTTCGGCACTTCCTTGCGAAGGTCCTCCAAACGCTTCCACGGATCTTCTTTCAGGAATCGGTAAGCTACATCGAAGGTCGCGCCTCCCCACATTTCCATGCTGAATAGCTCAGGCCATAAAGCAGCCGTCGGATTCGCGATTTTTTTCAAATCATGAGATCTGAATCTCGTCGCCAATAACGATTGGTGGGCATCCCTGAATGTCGTATCAGTTAAAAGGACAGATTTCTGCTCCTTAACCCATTTCGCAAGCCCTTCAGCACCTTTTTCATCGAGAATTTGCTTTGTCCCTCTGGCAGGCTGCTGATCAACGTCTACTTTTACGTTTAACGGCTTGTCAAACGCCGGTTTTTCTTTTTTACCGATTCCAGGGAACCCGTTCACTGTCACATTGCCGATGTAAGTGAGCATTTTCGTTCCGCGGTCTTTCTGTTTAGGGAAAATAAATAATTCAGGTGTTGTATCAATGAAAGATGTATCATATTGCCCTGTCAGGAACTTCTCATGCTTTGCAACGTTCTCAAGAAACGGAATGTTTGTTTTAATGCCTCTGATTCTAAACTCCTGAAGGTTTCGGACCATTTTGGCCGCCGCCTGTTCAAACGTTAAAGCCCAAGTGGATAGCTTAACGAGAAGTGAATCATAATACGGCGTAATTACGGCTCCTTGGAAGCTGTTTCCGGTATCAAGACGGACACCAAAACCGCCGCCTGAGCGGTAAGCCATGATTTTTCCTGTATCAGGCATGAAATCATTTTGCGGATCCTCAGTCGTAACCCGTGACTGAATGGCATAGCCGTTTGTAGAAATGTCCTTTTGCTCAGGAATATTTACTTTTTTGCTGTGAAGGCTGTGCCCTTGGGCAACAAGGATCTGTGTTTGAACAATGTCGACACCTGTAATCATTTCTGTAATCGTATGTTCAACTTGTACGCGAGGGTTTACTTCAATAAAGTAGAACTCGTTGTTTGCAACAAGGAATTCAACCGTACCTGCGTTTATATAGTTTACATTTTTCGCAAGCGCAACTGCCGCTTCACAAATCTGATCTCTCAATTCAGGTGACAGCGAGACACTCGGTGCCACTTCAATGACTTTTTGGTGGCGTCTTTGAACAGAACAGTCCCTCTCAAAAAGGTGGACGACATTGCCCTGCTTGTCTCCAATCACCTGAACCTCAATATGTTTCGGATTTTCAATCAATTTTTCTACATAAACTTCATCATTGCCAAAGGCTGCTTTTGCTTCTGATTTTGCACGCTCATATGCTTCTTTGACTTCACTTTCAGATCTGACAATCCGCATACCGCGGCCGCCGCCGCCAAGCGAAGCTTTAATGATAATCGGATAACCGTTAGTTTGTCCAAATTGTTCGACTGCTTCAAGCGTTTCTGCAGGACCGTCGCTTCCGGGAATCACAGGGATTCCGGCTTTTTCTGCCTGCTCACGCGCTTTTACCTTGTCACCAAACATATCTAGATGCCCGGATTTTGGACCAATGAATACGATGCCTTCTTCTTCACATCGTTTCGCGAAATGGATATTTTCAGATAAGAAACCGTATCCCGGATGAATCGCATCGACTTTGTTTCTTTTCGCAATATCAATGATACCCTCAATATCCAGGTAAGCATCAATCGGTTTTTTCCCTTCACCGACCAGGTATGCTTCATCCGCTTTGTACCGATGGTAGGAACCGGAATCTTCTTTTGAATAGACCGCAACAGTACGAATATTTAATTCGGTACAAGCCCGGAATATTCGGATTGCAATTTCTCCCCTGTTTGCTACTAATACTTTTTGTATCGTTTGCTGAGACAAACTTTTCTCCCCCTTACCCGAATGGAATATAATCTATCATAGCGAAATATCCTTCCCATGTACACACTTGTTTTTTACAGATAAACAGTTTTTTTGAGCTGTTTCTTTTTCATTCCCTTCGGCGCCAAGGGCTCTCTCTTTTTCTTATTCTCTGAATATTTCACAAACATGCTGATATTCGCTAATATCCCCATACTCGCCAGCAGCAGCACTAAAGAAGAGCCCCCGTAACTGATAAATGGCAACGTAACCCCCGTAATCGGAATTAATCCGCTGACACCGCCAAGGTTAATAAACGATTGTATGGCGATCATGCTCGAAATGCCGATCGCTAGAAGACTTCCAAACGGGTCCTCGCATTTCCTGGCAATATAAAAGCCTTTTATTACGATAAAACCCAATAGGAAAATCACAAACAATACCCCAAAAATACCTAGTTCTTCAGCAATCACGGCCATGATAAAGTCAGTATGTGATTCAGGCAGATATCCGTATTTTTGAATACTTTCACCGAGTCCCAGACCGAAAATACCGCCTGAGCCGATCGCATAATATGAATTGATCACTTGTAATCCTGATGAATCCGCATATTTAAACGGGTCTTCAAGGCTCTCAAAACGATCTAAACGCTTTTCTGTTAGGATCTTGTCCTTATTTAAATAAATAATCGGGCTGACCAGTATTAAAACAATCCCGCCCAACAAAATAAGCTTTACCAACGTTTTTCCGCTGAAACCTGAGCACAAAATCATGCATGTTGCAATTAAAGCGATAATCGACGCTGTACCGATGTCAGGCTGCATAGCAATCAATCCGCAAAGAATGATTGTCATCACCACTGGAGGCGCCACTCCCGTTAACAGATGATCAATATAGCTTTGTTTTTTGGCGTATACGGCTGCAAGATATAATATGACCACCAGCTTGACAAATTCGCCCGGCTGCAAACTCAATCCGCCAATTTTAAACCAGCTTTGTGCGTTTCCGGCAACATGCCCGAATACGAACAGCGAGATAAGCGCCAGAACAGAAACAAGCAGCATCCCCTTCTGAAACTTCTGGTGAGCCAGTGCTTTGTAAGGAAACAAAGCCATGAGAATAAAAAGAGCGCCACCCGCAATTAAAGCAAACAGCTGCCGCATGAAGAAAAAATTACTGCTTACTCCATACCGAGAAACAGCCGTAATCATGCTTGAGCTGTATACCATCACTAAACCGAATCCGCATAATAAAACAATTGCGAATATCAGTGAGTAATCATAAGATTTTAGCATTTTTTTTAACATAACATCCTCTTCCCTGCTTCTAACTTCCATTATCTATGGTTTTTATGTATTTCTTTTTTTTATTTTACTACAATTTATCAAACGAGACGAAGAATCTCTATACGATTCGGAAGGAATGTGTAAAAAAAGACCGTCTTTAAGGAGATGAGAGAAAATTAGCGGTTATAAAAAAACCCAAACTGTTAATAAGTTTGAGTTTTATCATTTATTTACCTGTAAACGCGTCATGTAAAGCAGACAATTCGCGCTCCAATGTGTATAAAAGGTCTTTACCGTCTTTTTCATCAACCAATCCCAGGCGGACAGCAAAATCGATTTCCCTCGAAAGCCCGAACATTTGAGTATCTAAAACCTCTTCATATAGAGGACATTGAGGCATCGTTAAGTTATCCATTTGTACTCGGATCAGCTTCAAAATCTTCTCAGCGTCAACTTTTAAGAGCTCAAAAGCTTTTTGCCGATGGTCAACTATCATCTCTGAAGCCAAAAGTATCCCTCCGTTCCCCAGGCGAGTACCTAATTCTTCTATTTATCATAAAGGGTATGAGCAGAAAATGCAAGAGGATTTAAGCAGATGCCATAAATTAAAAAATACTCAGCCTGTACATGTCAGACATTATTTTCAAAAGCTTTACACCCGCAATGCTGTTCCCTTTTTCGTCCAATGCCGGGCCGAAAATGCCGATCCCGAAATCGTAAGGCGAAATGCCCATAATCCCTCCGGATACGCCGCTTTTTGCAGGAATTCCGACCTTAATTGCAAATTCCCCGCTTGCATTGTACATTCCGCACGTCACCATAAACGTTTTGCAAATTCTCGCAACATCTTTTGAGATGACTTGCTCCCCAGTCTCAGGGTGTCTGCCGTTCAGCGCGAATACAGATCCGATTTTCGCCAAGTCCAGGCTGTTCATCTCAATCGCACATTGCTTCGTGTATAAATCCATTACAGCTTCTACATCATCTTCAAAAATGCCGTACTGCTTCATATAATAACACATTGCCCGATTAATCATTGACGTGCTGTATTCGGATTCAGCCACTTCCCGGCAGTATGTAATCTCTCGGTTGTTTGTCAGCCTTCTGATAAAAGAAAGCAAATAATCAAGTCTCTCTTTCACCGTCTTCCCTTTAATCAAGCTTGTCACGACCAATGCCCCGGCATTGATCATAGGGTTTAACGGCTTGCTCGGATTCACTGTTTCCAGCTTGATAATTGAATTAAACGGATCACCGGTCGGCTCCTGTCCGACATAACTGAAGACCTTATCTTTGCCGTATTCCATTAACACCAATGCAAGTGAGAGGACTTTCGATATACTTTGAAGCGTAAATGTTTTTTCTACGTCACCCGCTGACAGACAAGCATTATTGGAATAATAAATCGCCACTGACAGATCGTGTTTATCAGCTTTTGCCAAGGCGGGAATATAGCTGGCTACTTCCCCCTTGTCTGTCACCTTTTTTGCCTCTTTTACTAAGGCTTCAAGCTCGTCATTATGCCGGCATACCATGCAACCACCCTCGCTCCCTGAGCATTTCAATACACATAATTTGTACACAAAGTGACAATTCATGCGAAAACTTTTATAATTTTGAGAGAAGGGGGTTATATCATGAGTGTTATACAAGTAAAAGGCAATGTTACATATCCGATCACCATTGATCCGAGTGTATGGATTTTTGATGATCGCAAATTTTCGTTTGACCGCAAAGGGGACGGTCAAGACATACATTTACAATCAGCCGGGGATGAATCGGATCTTGATCCTGAACGCGTGATCAGAGAAGGCCGGATTGCGCCGCCAACATTAAAGACGGAAAAACAATTCGAGAAGCAAAAACTGATGAACGGCAGTTTCGCAATGAAACTTGGAACTGTTCTGAAAAATGCCGAGCCGCTCAGCTCCGCGACACAATGCGTATTCGTCACAAGTTCGGGAAAGGCCGCCGTTCCTCTTGAAACCGCTCTGAACAGTATTGTCCATTTCAGTGAAGCAGGCGAGCCGATTCAAGAAGGTGGCCCCGTACATATTTACTTTGAAGATCCAGTTGATCACGAACAGCCGATCACCCATATAAAAGAAATTGAAATCGTTTAGTATTACAGCAAGTCAGCGGCCAGCTGAGCGAGACCTGATCTCTCACCTTTTAACAGCTTCACGCTGCCTGAGATGGGTTGTCCTTTAAATCGCTCAACCACATAGGCCAAACCATTGTTCAAACTGTCTAAATATGGGTGATCAATTTGTTCAGGATCGCCCATTAAGACAATTTTACTGCCCTCACCGACTCTCGTCAGCAGCGTTTTCACTTCATGCCTGGTCAAATTTTGTGCTTCATCAATAATAATAAATTGATCTGGAATACTTCTCCCCCTGATATAAGTCAGCGCCTCAACCTGAATTGAGCCAATACCCGACAGAATGGCCTCAAGCTCCCCCGGTTTTTTCGCATTAAACAGAAACTCTAAGTTGTCAAAAATCGGCTGCATCCAAGGCTTTAGCTTTTCCTCTTTTTCGCCGGGCAAGTATCCGATGTCTTTGCCAACAGGAACAATCGGTCTTGCGACGACCAGCTTTTTATATATTCCTAAGTCTTCTGTCTGCAATAGCCCCGCCGCCAATGCTAAAAGCGTTTTGCCGGTTCCTGCTTTTCCGATCAGGGTGACGAGCGGAATATCTTCACGCAGCAAAAGCTCTAATGCCATTGTCTGCTGTACATTTTTCGGCCTGATTCCCCATACATGTTCATCATCAAATACAAGCCTTTTTAAGACCTTTCCTGTTTTATCTGCAATTCCGACAGCTGAGGATGATCCTCCCAGCTCATCCTTCATTAATGCGAATTGATTCGGATAAAATGCGTGCTGTTTTAAATCATTTACTGAAATTTGATTTTTCCCATAAAAAGAGCTGAGCAGTTGCTGGCTGATATATAAATCCTTATAGCCGCTGTACATTTCATCATTATCCACAACCCGGTCATTTAAGAAATCTTCAGCATGCAGCCCGATTGCGTCTGCTTTAACTCTGACCAATACATCCTTGCTGACAAGGATAACCGCCCTGCCATCTTCCTTCGTTTCTTCCTCAAGGCTTAAGTTTTTCGCAACAGCTAATATACGATTATCGTTCGTTTTTTCAATAAAGATCTCTTGCAGCTGGTGAAACGAACGATGATTCAGTTCAATTCTCAGTGTGCCCCCAGTGTGGAGCGGGACCTGCTCATGCAGCCTGCCCTTTTGCCTTAGCGCATCGATCAGCTTAGATACGTGCCTTGCATTCCTCCCAACTTCGTCCATATACCGTTTTTTTGAATCAACCTCTTCTAATACAACAGCAGGGATGACAACCTCATTTTCTTCAAAAGAAAATATCGCGTTAGGATCCTGTAATAACACATTCGTATCTAACACATAAATTTTACTCAAGTCTCAGCCTCCTGATATAAGGGTCAAAGTTCTTCCTGCTTCTCTTACGATGAAAAAGGTGAATGCCTGCTAAAATATATGTTTTTGTGCATAAAGATAGAAGGTTAATTCAACAATAAAATTAATGAATGTATCTCAAGGAGGGAACCCGCAAGTGCGAATTCTTTTCATTATCATACAGCTGACGCTTATCCTGTCCGCATGTGCCTACCAGCAAGGAAGACAGGATCAAAATGTTGAAGAAGAATCAACAAGACAGCAGGAAACCAAACCGATTCACGTAAAGGACACAACTCAGGAGACAAAAGACAATGGAACAAGAACGGATATTGCCAAGCATCTTGTCAGCGTTGCTGAAAAAATCCCTGATGTCAAGGATGCAACAGCCGTTGTGCTCGGAGGATATGCCGTTGTGGGGATTGACGTCGATGATACTTTGGACAGAAGCAAAGTGGAAACCATTAAATATTCTGTAGCCCAAGCTCTAAAAAATGATCGATACGGCGCCAACGCGGTTGTCATTGCTGACCCAGATACGGTCAGCCGCCTGAATGAAATGAGCAGAGAGATCAGTGAAGGCCGTCCAGTGACAGGCATATTAGATGAATTGGCTGCGATTGTCGGCCGAGTGCTTCCGGAAGTGCCTAACGATGTGATTGATAATGAAGACGAGCCGCAAACAAAGCAGCAAAATGATCAATTAAACAGAAAGCAACAGCAGGAAATGGATCAGGAGCAAAACGATCAATCTGATCATCATATGAAAAAGAATACCAATGATTAAGCTATAGCCTCGCGCTTTAGCTTTTTCTTATTTTGGACAGCTTCTGATCCGTGCTATAATACATGTTAGTGAAAGAGGTGATATGATGAGGGTCCAATGTTCTATTTGCGATAAAATTGAAACTATTGATGATGATACCCTGATCGCGAAACGGCTTCGAAACCGCCCAATCCATACATATATGTGTCAGGAATGCCACGACCGGATTACCAAAAAAACAGAAGAACGGCTGAAAACGGGAAAATTCACTTTTCATCCGGGACAGCAGAAGAAAGAAAAAGTCAAAAAATAAAGCAACCGCTTTACCATACAGAACAAAAAAGACTCAGCTTCTCAGCTGAGTCTTTTTATGATTTTGCAGACTGTCCTTTTTTTGACTGATACAGCCGAATTTTGTAAATGATTAAAATCAGCGCAGCGACGACCAATCCCTCTGCCACGGGCAAAAACACTCCTAAAAAGGTCAAAACAGTGCAGCCCAAAGCCAGAAATACATACACCACTGCTGATTTTAATACCGGAAGCCGTTTAGCAAAACCAAGCTTAAACACAATAACGGCCAACACAAAAATCGTGCCGTACAGCAGCCACATGCCTGCCGCAGGCTGCCGGTCTACTTGATATAGAGCGGCGAAGAACGACAGGCGTTCATTTACGTCATTCAAAAAGATTCCCTCCCCTGCAAACGTGCGGGTTCTATCTTTTCAAATTCTGCAAGAGATTAAGACAATCCTGCTGTTTTTTTCTTTTTAGCTGCTTTTTCACGTTCGTTTTTATTGAGGATTTTTTTTCTTAAACGGATGGATTCAGGTGTTACTTCACAGTATTCATCTTCGTTTAAGTACTCTAGAGACTCCTCAAGAGACATGATGCGCGCTTTTTTGATTGTAGTTGTCTGATCTTTTGTCGCAGAGCGGACGTTCGTCTGCTGTTTCATTTTGCTGACGTTAACAACAAGATCGTTGTCACGGTTATGCTCTCCAACGATCATTCCTTCGTATACTTCAGTACCCGGCTCAACGAAGATGACACCGCGATCTTCAATTCCTTGAATACCATAAGATGTCGCTTTTCCGTTTTCCATTGACACAAGCACACCTTGACGGCGTCCGCCGACTTGGCCCGCCTGCATCGGCTGGTAGCTGTCAAACGTATGGTTCAGAATACCGAATCCGCGTGTTAATGACAGGAACTCTGTAGAGTAACCGATTAATCCGCGGGAAGGAACTGTAAAGATGAGACGGACTTGGCCGTTACCGTTATTGATCATATCAACCATCTCGCCTTTGCGGGCACCCATTGATTCCATGACAGAACCTGTATGCTCTTCAGGAACATCGATTTGTACACGCTCAACAGGCTCACAGCGTACACCGTCGATTTCTTTGATGATAACTTCAGGTTTTGACACCTGAAGCTCATAGCCTTCACGGCGCATATTTTCAATTAAAATTGACAAGTGCAGCTCACCGCGTCCGGAAACAACCCAAGCATCAGGAGAAGCTGTAGGCTCGACACGCAAGCTCACATCCGTCTGAAGCTGTGACTGAAGGCGCTCTTCGATTTTACGGGCCGTTACATATTTGCCTTCACGGCCTGCAAACGGACTGTTATTTACGACAAATGTCATTTGAAGTGTCGGCTCATCAATACGAAGCACCGGAAGCGGATCTTGATGGTCTACAGGACAGACCGTTTCACCAACGTTGATATCTTCCATACCGGAAACCGCAACGAGGTCTCCCGCTTTTGCTTCTTCAATTTCCACACGCTTTAAGCCTTGGAAACCGAAAATTTTTGTTACACGGAATGATTTAGCCGTTCCGTCAAGCTTCATAAGAGAAACCTGCTGGCCGACTTTCATCGTGCCGCGGAAAACGCGTCCGATACCGATACGGCCTACATAGTCGTTGTAGTCAAGAAGGGCAACTTGGAATTGAAGCGGCTCCTCTGCATTATCAACAGGTGCCGGAACATGCTTAATAATCGTTTCATATAAAGCTTCCATGTTTTCATCCTGCTGTTTTGGATCAAGACTCGCTGTTCCATTAATCGCGGAAGCGTATACTACTGGGAACTCGAGCTGCTCTTCATTAGCATCAAGCTCAATGAACAGATCAAGAACCTCATCGATAACTTCCTCAGGACGAGCAAAGTCACGGTCAATTTTGTTTACAACAACAACCGGGTTCAGGTTTTGCTCAAGAGCTTTTTTCAAAACGAAACGAGTTTGAGGCATACAGCCTTCATATGCGTCAACGACAAGCACTACGCCGTCAACCATTTTCATAATTCGTTCTACTTCTCCCCCAAAGTCTGCGTGTCCAGGGGTATCCAAAATATTGATGCGTGTATCTTTATAGTTAATCGCAGTATTTTTCGCCAAAATTGTAATGCCGCGTTCGCGTTCAAGATCATTAGAGTCCATTGCGCGTTCAGCAACCTGTTCGTTGGCACGGAACGTACCAGCCTGATGTAAAAGCTGATCGACTAGAGTCGTTTTCCCATGGTCAACGTGGGCAATAATCGCGATGTTGCGAAGATCATTTCGAAGTTTCACTTTTTCATCTCCTAATAAAATTAGATAACTTTCATATTATACCACACATCCTCTTTAAAAGCGTCACGTTTTTCTGTAAACTTATTATAAGACGTAAAAGGGGATGGAAAATATGAAAAAAATGAATTGGCTTTTACTATTATTTGCATTTGCAGCGGTTTTCAGCATTATGCTGATCGGCGTCTTTATCGCTGAAAAAAGCGCAATAGGCATTGCAGCCAGCATTGTACTTGTTTGCGCCGTTATGGGCGGCGGATTTACATTAAAAAAGAAAATGCGCGAGCAGGGCTTGCTTGATTAAAAGCATTGCCCCGCTGGAGACATTGTAATCAAAAAACACCGCAAAGAAAGCGGTGTTTTTTATTTCATTAAGTCTTATCTCCCCTGTTTCTTAGTCGGGAAGATGCAAAACAGGATCCATACATAGACAATCGTTCTAACGATTACACATGTGACGGCCAAAAGTAGTTCGGCAACGACATACATAAAATACCATAGAGCCTATTTTTCTCATACTAATCTCTCCCTATAATGGAATTTGTAACACAATTCATAAAAGGGAGAGAAGAAACATGAAGAAAACATTTGTAAAAAAAGCTATGCTAACGACTGCCGCAATGACCTCAGCTGCTCTATTAACGTTCGGCCCTGATGCAGCCAGCGCAAAAACATTGGCTGATAACACTGCTGTTCATGTTCAACATCAGACAATCACAAACGAAGATCTCAATACATTCATTGATATATTAAATCAATGTATATACGAACAAGACGGTGTGTATTATTTTGACAGTGAAAAAGCTGTCGAGCTAGGAATGACAAAAGAAGAGGCTCAAGTAATCGCAACATTATGGGAGTCGACATCAGAATTTTTCAATGTTGTTTCACAATGTGTGTATGTCGAAGATGGAAATTACAAATTTGATACAGAAAAAGCAATTGAACTTGGCTTCACAGAAAAAGAAGCACTCGCACTTGAACAATTTTTCTCTGCTGTTTCCCTAAAGATCCACATTCTTCAAGCAGCAATTGTATTACAGGACGGTGTATACAGCTATGATAAAGATGCAGCGGTACAAGCAGGCGCGACACCTCTGCAAGCTGACGTTTACGAAAAACTCTTCGGTGCTCTGTCACAAGAACAGCTTGCCGCAATCTACGAAATGATTCATCCCCAAGCTTAATCTAAAAAAGCGCTTGTCCGTTTTCCGGCAAGCGCTTTTCCTTATATCAGCAGTTTGATGATCAGCATCACGGCAACCGCCGCTCCAAACCAGCAGGCAGCTTTAACGATCAGCAAACCGTAGTACCTCTGTTTAAACCGTATTTCCTCTTCCGGCAGAAAATTCTCCTCAACGGCCTGTTCACCTTCCAATTCAAAAGGCTCAGCCATCATGTCAAACATTTCTCTGCAGCTGCTGCAGTTTTTTAAATGCTCTTCAATGACGTGTTCCGTTTCTCTTTTACAATCACCTTCAAGATACAGAGGAAGCAGGTCTCTTACTAGAAAGCAGGTCATATCCCCTCCTCCTCTCTTCTTTTCGCCATGTTTTTCTTAAGCTCTAATCTGGCCCGGTGAAGTGTGGTTTTCACCTTTGAAAGACTCCATCCTAATATCTCCGCGATTTCTTCATAAGAAAGCTCTTGGAATTCTCTTAAAATCAAAACGGATTGATGCTGATCCTTTAACTGCAGGAGCTCCTGCCGAAGTGTTTCGTTTTTTACCATCCGTGACAGATACTGTTCAGGCTGTTCATAAGTTGTCTGCGTTAACCCTTCATTTTTGCTGATATCAGTAAATTGGTATTTGACATCCCTGCGGTACCAATTAACAAAGGTGTGATGTGCAATTGTATAAAGCCACGTTCTGATGGAAGAATGCCCCCTAAACGAAGACAAACCGTTTAGAGCTTTCATAAACGTGTCCTGCGCTAAGTCCTTGGCTGTTTCAAGGTGATGAGTCCTTCTGAATAAATAATTCAAAATTTCTTGGTAATACTGTCGATACAAGTCCTCAATAGAATCCCTATGCTTCATTAAAAGTAAAACCACACCGTCATCCAGATGGCCAATAAAATGAAACAGATATACATGGAAGACAGGTATACTTTCATATGTCTAATTTGGTTCTCTTCTTCAGCACCCGGGCTTCTCTTGAAACAAGATTCACTCTTTAAGCCGTCCGCGCTCTTTTGATATAAGGGCTCATGCTGTTTCATCCATTCCATTGATTCATCCTCTAGCTCACCCTCTTTATATAGGTCGTATAAATCTAAAAAAACAGACTCTTTTTCTTTATGATTCATAAAGACTTTTCACCTCTTGTGTTTCTCCATCCACCACGTAAGCATCATGGCGGTTTGACCCGAACGGCTGAATAATGATCAGCCATGCATAATGGCGTTCATTTCCTCTTTGAATGATAATCGGACGCATGCGCTTTTTATAAATGACATCCCGATATGCAGCAGCTACTTTTTCATAAGCCAATTTTCCATCACGATACGTATAAGGAAATGATTTATCGCGTGTATCGCTGTAAACATAAACGTTAAGCAGCCCTTGATCTTCAAAAAGCTCGTACGTTTTAGAAGAGTCATGATACACCACCGTATCACTCTGCCTGCTTTTTTTCTTCATTTCTGATACATCAGCACCGAAGACCAATAATATTTGCTGTTGCAGCCGACTGTTTGTCAATGAGATATTCTTTTTCGTTGGAAGCGAAAGACTTTGTAAACTGCCGGATTCGCTTTCAAAGTCCAAAACAATTCCGTCTTTTGTTTCAACTTGCACTAAACTTCCAAGCAGGCTGTTGCTTTCAATATCTGTGATCTGATAAGGCTGTTTCGGTATGTTTAAAACTGCAAACATTTCCTTCACTTTGTCGTGTATGTCTCGTTCTGTGATATGAACATGCTGAAGAGTATTAAGCTGATAAATAGAAGGATCTTCACCAAAGCCCATTAAGGTTTCCTTTTCCCAATAAAATACTGTGCCTTCATCATCGTTATCTTTTTTATGAAATTGATTTTTCAAGAATATATGTACGACTGTCTGGCCATCTTCTTTGGATACCGCTGTTTCGACATGATCCTTGTTTAACACACGGCCATGCCGTTCAAGGAAAGCAACGGATTTCCGGACGTACTCTTGATCAGTCAGCGTTTTTCCCCGCGGCTTTTTCAAGTACTGATAATTAAGAATCAGCTGTGACACCTCATCCACTTCAGCCTCATAGCTCATGCTTTCAAATGAGTAGAAATAATGCACATCCATCTTTGTATCATGCAAATACAATGTCTCATCCGTAGGAAAAAATGACTTTAGTATCTGTTCCGCTTTTTCTGATGAAATGTGCTCTCCTACAAAATTGAATGAATCGTGGACATTTGCTGGCTTTGATACAGCGAAAGCAGCCGTTCCTACGTTATATATCGGATTTAAGAGCAAGATAAAAAACACAATGACAGCCATCGTCAGCCACTTATTCACACGCACATAAACCTTTCCTGACTTTTGGAACAGATGATAGCTCATCAAAAATCCCTCCATTGTCAAATAAATCGTATATGGCATCACTGCACCATAGTCAATCGAGATATGCTCAGGATATGGCGCAAGCAGCAGGACAAGCAGTCCGATAATCAGCGTATAAAATAAACCCAGTAAAATCTTATTTGTTCTCCAATACAATTTGAAAAACAGTACATTCAACAAAATAGGTAGAATGATGATTAAAAACAGGAACACGAAATCAATCGGCTCGATCCCATCAGGGAATTCCTTCAAAAACGAAAAGAAACTGAATATCATTTGTACAATCGGCAAACTGACAACGGCAAGATCAAACGTATAAAACATGCCTTTTCCGCCATGATCACGAAGCACAAGCATATAGTGAAAAGCCGTCAGCAGCACGTATCCGTATAACAAAAAATGCAACAGCGGCAGCAGTTCATTTCCATCATCCCTCAAGTAAGCGCTAGAAAAGTTTGTTACTTGTACCTGATGAATGAGTTCAACAGATACCCCGGCCAGCAAAACAATCCGCAATAAGACACCTGCCAAGAACATTGTGCGGTACCGGTTTATTTTAGGATGATGCACCAATAGATATAAGCCCGCAAGAACAACAATGGACCATTGAATCAGCAAGGTGCTTTGTCTGCTTAATATAAAATAACGTTCGAAATGCAATACATAATGACTGAATAACTCCAACAAGAACAACAATCCTTTACTTCTTATTAAGGCCTCAGTCGGTTAGACAGCCGGCTTGTCAAAAAGTTTCAATAAGAAACAAAAAAATCTCTCATCTTCTCCTTGATATGTAAAAAGACATAACACTTGCAATGCACTATCACATGACCCATGACTCATCTTGATATTATTCAGCAAAAATAAACACAGGACAATTCTATCAATTTTGTCTAGTTATGTTAGTTTTTGTTGAGTATTCCAGAATGCTAGTTTAATATAACGATATAAAGATTTTTCAGTATTTTCAAAAAGGGGGATTTATTGTGGGTTTAGGTAAGAAATTGTCTGTTGCTGTCGCTGCTTCGTTTATGAGTTTGTCAATCAGCCTTCCTGGTGTTCAGGCTGCTGAAAGTCATCAGCTTAAAGAAAATCAAACAAATTTCCTCTCCAAAAACGCAATTGCGCAATCAGAACTATCTGCACCAAATGACAAGGCTGTCAAACAGTTTTTGAAGAAGAACAGCAACATTTTTAAAGGTGATCCTACCAAAAGGCTGAAGCTTGTCGAAAGCACGACTGATGCCCTTGGGTACAAGCACTTTCGATATGCGCCTGTGGTTAACGGAGTGCCTATTAAAGATTCACAAGTGATCGTTCACGTCGATAAATCCGATAATGTCTATGCGATCAATGGCGAATTACACAATCAATCTGCTGGCAAAACAGAAAACAGCCAAAAAGTCTCTTCTGAAAAAGCGCTGGCACTCGCTTTCAAAGCCATCGGCAAATCACCTGACGCTGTTTCTAACGGAACGGCCAAAAACAGTGATAAAGCCGAGTTAAAAGCGGTAGAAACAAAGGACGGCAGCTATCGTCTTGCTTACGATGTGACGATTCGCTATATCGAGCCTGAACCTGCAAACTGGGAAGTCTTAGTTGATGCCGAAACAGGCAGCATATTAAAACAGCAAAATAAAGTAGAACACGCTGCCGCCACTGGAAGCGGAACAACTCTAAAGGGCGCAACCGTTCCTTTGAACATCTCTTATGAGAGCGGAAAATACGTTCTAAGAGATCTTTCAAAACCAACAGGCACTCAAATCATCACATATGACTTGCAAAACAGACAAAGCCGCCTTCCGGGAACGCTTGTCTCAAGCACAACTAATACATTTACAACTTCATCTCAGCGGGCAGCCGTTGACGCCCACTATAACCTTGGTAAAGTGTACGATTATTTTTATTCAACATTTAAACGGAACAGCTATGATAACAAAGGCAGTAAAATCGTTTCTTCCGTTCACTATGGCACTCGGTATAACAATGCTGCATGGACAGGCGATCAAATGATTTACGGTGACGGCGACGGATCATTCTTCTCTCCGCTTTCCGGCTCATTAGATGTGACAGCACATGAAATGACACATGGCGTCACTCAAGAAACGGCCAACTTGATTTATGAAAATCAGCCGGGGGCATTAAACGAATCATTCTCTGACGTATTCGGTTATTTTACAGATACAGAAGACTGGGACATTGGTGAAGACATTACAGTCAGCCAGCCTGCTCTCCGCAGCCTGTCCAATCCGACAAAATATGATCAGCCTGACAATTACGCCAATTATCAAAACCTTCCAAACACAGATGAAGGCGATTATGGCGGCGTACACATAAACAGCGGAATTCCAAACAAAGCCGCATACAATACCATTACAAAGCTTGGTGTATCTAAATCACAGCAAATCTATTACCGTGCGTTAACAACGTACCTCACGCCTTCTTCCACGTTCAAAGATGCAAAGGCAGCTCTTATTCAGTCTGCCCGTGATCTGTACGGCTCAACTGATGCCGCTAAAGTTGAAGCTGCCTGGAATGCTGTTGGATTGTAATATTAGAAAAAGCCTGAGATCTCTCAGGCTTTTTTTCGTTACATGTATTGATTTTCTTTTCTGTTGTAATTATAATCATTACAACGAAAGGATGATACCATGAGAATCAGCACCCGCTTCACGATAGCCGTACATATGTTGTCTCTATTAAATGTGCGGACGGATCACCTCACCTCAGAACAAATGGCTGACAGCGTAAATACCAATCCAGTCATTATCCGCCAAATCAGCCGCTTATTAAAAAAAGCAGGTCTAATCGATGTGAAAAGGGGTTCGGGTGGGGCTTATTTATTAAAAGATGCAGACGTCATCACTTTATACGACATCTATAAGGCCACTGAAGTTGTTGAAGAAGGCGCGCTTTTTCACTCCCATGAAAATCCCAACCCAAACTGCTTGGTCGGAGCAAATATTCATCGTGTTCTCGAGCTCATTTTATTAAAAGCCCAAGACGCCATGGAGAATATATTGAAGGAAACAAGCGTAAAAGAACTGACTGAATTAATCGTTCAAAAAAGGAATGCTTCACAGTAAGCATACTTTTTTTATAACCGTTGTAATGAAGTTTATTACAACAGATAAACCCTATTTCATACTGGAGTTGATGAGATGAAAGAAATAAAAGAACTTCATTGGGAGCAAAATGTTAATTCATATGTACAACTTATTCCTGATATTTAATTTTCAACCGTAGAAAATACTACTCTTACATTAAATTTGTTGGTGCGCCGCGATCCAATGGATGCGTTGTTTGACAAAAAAGGCAACCAAGAAACCTACCCTTTAATAATTTATTTACAAGGATGCGGCTGGGACTGGACAAAACAGGATACATACGCCTTTTTGCCTCAGCTTGCTGAATTTGCAAAAGAGGGGTACACCGTCGCAAGTGTGCAGTACAGAGGAAGCGGCGATGCAGTCTTCCCCGCTCAGCTGCAGGATGTAAAAACAGCAGTACGTTTTTTAAAAGCCAACGCTTCAGCATACAATATTGATCCGCAAAACATTGGGGTTTGGGGAGATTCTTCCGGCGGGCACTTGGCTCTACTGCTGGGATTAACTGAAGGATTAAAAGAATTCGATGGAAACCGGGAATATGCACATGTATCGAGTCGAGTGCATGCCATTGCAGATTGGTTTGGGCCGACCGATTTACTGACAATGAGCCGATATCCGTCTATTTTTGACCATGACTCCCCTCATTCTCCTGAATCAAAGCTTATTGGCGGGGCAATTCAGGAACATAAGGAAAAAGCCAGAAAAGCCAGCCCTATTGAATATGTACATCGCAAGACGCCGCCAATTCTTATTATGCATGGTGATCAGGATGACGTCGTTCCGTATGAGCAAAGCGCTGAATTTTATCACGGACTAAAAAAAGCAGGCCACGATGCCATTATGTATAAAATAAAAGAGGCCGGACATATCGGTTTTACCCAGCATCATACTCTTAACATTGTAAAAGATTTTTTTAACTGCTATCTAAAGAATGAACGTAAGCATATGAAATAAAGGAAGTTCATACGACTGAAGAAAGAGCAAAAACATTGACAAAAAATTTTATTTATGCTATAATTTACTATTAATA